>NZ_ANOH01000429.1 GCF_000346505.1 Aporhodopirellula sallentina SM41
AAACTCGTGGCAGACCGGTAGCCCCGCTTGTCGTTGGTTGGTGTTGGCGGTTTGCATGGTTGGATTCTCTTCTGGGTTAGGCGCCGCGGCGGACCGAAGCATCCGGACTTCGGCTTCGATGAGTCGTTCGTCAACAGCGCAACGGCTGACCAATGTGGTCATGCATCATCATCAGCAGGTCCACTGTCGGGCGATAAGTCAGCAAGCGAAAGACTCGCCGACGCGATGAACGAATGACTTGTGCTGGAAGGAGCATCAGCGTGTTCAAGTACGTCCAGAATTCCATCCGAACGATGCGGTTGCGTGCTTCTCGTCGGACTCGCCGCTGACCTTGGTTGCCTTTGACCCGGATCAGCATTCCGCTCCATGTTTTCAACGTCCAAGCCAGTGACGCGAACACCATGTAGGCCATGTTGCTCTCTAAATTGTCCAGCGGAGCGCTGAGAGCGCCGCTGGCGTTCAGTTGACTGATCGTGTTTTCTTGGTCGCAACGTTTGTTACTGGCACGAATCACTTCGCGAGCGGGGACATCGTCGGAAGATTCATTGCTGATGTAAAAGAAGTACTTTTCTTCAGTGAACAACAATTGCTGCCCACTGGTCACATCAATGTCTTTCCGCACGACAACCATTCGGTATGGCTTCTCGCATGCCGTGGGACGGTACTCGAATTCGGCGTAACTCTCACCGGTCAGTCGTTTGTTCTTGTAGCCACCCGCGACCACGATGCGCTCCTTCACTTTCGGACGTTTCGCACGCGTCGCCTGATTGGCTGGACTCGCTGAGGATCGATCGAGCCGTTTCCATGCGGATTTTGGCAAGGAATCGGCGATCTGGCAAAGATTCCGGTGTGCCGAGTAGCCAAGGACAAATTTCACGCCCGAATCATCCCAGCGATCCAAATGCTCGGTCGAAGAAAATGCCGTATCGCCACGCAGGACGATTCTTCGAAAGCCCGCCTGTTGGCATTGTTCGATCGCCAAGTCGTAGAAGTGTGCTGAATCTTCTTCGCTGACTCGATTGCCAGGGCGATTGTGAATGTAAAGCAACTCCTGAGTTTCGGCGAGCGTCACCACCAGAGGATGATAACCCCACTGTCCCTTGTAGCTGATTCCGATGCCTTCCTTCTTTTCGCCGGCAGTTTCGACCATCGTGCCGTCGGCTTCGATGGTCGCACAATCAAAGAAGCTGTCTTCCTGCTCTCTCCAGACCGACTGCCGAACACGATTGATCGCCTGCATCACTTGGATCAATTTCGTGTGGCTGAATCGCCGACAAAAGTCACCGGCTGTGGTCGGATCGGGGATACGCTCGGCTCCGAGGGCATCGAGATAGGCTTCGTCATTGCGTCGGTGTTCGATGTGATCCAGGCAGGTCCCGCCGGCAAGCAAGTTCAGTGCGATATTGAGAATGTGATCGGCTTCGTCATAGGGAAGATGCATCTTCAGCACATTGGCCGCTCGGTTGAGTTCCTTTCGGAGGGCAAGCGTTTTTATGAGCTCGACGATCGCGGCAAGTCCCCCGCAGTTGACGGCCTGCTGTTTCTCGGCGAGTTGGATCTTGGTTCTCG
>NZ_ANOH01000430.1 GCF_000346505.1 Aporhodopirellula sallentina SM41
GTGGGCCGAGGTCAGCAGCCTTGTCGTGACTGCGGCGCAGAGGCTTGCCATCAATGGCAATGACATCCAGCTTACCCTTGTCGCGGTTGCCCGAGAGATGCTTGATCCAACGTTCAAAGCACACTTGGAACGCAGATGGTTTGATTGTCTTCAACACACGACCAATCGTGTCATGCGATGGAATTCCATTAGGATGTTGAAGTCGATCGGCTAGCCAATCCTCATTGCTCTTGGCCCACACACCGATTGCCTTGGGGCCTTCAGCACCAGCGATGACTGCCATGATGCTGATAACGATCACGTCTCCAAGAAGGTGCCGCTGATTAATATGCGATCGAGGATCAGGCAGATCAGCAAAGTCCTGTAGGATGCTTTCGACATCGAAATCGGTTTTCTTTTTCTTGGCCAACGCGATCGCTCCAATTGTGATTTCAAGGACACAAAGTCAATGAAACCAGGATCGCGTATATTGATTTACCGCGCTAGCCCAGTCTGCCTAGAGTGCGCGTCGGCCCCGGTATCCGGTGGCGGAGTACCA
Source organism: Aporhodopirellula sallentina SM41 (assembly GCF_000346505.1). Taxonomy (GTDB): domain Bacteria; phylum Planctomycetota; class Planctomycetia; order Pirellulales; family Pirellulaceae; genus Rhodopirellula; species Rhodopirellula sallentina. The sequence goes on from NZ_ANOH01000430.1 coordinate 539, forward strand.
CACGCTGGTAATTCCTCGACGGCATGTGGCTTCGCTGTATGAACTAAATGCAAATGAACTGGCCGACGCCTGGGCTTTGGTTGCTGAGGTTCGGCGGTCGTTCGTGGATGAGGGGTGGTTGCTCATGTACTACTTCAACCGGATCAGGACTTCGTTCCGACGTAGTGGGCCGGGGGTGAAGGGCGGATCGTAGGACGCGGATTCGACACCACTGGCTTCGGGCGATTCGTCTGCAGCGAAACCCTTCGGTTCCATCCAGGCTCGGGGCTTGGTTTCGGATTCTTTGGCGAGCTTCTTGTTGTTCCGGCCGGAGAATCGAAGTACTGCGAATCGGCCGCCGGCCCGTTTGCGAACGTCGATATCAGCACCGGTGGGCGATGGCACGCCTTCGACGGCGACTTCTTTCGGCATCACGAATCCCGTTTGGACTTCCGAATCCGCTTTGTCATTTTCCATGGACAATGGTATTGCCATAGAGACCCTCTTCCGGAATCGTTCGGGTCGTCCCCCTTATCAGACTGATTGTCTACGTCTGAGCAACGAACAGATCCCCAAAAGTGCCCCCCTCCTTTTCAAAGGAGCCACTCTGAGCATGCCCGCTTTCAAATTCGAATTTCATAAAGCTTAAAAAATATACTATTTGTCCCCCTGTTCCTCGCGGGCGGAAGGAAGTGGCCGTTTGAGCCAAGTATTGCATCAAATGATGCGTGTGTTGGATTTGCCCGCTGTGGCAAGTCGATGACAGCTGCAAAGATTCGTTTGCACCTCAGTACAACTCGATGACCGGTCGCGATTGAGCAGGTTGCCCAATACGCGCGCAGCAGCTCTCGAAAAATAGTTTCGAAATTTTTGCGAGAATCCCACGCGACATCGACACCGGGGGCGCATGCAACTACGGCCGACGCGCGGTCGGACCGGAAACCACATACTCTCCCCAGCGATGTCGTTTCCGTGTTGCTATGTCGTTGGTTGCCGTTGTCGGTGCTGGCCTCCTCGAGAGACGCAACCGGATCCCCGCGGCAACATGAGCTCTGGCGATGGCGGCCGCGACACCCGAACGACATCGGAGATGGGGAGGGGCTCGAGACGATGGGAACACCGGACACGATGGCGCAGCAAAAACGGGGGGAACGTATCGCAACGCTCCCCCCGTAAACGAAACGAGGGGAGCGTAAGCTATCCCACAACGCCTAGGCGTCATGGGAACCACTTACACTCCCCAGATGGGGTTCCCTCGTTATTAGGTTGTTTGGTTAGTCGGTCGTGTCCTTGAGCGTTGAGCTATCGTCGTCATCTTCGAGCTCGAGACGATCGTTGAGCGGTTGCAATTGATCGGTCAATACCTGCGCCATCTCCTGTATTTGGCTGTCGTTCGCGCGTCGTTCCTCGGGGGTGCACTCGGAAAGCCAACGCATGAACTTCTCGAGCTCAACTAGTAGTCGTTTCATCGTGTCACCTGAATTGAGAAACCTGATTTGATGATGTTAGCGCGGGTGGCGTTATCGTGCGCTTTCAAACGCAATCCGACAACACGCCCCCGTGTTTGCCCCCGGTCGTCCTCGAAACGCAAATCGGTGATGTCACCATCGATGACGGGGAAACCGCGCCAGGACTTCGGCAAACGCTGCCCAGCGGAGCGGTTGCCAACGAACTTTCCGTTTGGGTCGTGGAAAACAGCGGCTACGTTATCGCCGCGGCGCAGTACCTCGAGCGCGTGTTTCTCGTTTGTTTCGCTCCTCGAGAATGTCACCCAATAGTTGGGCAGGATTGCCCCGGTGCGCCGCGGGTGTTTCGTGTAGTCGTAAAATCTGACATCCTCGAAACGCTGCGGGATCCCGTAGCGTTCCCATGGGATGTCGGAAAACATATTGAGCCGCGCGCAGAGTTCTTGCCCTTTGCGTTTGGCTTTACGTTGCCAACGTTCCAAATCGGTTGTGATTGTCTCGAGGAACCATTCACGCGCGAGGTACCAAAGGACGGTTCGCGCTTTCCGCGCGTGTCCGATCGTTTCAAACACGCTCGCGAGTCCTTGTTCGTTCAAGCATCCCGCAACGCAACCGCGGCTAGCGTCGGTGCAAACGTTGCCGATCCCAACGGACTTGTGAGGCGACATCGACAGCCCGCAGGATAGGTAGCCTACGTTCTTGCGTGTTTTCGTGTTGCTGTCCCCGTTGGCTAGTAAGCGTGGAACCTCGAGCCCCTCGGGGAATCGGTTGCCGTATCCGTCCACCCAAACGCGCGGGACACCGTTTATAAATTCGACCCGATGTTTTGTTTGTTGGTGATTCATGGCTATGCCCCCTCGCGAAGTGAGACCGAACCGCCCTCATCGTCACCGACCACGATATGGTCTAACACGGTGATACCGATCAGCTTGCCTACCTCCTCGAGCCGATCAGTGACCGCTTTGTCCTCGCGGCTTGGGGTGGGATCACCCGAGGGGTGATTGTGCATCAGCAACACGGCCGTCGCACCCGCAACGATTGCCGCCTTGAACACTTCGCGGGGATGCACCAATGACGCGTCGAGCGTTCCGACGGTGCAAACCTCGATTGAGAGTGGTCGGTGTTTCGTGTCCAAGTGGGCAACGACAAAACACTCGCGGTCCGCAGCTCGCTGGGCAAAGAATGCTTCGGCAAACTTTCGCGCCGTTTGGGTGCACGTGATACGGGGACGACGCTTGAATGATCCCTCGCGTACAACCTGTAAACGCTGAATCGGGGTACAATAATTCGACACTTGGGGAGCTCCTCGTTAGCTTTCCGGGTGAGGTGTCGGCGATGGTTGCCGCCATCGTCGACACCGTTTCTTTCGCACCCGCGCGGGTGCGTTCATGCCGGCATCTTTCGGCCATCGGCAACACCCAGCAATAGCCCCCAAAGCGTCTCGAGTTCCTCGCGTTGCCCCCTGTTTATGCACGCCAACGCTCACGAAAACGGCACGGGTCCTTCTAGCCCGGGTGGGGGTGCCGCGCGGGAAAGGTGTCCGAGGAGAACTCGTTGGAACGCGGCTTTATGGAGCCCACCACCACCACCTTTTTTGAATCTACAGCGACTTCAAACCCAGTCTTCCGCACAGAGATTGGACGCACACGTGAAGACATCTGCAGATCGCCAACAAACGTGTATGTCACCTTTTTCATGCACACGAACGCATCAATTACAGAGAGGAATACACTAGAAACCGACCGAGTTTCCGTACCGTTTTGGGTGACTCTTCAGATTCCAAAATACCGCTTTTCCTTGGGATTCAGTACAATTCCTTGCAGCTTCTTGCGACAGTTCCAAAACGTTGGTATCTTTACCGTTTTACGGAAAAAAACGCCGCAAAACACACGTTTTCCTTATAGGAAAAAGATCGTTTTGGGACCAGAAGGTCGCACGTTCGAATCGTGTCGCCCCGATTTTTCAAAACCTCGTGGATAGCGGTATCTACGAGGTTTTTTTCATATTTTGTGCGCAACATCGTGTGCGACTTTTCGCCAAACATGGGCCGATACAACCGCTGATTTTTTTCTCCGGTCGAAACCCAACTTGCTTTCTGCCACGTCCGTTCACCGCAGTCAGCCGCATTCATCCGTACCATCCAATCGAGTGGTCTGATGTAGTGCGGTCAACGATGAGCATGCTTGCACTGTCACTCGAAAGAGTGGACGGCTCAAACCTACCTTCGTACCGCTCGCCCCCCGAGATCCTCACAGACCGAATCAGCCCCCGATAGAAGCTGGTAAGATTATTTACTCCCACGTTGCCGACAACGAACTTTGTCTCGCCTCCCGACTTGGAACCGGGGACAGTCGTCACCAGCTTTCCGTTGAGGTACAACCGAGTCTTGGATTCCGAGAACAATGCCGCGACATGTGACCAGCGGTTCGGTGGCACGGCGTCTTTCGAATTCAGCATCCCTTGAACGTGCTCAACCGAAAGCATGGCCCCACAGATTGCGATGCCAAGCCCGTATTCGCCGGGGATGTCGCTTCCGATGATGAACGGCCAGTTTTCATCTCGATACGAATCAGGCTTGATCCATGCTTCGAGAGTGGCTGGCAACGTCCGTTCGACCTTGGCGACGATTCTTCTGTGTCCGTCAAAGTGCAGCCCCCCGTCTCGGATCAAACCTTTGTTAGTCGATCTCGTTGAATGATGTCACGTCATCGCGTTCGATTCGATGCGTTTCGCTTGTCGGCATCAATCAGGCGATCTGCGATTTCAGTGATAATGCGTTCGCGCTTCTTGGATGAAACCGATTTTTCCGAATAGTCTACGTCGTCGGCGGGTTTGTTTTTACGGTTGTTGAACCTACGAATAAGCTCGAGTTTCGTTGGCTGTTTCTTGAAGTTGATCGGCGAGAGAACGGCCTTGCGTTGCATCACAATCAGAGTCCAGGGCTCGCCAGTTTTTTCAATGGCTTCGTAAGATTGTTTTTCGACAAGGTCAAGTCGCAGTAGTTTTGTGTAGAGTAGCCGCACCGATTTTGCAGCGACAAGCACCCCTTCAATATCAACAATTACGGGATACTTAGGTTTGCGGAAAAAGTGCACAAGTTCATCAAAGTCATTCATTGGGCGGTCCTTGGGTGATTGAGATTTTAGCAGATAGCAGATGAGCGAGAAGCCGCTGTCAGTCAGACCTAAACGTGGCCCACGCATTCTGTACTCTCACGAGTATGCTGTACTGAATCGATGCGTGGCGATAGTGTCTCAATTGGCTATGAGAATCACATCCATCGAATCGAAACGGCTTGCCGAAATACGGTATCTGAACGCAGGTCGTGGACCTGGCGACTTCTACAACGATGTCGTTCCGGTTCACCGCGGCTTCGTGGATGCGTTGCCCGAAGGAAATTCAGCGATTGTCGTCACGCCGACCTGCAAGGACGTGAGACTTTCGCGTCGGCTGGCGGACAACCTCCGCGGCTTCTAGTTGAAGCCCTGCCGGCGATGCTGCGTTCAGATGTCCTCCCCTGTCTTGGTCTGCCAAAGGGAGATATCGGCGTCTTGCTAGCAGGAGATTTCGACACGGTCGCACGTTCAATCAGAGAGCGTTTGCCGAACGTCGTCAACTACTGCGAGCATCGAATCACCAATGCAGTCGCCGAAGGAATGAACCGCAAGATCATGTCGATCAAACGCCGGGTCGGCGGATTCCGCAACGTCCAGAATTTCTAGACCGCGATCTTCTTTTACTGCGGTGGACTGGATCTCTACCCACGATAATCCCGGATTGACCGCAAAACACGGTGAATTCGAGAATGCAATCAGCAGGTCGCAAGATCGCTGGCACCGAAAATGCCGCAATCTTGATCAGTCCTTCCTCTCGCAGGAAAACTGTTGATCCCCATTTCTCAGATCAATACGTTGGCCCAGCCCCCCATCACAACTTGGCGTCCGGGCAGGTCGTAGTGGATCTTGTTAAAGATCCTCATGCAACAGGATCTTTAACAAGATCCACTACTGAACTGGCCAAGACAGCACACGAGACCACTGCCGGCATCTCGGTGGCGGCCGCAGCTAGCCAGTGCCTACCACGCGCCCAGTTGACCTTTGCCTACTGCTCAACGACGTGCGTTCCGATCCGATCGGAATCCGACGCGTAGGTGTATCGCATCACCGTATCGGTAGCGACCGGGACGACGACTGGATGCGCTGACTTCGCATTCTGGACAACGTATTTGACCACCTTGGCAGTCTTCGGACGCCCAAAATCGTCTCGCTCGGTGACCAAACCGCCGTCCGCGGTGAAACTCTCTCGCTCTTCATTTCGCAAACGCGTCCACCCGAGCAGACGCTGCTCTTCGTCGTACCGAAATAGGTCCTGCCAATCTTTGATAGGTTCGATCAACGGATCCGCGTAATGCTTTTCCTTGCGGTAGTCGCGGTAGCGGACCGACTTGATTTTCTTGTGCTCGTCATAAAGCCGACTCTCGCTCGTCGGAAAATAGGTCGAAACAAAAGCAGGTGCGGAGTAGTGACTTCCGTTGTGCACAAAGACTCCGATCTCAACACGGTTGGTCACCATCTCGGGCGAACCAGGGATCGCAAACGGTTCATGGTGGGCGACGATCAACTCAACCTTGGCCCCCGACTCGCCGAGCGGCGTGATCTGAATTTTATCGGCATCTCCGCGAAGCACTACCCAGTGCCACGTGAGTTCGCGTCCGTTGAGATCTTCGCTAGCTTCCGCGCTGAGGATCATTCGCCGCTGATATTCCAACGACCGGGCAACCCGAGCAATGCTGCATGGCGTATCAAACAACTTTTCGCTCAGCGTATCGAACTGGTTGACTCCCACGTTCGGTTCATCCTCGTGCAACACGCGAACACGAACCAACGGTGGCAACGTTTTCACCGTCAACTCGTGCGCTCGCCGGACCATTCGCTCAACATCGAGGTTCTTGCTGTCGAACACACTCGGATGCGCTTTCGCGGTCAAATAATCGTTCTCATCGGCCACCCGTTTCGAACACGAACGAAGCAGCATTTGGATCGCTGGCATCAACGCGTGTTTTCGAGTGAGCTCATCTTTGACATCCGGCCGCAATGCCGCCATCGTCAATGCAATCGCATGCATGAACGGTCGATCCGACCCCGACGAACCCTGGCTGGTAATCAGATATGGAGTGTTCGCCGGATAGAGATCGCCATAGCCCCCGCCCACCCCGTTGAGCCCGGAATCATGATCGCGATGCTCGGGATAGAAATAAAGATGATTGTTGACGTACTGCAGATACAACCGTGTCGCCAAACCCGCTTGCGTGTACGCGGCACGCGGCTGGCTTCGCCAAAAAGGACCACCGGTTAGCGCCGTCGATGAATTACCAATCGTACGATGAGCAAACAACCACTGCGTCTGCAAACCATTCGTCAATCCAGCATCCTTCGCCTCTTTGACGTACTCAATCCGGGTCAACTGTGGGAACGACGCATAGTCCATGTTGGAATGGTCGTGGTCATGGTTGTCGTAGAAATCACCGCGGTTTCCGGACGCGGTACCCTCGAGAAACCATTGCCGGACCAACTCCCCCGCCTTCCCCTGACCTCGCACCACGGCCGATCGCCGCGGGTCTTTCTCTCCATCTTCGTCAGGAAGAGCAAACTTTGCGATCAGAGTTTGGATGGACGACACGTATCCCGTGTTTTCCATTGAAACAGTCGCAACCCCGTCTTCCACAACGCCGTCCTTGACGTCCTCCTGATAGGGAAATTGCTTTGGCTGTTTTGATGCGATTCTGCGAACGATCGATTGAAATTCCGGTATCGACTTCAATCCCGCAAAGTCCTGATGGCCAACGAGCAGGGCCGCTTCGCGGTACCCGGCATCTCCCGCCGATCGCAGATTCTCGATGGCGTTCGAGTGGTCGCCACGCCGGACATTCACCCGCGCCAACTGGATGTAGGCCATTGGGTCTTGCGGAAGAGTCGCAATCGCTCGCTCGCAGAAACCCTCGCATCCTTTCAAATCACCCGCGCGAATCGCGTTCTCTGATTGGACGAGCAACTTTTGATACGCGAGATGTCGCTTTGGCAACTCAAAAACGCTGGGCGAAGGATTGACCGCATCCTGTCCCCACGTGTTATTCGAGCCAATCACAACAGCGAGCGCCGCGAGGCCCCACCTCAACGACACCCAACAGCAGTTCACCATCGAGGAAAACACCAAGGGCAACCGATCGATGTACTCTTCGATCCGAGTTTGGCGAAGGTATTCCGCACATCCTGCAACAATCATCCGAAGCAATATCCTCGTGAGAAAGCGGGTGAAAAGCGCGAACAACTTATACCACACCGCTGCAGATTGTTAGAACCTATCCGACTACGAATCAGCCGATCGCGTTAGCCGCGGTTAACACGATAGATCTGGGCCTAACGCGTGCCGGCAAATTGGTTGGCCGAGGCCTGAGATAGCCGAATACGTTCGTCGCAAAAATGAAACGATCGTGATTCTGAGCACGACGCGTTATCGCAGATCGATGCCGACCAACACAGGATCGTGATCAGATGATCGAAACGGATCCTGCCGATAGAAAGGCTTTGGATTGAACTCGAGGTTGTAGTCCAAGAACCTCGGTTCGCTCGAATTGATATGCCAGATCGCCGCCCCACTCACCATCGCAGCCAACTCCGGTGTCGCGAATGCATGATCGAGACATCCTGCCCGCCCGTAGTAGACATAGCTGTACGGACTCTGTTCACCGGCATGCGTATGGATCAAGTCGACCAATCCTGCTGCCCGAAGGGTGTCGATCGGATCCTCTTGCGAATACGCATTCAAATCACCGAGGACAAGAAGATTCACCGCACCGCGCGTTTGTTGCAACGTCGCCACATAACCTGCAATCGCCTCGGCTTGCTTTCGCCGTGACGCATTGTTGGCCCCCTGACCGTCTTTCATATCACGCTCAGGTCCCTTCGCACCACGCGATCCTTTCGATTTGAAATGATTGACAACAACCGAAAAGGGAATTTCGTCACCAACGAGTCGGAACTCCTGCACTAACGGTGTTCTCGCGTTCGCAAACGCTTCATCGACCACCATCTGTACCTTCCCCGTCGGTTCGACAAGGTCACTGCGATAGATGAGACCGACTCGTATCGCGTTCTTGCCTCCCGGTGCTGCGTTCAACCCATCGGGGCGCCCGACACCTCGGTAAGGCGAGCCGTCGACGGTGCTGTTGAGCGCTGCGACTAGGCTTTCCTCGACCCCAGGTTTGTTCTCCAGCTCCATCAACCCGATCACATCGGCATCGAGCGATTTCAATGCCGCGACGAGCTTCGCTTCCTGACGCTGAAACTCTTCAGGGTTATCCGCCCCGCGAGCTTGATTGCGTCCGTCATCGATCGTCGTGAAGTAGTTCAAGACGTTAAAGCTCGCAATCGTCAAATCACAATCACCGAGATCGGGAACCGACGGCCGGTCGACGTATTCGATATCGAGCGTCCCGGCGGGCATCACCATGTACCGACCACGCACCTTCGTGACGACACCCGTCAGATTCTTGATACGGGTTCCTAGACGCAGCGTTCGAGGCACGCCCGCACTGCCAGTTGCTTCGGGCAGCAGAAACAAACTTTGGGGATTTTCCTTCGCACTGCCATCGTCGAGGACGATCGAACGATTTTGATCACGAGTCTCGGCCGCCCGAATGGCCGCCACGTTTTCACTGCCCGACGTCGACTCGCCGGTTGGCTCAGGATCGTTTGGGTCGATCAACTCCGTTGGAACGTAGAGACGCTCGCTCGCCGACAAAGTAACCTGACCGTACCGGGCCAAATCATGCGTATCGGTCACAATCATGTCGTCGGTGAAACGAACCAACCGGCCGTCATAGTCTTCCCAATCGATTGCGTCTCCATCGAAGGGCAGTTCGGCCGGCTTGACGGCCACGATCTGACCGTCGTTGCGAACATCGTAATCGCCGGCATTATTCACTGGCTTTAATCGCGGACGATCACCACCACTTACGAGGATGCCACCGACATGAATCAGATCGCCCACCGAGATCGATTCCGATTCGCTTATGTGAATGAACATCGCCGACGCCGATTGCGCGTCTTCGGTGTCAATATCCTGGATGTAGACGCCACCGAGTTGATCGGGACCTCGAAAATCAGCGACCACCACGCCGCTGACTTCAACCACCTTTCCCGTTATCTCACGTGCAAAATCATTGTCCCGCACCTGGGAAATGGACAGCAATCGAGGCACTGCTTCCTGGTCTTCGGCGTCGCAGCCGCCAATCGAAAACGGGACCAACGCGACCGACACCAGAACGCAAACAAACCAGGAAAATTTCACGACCGCTGTCTCCGCTGCTACAAAAGACGACTCGCAGAAGCAACTCTGCTCGCGTTGACTACTTGCCGACCACTTCCAAATCAATGGTCTGCTCACCATCGACCACTTCCACCTTGAGCGGCGTGTGCGACGGATCCATATAAACACCTCCTACCCGAGGTTCCGGAGGCCGACCAGCCCCTCGGAAGTTCTCCGACGCGATATCCTCCACGGTAACGCAATGCCAACCAACGACCGCCCCCGGCGTGCTACCGTCGCCCGTGAATACGAGCGAATATCGCCCCTCGGAGTCTGTCGTAGCCCGTGACATTGATCCGTCATTCCCCTTTTCAGGGTCAGGCATAAAAAAAACCATCACGCTGCCCAACGGTTCGCCATCTTTCGTGACGACTCCAGTCACAGGAGCAGTTGTCACCGTCTCCCCACAACCTACGCCCAATAACAAGAAACAACACAAGATATTTTTTTTGCACACGAACAATTGGGGACACTCCGAGAAAGAAGCCGACGCGGAACACATCGGAGGATTGAAAACCTAACAAGCAGCAACACAGAAGCACCGGCGAACCAATCATTCGGCCCGCGGTAGTTAAATTCATAAGAAAGCTATCGGGGCAAACGCTTACAGCCTGAAAGATGCATTTTGGTCTGTCTATGCAGCCTTAGTGTTCGTATTCAATTGTTTCACGGCCCCGTTTTGTCCCGAGCGCGCGGAACAGAACCATGTTGATCTGTTCAGACAGGAACCTAACACTGCCATCTGAAAATGCAAAGTTGGCACCTCCTGGGTGACCGCTCCCGTAGGCTGACATGCGAAAGTTCACCGAAACGTAATCCGTTGCGTCGCTTTCGTTTGTCTTATAGTTGATCGGAACTCGACTGCTACCAAAAACGTGAGTCGTCCCGTTCCCGCCACCGGTCCATCCCCATGCCGACCAACTACTAATCGGGTAGCGACTGAACTTTGTCGAGTTTTGATGCAGCTTGCGATCAAAGATGGGATCGTAATGGAAACGCTCTCCAAACAGTATCGTTTGACTTGTTCCGTCAAGGATTGCAGAGAATCGCGTTGGAACCTCGTCATCACGTAGATATTGTTGATACGTCTCAGGTTGCGAGTCTTCCCCGGTCATGAAGAACACGCCGTCAGCCTTCATGTCCGCGTCACGAAAATAGGTCGAGTGCGAGCCGCCGTTGGCGATATAGCTTGTTTGCCCGAAATACCCCGTGCTGTACCCGAGAACACTGTAATCCAAGTACACCGGACCATCCTGGGTCAAATCCGATGGACAAAGGTACGTTGGGACGAGCTGTGCGGATGCGGCCTCTGTACTAACGGTGCGGGGACTACCAGGTAAACGCGTGTTAGCAACCGCAGCAGCGAATGTGTCATCCCAGTCCCACATCTCCGCGATTGCTTGCTGTTCAATGAACGGCAAAAGATGTGTATGAACAGTCCGACCATACCAATTGAGAACAGAACCGGTACTCGAGTTTTTGTGCTGAAAAGTTTCAAGTCCTGGTGGAAACTCTTTGTACGTTGATTCAAAATTGTGCGTTGCGAGCCCGATTTGTTTGAGGTTGTTTTGGCACTGCATCCTGCGAGCGGCTTCACGAGCTCCTTGCACCGCGGGTAACAGTAGACCAACCAAGACTCCGATGATCGCGATAACGACCAGCAGTTCGATAAGCGTGAAAGCTTTACGTTTCATTTTGTTGCGTCGATTGACGTCCGATTGAGGGTTAAACGTTGGTTGAACTGCCGGTGTTATAGGCCCTCGCATTTCACCAACAAGACAACAAAACACCGTTTTGCGATAACTTCACTGCGCGCATCAAACCTTAACATTTGCGTAAAACAACCCTTCACTACACCGGAATTACGGGGAACCATCACGTCTGCCAACGAAGACCGCCGCCCCCGTTCGGCAACCAATGCATGCACCGAACGCGATCCCCAATCGGGATGCCGTCCGCACTGCATCACCGGCCGATGCGTGATTGCGCAGCCGACTTCGCGAGGCCGCCAGTGCACATCACGCACCGGAAACCATGCGGACCGACTCCATGCAGAATCATCGGCCCCTCGCTCCTACGCGAAATGCCCAAAACGCTGCCGCGGAGGAACCGAACCAACGCAGCTAGGATCAGGAGCAGGCGGTAGTGGATCTTGTGAAGAATCCTCATGCAGCGGGATATTTCACAAGATCCACTTCGCGCAAAAAGAGCTGACACAAACGGCTAGTCCTTCATGTCAACTTGATTTTCGGGTAGTGGACGAGGCGACGAGTCCTCGATGCGCTGGTCACGCAAGGGGATTCCTCGCGTCATCCACTACGATTCCACCCGAACGCCACGCTGCAGTGGAATACTAGTGGTGCCTCACGATCAAGAATGAGGGTTCCAGAGCGTAGCGTAAGTCGCCAAGACATTCGGTGATTCACGAGCCTACGCTAAACTTTTGGCGAGTTTCGCTACCCTAAAAAAACGAGGCCTTGACGCATCACTCGTTGGTCTGGTCACTCGCTTCCGAGAAAGCCTCGTTGTTCGCCGTTTCGTTCGATCCGTTGCCCGATCCCAACACAAACGCTACCAAGCCGGACAGCAAATAGAACAGCAAGACTGAATTCGATCGCATCGGACTGCTAGCGTCCTCTGCCGTCAAACGGTCCTGCACCTTCGTGCCCCATGCATCCGTTGAAGCCTCCATTTCTGCAGGACGATCATCATCGACCAATCGGTCAGCATCCTCTCCGGGCACCCCCTCTCCTCCGGACACCCCACCTTCCCTGGACACCTCATCTCCCCTGGGCGACTCGGCCTCCAAAGCATCCACGGTCTCACTCGTGTCTGACGACGCTGACTCCTCCGCAGAACCATCTTCGTTTTGCACGACGTCGTCGCCCGAAGAATCTTCGGTCATCGCCTCCGAGTCAGCCTCCACTTCCTCAACGATTCGTTCGTCGAGATCGGTTCTTACCGGGATAGCCTCCATCGATCGCTTTGCCGTTTTGGAAGCAGAACTGGACATCACGTACGAGACACCACTGATTGCCAGAATGGTCACCACCGCCGCGATCAATCCGGTGGAAAAGGTACGGTCACTTCGACAGGCCAAACGCGTCCCCACTCCCCCAAACACCCCGGCGACCAAGACGGCCCAGGGCATCGGTGTCCCAATCTGCTGCGTTGTTGCTTCCGCAATGACGGCCCCGATTACCCCACCCAGAAACGAACCATAGAGTGCTTTGACAAACAACATGAGGAGTATCCTTCGACAAGATCGCGTTTCACCGGGCTCCGAAACAGAATTCTGCCTGACGATATAACCAACGCTGATGGAGTAGGCAACAAACGATGAATCTTTAACACCAACCCTCGTCGCATTTACTCCCCAACAAAACATCTTACGGATGGTTTAAGAAGATATGTTGTCCCCTCCGTTAAGAAGCACTGCTGCATTATCCGGTTTTTCCGTGTCATAGACGACGAAGACACTCGCATCAATTTCGTTCACTCACGTTCGTGAAGATTTCGAGTTCGCATGGGCATGAACCAGTTAAGTTTCAATACAAGGGCCGTCAACCGACTGCTTTCGGTTCGGGACGCCCCCGACCTGAACATGAAGCCTCCATTTTTGCAGGACGATC
>NZ_ANOH01000431.1 GCF_000346505.1 Aporhodopirellula sallentina SM41
CGCGATGGCCTGAAAACGAAATTCTTGGACAAAAAACGGTCTACCCAACCGCACGCGTGTTTGTATGCCCTTGCGACGTAGCGAGGTTTCCCAAACGTCGTTTGCAACGCACCCATAAAATAGCCGAAATCCGCGTGCGCTCCAGTGGTCGAACTGATTTCTGGTGCGATGTTGCTCCTTCTCGGGTAAACCATTCGACCCCGCCGGCAGCCGTTCGTGGCCGCACAGTTTCTCTTTCTACACGGTTCAAAATGATTGAAAACGGCGCGAAAGTCGCATCGCAATTGGACTCAGGCTAAGGGAGGATTCGCGATCACAGGCGATTGCGCAACGTATTCCCTCGGTCAGATGCGATGGCCCTCTGTCGGATCAGAAGGTTGTATCGACGCAGGGGGGGGCAGCGGCAATTTGACTCGTTTGAATGCGTAGAGGTGGGCCGCCTCCCGCGATTCGAGGTTCTTCGCTAAAATTCCTGCCATTGCGGAAGAACAACGCTACGACGCTTTCGCTTCTGATCGAAGCCGACGGCGGGTATTTCACAGCCCGTCATTCCTCGCTGTTAATGGATTGATGGGCGATATGTCCAACGACTCTTTCTCCTCCGGTAGTTCTTCAGGTCCCACCGGCCAGAATGGCAACTCGCCTGGTGTTCCGGGCAGCCAGCCCGACGGTTCTTCCTCGACCAAGAATCGCAAAACTTGTTTGTGGATTCTTGGAATTTTGTTGGGCGGTGGCTTTTTCTTGATGATCGTTTGCTGCGGTGTCGGTTTATACGGCGTGCAGAATTACGGTTCCGTCATCTTCGAGCCCGTGCGTGCTGAACTCAATCAGATGGCGGAACTGCGCAGCGAAGTGGGGAATATCGAATCATTGAACATGAATGTATTCGCCACCGTGGAGGAAGGGGAATCCAATCCCGAGTTCGTGATCTTGGACGGGAAGTCCGACCAGGGCGACATTCAACTGTCGGTCAAAATGGATAACTCTGGTGAGCTGCAAAAAGTCTTTCTGGTGCTGCCCGACGGCAGTCGCAAACCGATCGATATGGACAAACGCGTGGGATCGACGACCGTTGTCCCCGCCCCCACGCCAGGCGGCAACTCCGAGCAGACGCCGGGCGATGCGGAGGAGTCCACCCGAACACCGCTCGATGAAACCGAGCGTGAGCTTCGTGAACTCGAAGCAGAATTGGACCTGACCTAGTATTCCGCTGCAACGTGGCTTTCGGGAGGAATGGTAGTGGGTGACGCGAGGAATCCCCTTGCGTGACTAGCACATCAAGGACTCGTCGCCTCGTCCAGTACCCGAAAATCAAGTTGACATGAAGTACTAGTTGCGGTCGGCGAGCGAATGAACTGGTTCGTGAGTGACTGGCCCGCTCATTGATCCGCCGCGCTGCGTCGGCTATGGTCCCGCCTGTTCCAAAACGCCTATTTCCCTACTCATTTCACGAAATCACTACGATGAAAGTAGCTACGTTCGAGACCAATCGCGGTACCATCAAAGTCGAACTTTTTGAAGAGAAGACTCCCAAGACCGTTGGCAACTTCGAAAGCCTCTGCGAGAAGAAGTTCTACGACGGGTTGAAGTTCCACCGCGTGATCGCTGACTTCATGATCCAAGGTGGTTGCCCACAAGGAACCGGAACCGGCGGACCGGGATACCAGTTCGAAGACGAGTTCGACCCTTCGCTGCGTCACGATGGTCCCGGCGTTCTTTCGATGGCCAACGCAGGACCGAACACCAACGGTTCGCAGTTCTTCATCACGCACGTTGCGACCCCGCACCTGGACGATCGTCACTCGGTGTTCGGGAAAGTGATCGAAGGACAAGACGTCGTTGATTCGATCAAGCAAGGCGACGAAATGACCACGGTTCGCGTGACCGAAGAGTAGACCCTCGTATTCCACTGCAGCGTGGCTTTCGGGGGGAATCGTAGTGGGATGACGCAAGGAATCCCCTTGCGTGACTAGCGATCAAGGACTCGTCGCCTCGTCCCCCTACCCGAAAATCAAGTTGACATGAAGTACTAGCGGTCGCATCCCGAATCGCAATCGCAACCGGATTCGCACGAGTTGCAGGTGTTGCATGCCGGTTCGATCAATCCGCCATGGTCGCATGTTTGCCATGTGCCAAGCAGGTGCGGGCTCTTGTTGCGGCAACGGTTACGCGTCTCTTCGGCGTATCCGGCCCAAACCGCTGAGTACGAATTCCGGCTGCGGAACATCTGCAGCAGGCTGCTCGGTGGTGGCAGGGTCGGACGGTAGTGTGGTCGGCACTCGCTGAGTCCCTTGCAGTGGCAGTCAGCACCGTTGACGAGTTCACCGCACCCGCTGCCGCACCCGCACGATGGTTTCGAACAGGAACCCGAGTCGCAACCGCAGTCACTCGCCGGCGTGTAGTACGGGTTCGCGGTCGGGGTCGGTCCGGCGAAGTGGTCTGGCTCGCTGTACGCGCCGCCGACGGTTCCGGCGTCCTGGTAGATCATCTCGCCAGCATGCGAGGTGAGGGTTTTCCCTTCTCCGTCGCTGTCCTTCGCCTGATTGGGTTGGACGCTCGTTTGCGAGACGTCGGCTGCCGGTGCGAGGCTGAAGTCTTCCGATGCGTAAGCGTCCGAATCGTGAGACGCCGCTTCGGCCCAATCACCGAGCAGGGAATCAAGGTCAGCACGTGCAGCAGATGCGCCGCAAACGGTTGCGATGATAGCGAGAGCAGCGGAGAGCGAACGTTTCATGTTTGATCCTTGAAGATGTCTTCCCGATCGGTAGTCGAAGTACCGTTAGGAGGTATCGACCGATCGGGGGAGACGGCAACGCAGCAAATTCAATGGCTGTTAGCGGTTCGCCAACCGATGCAATCCGCTAATCGGAAAAACCGGAACCCTCGATATCGCCGCTTTTCTTCTGTGTGCGGATGTTCAGAGGTTTGGTTGCTTTGAAAGAGGGGGCGATTGTTTTTGGCGGGCTGTTGATTCATTCGTCTAACAGCAATACCGTTCAATTTTCGTTTAACCCGTGCCCGAAGGGTAGGTTGTGTTCCGTCAAGCGTCGCCTACGGCTACCGGTTAAACGAAAACGCCACAACCCGGTGCTTCATTGAACGGTATTGCGGTTAAACGAAAACAGGTTGACTCTTGATTAAATCGACAAACCGACTAGCGAGGGATCACACGCAACCACTCGCTGGCGCATCGGGCCGGTGTTGCCATTAATCAACAAACCGTCAACGAAATCGCTCGTCGTGACGGCCGGCATCTAGTCGCGTATCGGCATCGTTCGACATGCCGGTCTCTACGGGTATGGGATGCGTCCGCGTGGCTGCATTGGGGTGGCGCTTTCGCGCGACAGGTGTCCCTTGAGGCGTCTTAGCGTCGCAGGAGGCCGTATTTGGCGATGCAGTAGAGAGCCGCGACGCCGTCCTTCCAGGTGATCTTTTTGCCTTCGTCGTACCACCGATGCTGGTAGCGAATTGGGCGTTCGGTAAAACGCAATCCGAGTCGCGCCCAACGTGCAGTCATTTCGATTTCAATACCGAATCGATCTTCTTTCAGGGCGGGCAGTATTTGGCGAAAGTGTTCACGGGTCGACATTTTGTAGCATGTCTCGACATCGCTCAGTCGAGGGCCGATTGCGATGCTCGCGAGCATCGTGATCAATCCGTTGACGGCCTGGTGCCACCACGGTGAAACTTGTCGGTCACAGTGGCCGTAGCGCGTTCCGTAAACCACATCAGCAGAGTTCTCGATCAGCGGTTGGAGCAACCCTCGAAGGTCATCGGGATCGTATTCGCTGTCAGCGTCTTGGATCACGATGACGTCCCCGGATGCGGCTTCAATTCCACTGCGGATCGCTGCGCCTTTGCCACGGTTATGTTCATGGCGAATGAGTGTGACATCCTCGGATGCGCTGCACGCATCGAGTACTTCGGAGGAGCCATCGTTGGATCCATCGTCGACCAGAATAATCTCCAGGGGGATGCCAGTTTGACGCAGACGCGTCAGCACCTCTTCCACGGTATCGCATTCGTTGTAAACGGGCACGATGACGCTGAGTAAGAACCCCGGCGGCAACGAAAAAATTGCGAGTCGTCGACACGCGTTGGGGCCGAGAAGTTGCTTCACTTCTGCGACATAATTGTCGTCAAACCATCTTGCTTTATGCGGGGCAATGTGATCTTCATTGGCGGCGAGATGATCGGTCTGATCGGGGTGTTCATTCATGATGATCCTAGGTCTCGCGCGAGCCGATGCGTGATCGGTTTGAGACGAGTTATGCACAAAAAAATCTTCCGGCTAAGATACCGTTTTTGCAAGCTCAAACGCATCGGGAAAATTTTTCCAACCCGCAAAGGGTCACTTTGTTGTTGACATCGGACAGTCGTAACGGCAAATTCTTCATGGCTTCAACGACACGGGCGTCACCGCGGCCACGTTCGATTGTTATCTCACGCGATCGAGCTGTTTCGGTCCAACTTTTCTCGACGCCTTGCTTTTCCATACGGAGTGCGCAAGATGCATTTTGATAGGGTAACGTACACAATGTGCATAGTTAACTCACATCGAAAAGCATCGGATCAACACACCTTCGGAATCACTCCGAGCTCTTTCCAGCGTCAGTGCCTTTGGGCCTCTACTCGCTAGGTTTTTAATTCATCGGTCGGCGCAGGATCGCGTCGTCCATTGGTACGTCACAATGATTGTGGACGAGTCACCGGGAGATGGTTCAGACGGACGCCACCAACGAGGTTTCGGCCTCGGGACACGGATCGTCACTCCCAGATTTTTTCTTGTTGGTAACCTGAAGAGTTTTCCGCAGAACTCTCTTCGACAATTTCTTTTGTCGTCAGGCTTCGGACCAAACGTAGTTCATGGATGAGTTACGTCGGGCGATTGCCGAAGGATCAACAAAGCGAACTCAGTGAAGCAGGATGTGGAGCTGGTTCGCTTTTTTTATGCGCTCTCATCTTTGATGTGTTCAAGCGAAGATGCGCTCAAACGAAGGGGCGTCTAAACGAAGGCGCACGGCGCGTTCAAACAAACGTGGTTTTTCGTTTGAGTCGAATCAACGAGCGATGATCGGTGCGGATCAATCGTCTATCGCTACACCGGCTGTTGATTTATTCAAGAGTCAACCTGTTTTCGTTTAACCGGTAGCCGTAGGCGACGTGCAGTTGCAAGTACGTCGCCTTTGGCTGCCCCGTTAAACGATTAAATCAACAGCCCGGCAAGCGAGGGGTTGTGTGTGATCCCTCGCTAGCTGTGTGTGATCCCTGCTAGCGCAGCGGGCTGGTAAAGCAGCTGCCCATGATGCGTCAATGTGTCGCTGCGTTCATGCTTCCATGCATGATTGCTTTGCCGAGCGGGGTCGCCAAGATCTGCGACGGGCGACCGAGATAATCGCGGCTTACTTAGAAGACCACGATCGCGTTGCAGCGAGGTCGCGAAAACAAGATTGAGGCTCAGGCTCAGTGCAGTACAGCGCAGTGCAGTGAAAGGCCTCGGTGGTTGGTCTGGACGCCGATGGTTCGCTAGCGAGCGTCGCGACGGTAGCGAGGCTTTCTCGCTTTGGGTAATTCGATTTGATGTTCCTCTTGGAACCGTCGACGTTCCACCGCGTCGGCGTAGTAGGTCAACCAAGTCTCGTTGTCGTCGACGCAACGCCATTCGAGTTCATTGCCTTCGACTGCCACCTTCTTTTCACAACATGGCAGGATGTCGCGATAGATCACGCGGTAGAGTTCTCGGTCGCTCAGATGGTCCGTGCACGAGAGAACGATTCGTTGTGACTTGAGTTTCTCGATCGTTCGTTGCAGAACGCTCGAGAGGGAATCGTCGTCGAGCGATTCGGGGGAAGGAATCTGCAACGGCGGATTGAACCAATCGCGGATCGGAAGAGCCGGGGCACGTTCCCAGGCCAAGATCGATGCGAGGTATTCGTTTTCGACTGGTAACGGCATGTACCGCATCGTGGGGTCATCGATTGAATCATCACGATACGGTTCTAGCTCGTCTCTCAGTCGAGCGTTGTCGATCAGTAGATCCACTTCATCGATCATAGGTCGACTCGTCTCACTCATATCCATCGTTTCCTTCACCTTCCCAATTGAAACCGGCCACACGTCTCGCGTGTGATTCGGGGAACGTTCCCCACACTCCATTTTGATGTTGATGTCGGGGGAAATTCGTGGTCGGTGACACGCCTTTCCGCGACCCACCTAGGCTATCCAACTGCCTTCGCTGATCAAACGAGAATTGAGCGAAAACCAACGAAACTTGAAGATTCGAGACGCCAGATGTCGCCCTGATCGTTACGAGCGTTAGCGTTTGACAAACAGGCGCGGCGGTAGGGTTTGCTCAGGCCTGATTTTCCACCCATTCCCGCCAATCCTCCCACTGATCCGGGCTCAGACCGAGTTCCGGTAGCGATGGGAGGCGGACGGTCCGTCCGAGGTCGGGACGTTCCAAATGGACCGATAGCAGGCCGTTGATATCGATCTCGAAACCGATCTTTCGAGTCGGTGCATGTTCGGCCGCATCCACCGAGATGCGATGGCGTCCGAGCGTCTGCCATCCTTCATCATCGAGCCCCGAGGACTCGACCAACGCGAGCGTGAGAGCCTCGTCTTTGGCTGTGCCGCCGAGTTGACGATTGGTCCGCGCGGGAGTGGGAGTGCCGCGAGTGATGATCGGGAGGATCTTCCGTTTGCCTGTTGCCTCGGAGACGACAAAACCGACGGAGTGGGTGGCGATGGTTTGTGCGGGAAGAATGCCATCGCGGTGCCCCGGCAACTCGGAGGTCACGCAAGCGGCAGCGCCCGTCGCGGCATCGGTGTAGTCGAAGAACTCGATTGAGGTTTCCTTCTTCAGTGCCGAGAAGACGCGTTTGCGAATCGGTGGGAGGCGAAGAATCGGACTGAGGACGAAGCATCGGTCGACGTCCGTAACGTCAATATCGGCGCGGCTGCATGCGAGCGCGATGCCGCGTTCGATTTGCGTCATCAGGTCGTCGCACGACGTGAGCCATTCGTCGCGGGTCACCTTCACGTTTTCTGTTCTTCCATCGTGCCGAATCTCGACGCTGCTTTCGGGGAGCAGCAGCAGTGAGTTCATCGCACGCTCGCCGGCGATTTGGACCTTGGCGGCATGCAACAGCCAACTGCGGTTGGACTTTGCCTTGGAGCCTCGTTTGGGGCGATGTTGCAGTCGGGAGCGTATCGTTTCGACGAGGCGGCTCGACCAGTTGATGGCACCGAGTTGCCAGTGCCCTGCGGAGGCGACCTGTTCGAGCTTCTTGCCACGTCGTTTGATGACTGCGACGTCGAATGCTTGGCCCGTCAGGCCAACATAAAGAATCGTTTCTGAATCGCTGTCGTCGAGCGAGACAGCCGGTTCGTTGTACTTCGTGCTCGTGTCGCCAAACGACTGATCGCTGCTGAGGGCGAACCGTGCGATCGCGACGCCTCGGTCGATCAAGCGTACCGACGGCAGGCCTGCGATACGTGCGGCGGTGTAGACGGCGCGCCGGTGCAGTTGGTCGTAGCAACCGGGCACGGTGATTGCGACCGCGTCGGGCCAACTTTCGTGTCGATGCCAGGTTGCACCGAGTACGCTATCGATAGAACCATCAGTTGAACCGGAGTTGGGCGAGCCGGGAACTGCGGGAGGCGTGTTGTCTTTCGCCCTGCTGTGGTTCATCAATGTTGTACCGACCAGGCGACGCATGCAGAGCGCCTCGGCCACGATCGGTGGGCACATCCGGCCGTCGATTCGCCGAAGCATTTCGTCGCGGCCAAAGTACATCATCTGGCAATGCGAGACGCGATGGGGATGGTTCTTGCGGAGTTCGTAGGCTTCGTGTCCGAAGAGCACCTGCCCGGGCTGCAATCCCGAGTCGCTCGATGAGTTTGGGCGCTCTGCGACGGCCATGCGAAAGAGAGGTTGGGGGCGACCTGAATTGACCGACGGCCAACCCGGTTGGATGTTCCCATCGGGCAGTCCCACGGCGGTGGCGGCGTGGGTCAGTCCCAAGTCGATTCCGAGGACACTGAGTGTTTTATTTCGTGTCGCACGCGTGCTGCGACTGATCTCGTTTGCCGTCGAGCCTTCCTCGTCGAGTTTTCGTTCGGCGAAATCCAGTACCCATGCCGGAGTCGAACGGTCGTTATCGTAAGGCGACATCGCCCGGGCGACTTCGTCCATCGACCCGTACCGCTGGGCAGGAGATTTCGCGAGCATCCTGCTGACGATGTTCGCTAGCGTCAGGTCGATGTCTTGGCGGTACGCCATCAGGTCAGGAATCTCTCCGTGCCGATGGCCATAAACTTGATCGATCATTTCGCCGGGGAAAGGAGGATGACCGACCAACAGGTAAAACAGCGTTGCACCGAGCGAGTATTGGTCGCTGCGGGCGTCCGCTGATTCAGGATCCTCGAGTTGTTCAGGCGAGATGAAAGCGAGCGTGCCCAGTAGCGAACGTTTCGGTGAAGTGAATGGTTGCAAGGAGTCGGACTCCTGCGAACCAGAACCGGATGGCATCGCCGAGGATGACTCCGACGGTGACGCGGAGGTGACCTGTTGAGGATCGATGACTCCGATCTTGCTATTGGATTTGCTCTCATTGGCGTTGTGCCAGTGACGCGAGAATCGGGCCAATCCGAGATCGAGCAGTTTGATCGTTCCTTCCTGTGAACGCATCAGGTTTCCCGGCTTCACATCCCGGTGAATGATTCCCGCGGTGTGGGCGTGATGCAGCGCGAAGGCGGCTTGGCGGATTGCCGACGTCGCGTCGCCGATCGAAAACGGGCCTTCCTCAGCGACGATTTGCGACAGGGTTTTTCCGTTGACGTATTCCATCGCGAGGAAATGAATTCCCTCGGATTGGCCGGCGTCGAAGGCGGTCACGATGTTGGGGTGCATCAACCGTGAGGCGGCGCGGATCTCTTCGTGGAAACGGTTGACCGATCCGCTGCGACCGAGCCATTTCGCCGGCAGGATTTTGAGGGCAACGGTGCGGCCCATCGAACGGTGTTCGGCAAGGAAGACTTCGCCCATCCCGCCTCGGCCTAGGCGGGTGCCGACTCGATATCCTCCGATGACTTCCGGAAGCGGGCCGAACTCCTCGGGTTCCATCTCGTCGAGTTCGATGGAGACGGAATTGTCGTCGGACTGCCAATCCTGCGTGTGGTCTACTGAATTCGCCTTGCCGCGTTGGCTGGTGGTGCCTTGGGGGTGCCGCGCCGAGCCACCGGAGGTGGGAAAGTGGCTGATCGGAGGTGCCCAATCACTCGAATCCAAGCTGGCAGAATCCATCTGCGGCTCGGGAGTATCGGGATCGCTGGCGTTAGAAGACACGTTGAGGGGAATCCGAAAAAAGGGGGCCGGACATGACAGGTTTCGGCAGCGACGGTGTCCCCCTAAACTGCCGTGGAAAACGAACTTCAGGATAAACTAGCACCGCTCGTAGGGAACGCATAAATCGTCCAATCGTCCGGACCCGCCATCCATCGTGGCCGTGTTTCGCGTTCATTCGCGTCGTCCGGAATATGCGGGATTAGCGTTTGGCCGCAGTTGTCGCTCGTTGTCCGCTCATTTTTGACGATTGGATCAAATTGAACGATTCTTCCACTCCATCTCCTGAACGTATCCCCACGCCGCAGGTACCCGCTGATTCAGACCGAATCATACGAATCGCGACTCGTGAAAGTCCCCTGGCAATGTGGCAGGCTCGCTATGTCGCATCCCGGCTCAAAGAGCACGGAGTCGCGACCGAGTTGGTGCCGTTGGTCAGCAAAGGCGACACCGATTTGCGGCCGATCGACGGCACCCGACAGGTAGGTTTGTTCACGAAGCGGATTCAGCAGGCGCTCGTCGACGACGAGGCTGACGTGGCGGTCCATTCGCTCAAGGACTTGCCGACGCAGGTGGACGAACGTTTCTCTCTCGCCGCCGTTCCGGTGCGAGAAACGGTGCGGGATAGTTTGGTGAGCGTCGATGGGGTTTCGCTCGACGATCTTCCGCAGGGGGCGATAGTGGGAACCGGTAGCACGCGGCGCATCGCTCAACTGCGGTCGATACGGAGTGATTTAGAGGTGTTGCCGATTCGCGGAAACGTGCAGACTCGATTGGCAAAACTGCGCGGAGGGGAGTTCGACGCGATCGTGCTCGCCGAAGCGGGCGTGGTGCGTTTGGAAATGCATGATCTGCCGCGGGTGCCGTTTTCACTCAAACAGATGTTGCCCGCACCCGGTCAGGGCGCCCTCGGTATCGAAGTGCGGAGTGACGATGAGTTTGCTTTCGCGGCGTTGTCGAAACTGGACGATCGGCCGACACGGCTCGCGGTGATCGCCGAGCGGACCGTTCTGGCCGAACTGCACGGCGGGTGCCTGGCGCCGATTGCCGCGTTGGGGACGATCGAACAAACGCCTGATTCAGAAACGACGGAACTGAGCCTGACCGCCGTTGTGCTGTCGCCCGATGGTTCCCGCCGATTGCAAGAGCAGGCCCGATGCCGCGTCGATCTCAACACGGCGACCGCCGAGGTTGCTTCAGCTGAGTCGCTCGGCGGGAGAGTCGCGGAGGCTCTTCGAAGTGACGGTGCGGGCGAATTGATCGCGGCCGCCCGATGACCGGCCGCGATGGAAATCCGATCGAGAACGTCTAGCTCTTGCTGGACAGTTGTGCTTCGATCGCTGAGATGAGTTCTTCGTCGAACGGTTTCGTTCCCGATCCGAAGCGATTGACCACGTTTCCATCGCGTCCGATCAGGAACTTTTCAAAGTTCCATGAGACGGGACCGGCGCCCTTGGGCTGAGCATCCTGTTTGGTCAGGTGTTTGTAGAGGTCGCAGGCGTCGGGAGTGTTGACTTCGATTTTGCTCATCATTGGGAACGTGACGCCGAATTTGCTGGTGCAGAATTCTTTGATGTCGGCGTTGCTGCCGGGCTCCTGCCCACGGAACTCGTTGCTGGGGAAGCCCAGGATGACGAGGCCTTTGTCCTGGTACTTCTCGTAGAGGTCCTGAAGACCGGCGTACTGTTTGGTGTAGCCGCACTTGCTGGCGACGTTCACGATCAGGACGACTTTGCCCTCGTAGTCGTGCAGGTCGACTTGTTCGCCGTCGATGTTCTTGGCGGTGAAACTGAGTGCGCACGAGTGTTCAGCG
Source organism: Aporhodopirellula sallentina SM41 (assembly GCF_000346505.1). Lineage (GTDB taxonomy): Bacteria > Planctomycetota > Planctomycetia > Pirellulales > Pirellulaceae > Rhodopirellula > Rhodopirellula sallentina. The sequence goes on from NZ_ANOH01000431.1 coordinate 11,160, forward strand.
GTCGCGGCATCGTCGGCGATCGCGGCGGTGGACATCAGGCAAGCGAACGCGGCTGTGAGCAGAAAGAGTCGGTTCATCATGTAGTTTCCAGAAGGGAAGGAACTGGGGCAAAAACAAAAGTCGCGGTATGATAGTGGGTCAGCCAGTGCTGTGCCGCGATGAACGGACATCGCGACTGATTTTGCCGCGATCATGATGAGGTTAGCCGAGATGAATCTGGATGGAAAAGTTGTTGCGATCACGGGCGGAGGCACCGGAATCGGAGCGGGAATCGCACGGGTGCTGGCCGAAGCGGGCGCGAAGGTCACCATCGGCGGCCGCCGCAGCGAACCGCTCGATCAACTCGCCGCGTTGGTCGACGCACCGCATCCGATTCGCACGCACACAATCGACGTCGCGGAAAACTCCACAATCGAAGCTTTCTTTCGAGACGTTCATGACAACGTCGGACCGGTCGACATCCTGGTCAACAGCGCGGGCATCAATATCGCCAAACGCACGATGGCGGAGATGGATCCGGACGAATGGGACCGGGTGATGCGGATCAACGCCACCGGGGCCTATCGGTGCATGTGCGAGGTGTTGCCCGCGATGCGAGACCGGCGTGACGGTTTGATCATCAATATTTCATCGATCGCGGGAAAACGGGCGATCAGTTTGGGCGGGATTGTGTACTGCGCGAGCAAGTTCGCGATGACCGCATTGGGAACGGCGGTGGCCAATGAGGTTCGCCACGAAGGCGTGCGGATTACGAACGTTTATCCAGGCGAAGTGAACACGCCGATTCTCGATCGCCGTCCGGTTCCGGTCTCCGACGAGCATCGCGAATCAATTCTGCAACCGGAAGACATCGCCGGCGTGGTGTTGTCAATTTGCCAATTGCCTCCGCGTGCCTGTGTGCCGGAAATCGTTATCAAGCCAACGACGCAGGAATGGGTGTGAGCGATTCGGTTGCCGGTAGGGGGCCCAGTAGGGTTGCCGGGGGACGCAGGGCTGCCTGAATGTCCGGGGTTCTCTAAGTTCTCTTGCCTCGCGGCGTTGTGAAACGCTACCACTCACAGGATGGAAGAGGTCTCGCTCCAACCGAAACACTATCTCACCTGCTTTTGGCCGGGGATGGCTGAATTATGGTGGCGTGGTCGTTTTTCGGCATTGCCGGCCGCGATCGCGTTTGCCGCGGTCGTCAACGCGCTGCTGATCGCGAAATTTATCTATTCCGATTGGCTTTCGGGTGGTTTGGTTTTGCTGGCGTGTTGGGTGGTTGCGGCCGCCTGGTTGGTCCTGACCATCCGGGCGATCCGAGAATTGCCTCTTTTGCTGACGCCGCTGCAAGCAAGCGAGGAGCCAGATCGGTTCCCGGATGCTCAAGTGGCGTTTTTGCGTGGCGACTATGAGGCGGCTGAAAAGCTGCTCGGTGAAAACCTCGCGATCGAACCGCGTGATCCGCCCGCCCTGCTACTGCTCTCGGCGATCTACCGACACACCGGCCGGTTGCACGCGTCGCAATTGTTGCTGACGGAAATACGGAAATTGGAGGTCGCGGATAACTGGGGATTGGAATTCGCGGCGGAACAATCACGGCTCGAAAGAGACATCGCTGCGCGAGAAGAAGACCAAATTGAAGAGGAGGCTGAGGACGAGGCTGGAGAAGCCGCTCAGCCCGAGCCCGAAGATGAGGCTCATCCCGAGGCCACCGAACGGACCGAGCAAGCGACCGACGCGGAAGATTCTGCTCAACGAGATCCCGAGCGCGGGGCAGAATCAGATTCGGGGGCGGCGTCAGAGCGAACCGGTGCGTCCCTTTCGGAGGACTTGGTCGAGAACCTCGCCGAAGATCAAAGCCGAGAGCGAGGAGATGAAGATCTGCCGAATCACAATGATGATAACGAGGGTTCCGGCGAGCCGGTCAGGACGAACCGGGCCGCGTGAGCGGTTGTGGATCGCTGCGACAATTTGAGTCGTTTGTGGCGCCCTTGTGGCGGTGTTCGGGGGGATGATGCCTGTTTATACTCGCCCGCGAGTGAGTTGAGGCCGGAGCCTCTACGAACAGTCACGTCTATCCCCGAGTCAAGCGAGCAGAGTTATGTCGGAACGACCCCTCAACGTTGGTTTAATCGGTGGCGGTGGTGGAGCCTTTATTGTGCAGCCACACCAACGTGCCATTCATTTCGACGGAACGCGTCGGGTAACGGTCGCGGCGCTGCACCCTGACCCCGAAGTGGCTCAAGCGGAAGCCGCCGCGTGGGAGTATCCGCTCAAGGGGTACGACAGCTACGATGATTTGATCAAACAGGAAGCCGCCAAACCGCTCGGCGAGCGAATCGACTATGCGTTGATCGTGACCCCAAACCACGTGCACTTTGACCCGGCGATCAAGTGTGTTCAAGCGGGAATTCCGGTCTTCTGCGAGAAGCCGCTGACTCTGAATATCGACGAAGCCAAACAGTTGGTCGATGCGGTCAAAGAGAAGAATGTTCCGTTCGCCGTTTCACACACCTACCTCGGTCATTGGACGAGTCGTTTTGCGCGATTCATCGTCAAGAGCGGATTGCTCGGCGACGTTCGATGGGTCGATTCTTACTATCTGCAAGGATGGCTCGCGGCGCGGACGGAGGACTCGGGGAACGCGCAAGCGGAATGGCGTGTCGATCCGAAGAAATCTGGTGCGAGCCTCTGCGGTGGTGATATCGGGACCCATGCATTGATGCAGTTGCGATACGTTACTGGGCTCGACGTCACGCGTGTGCAAGCACACCTGGAAACGTTCGTCGGTGGGCGGAGCCTCGATGATCACTTCACGACCTACGTGGAGTTGTCCAACGGTGGTCGTGGTTTGGTCCGCGCTTCGCAAATTGCTATCGGTCACAAGAATGATCTCGGCATCGAAATCAACGGCACCAAGGGATCACTCGTGTGGCGTCAGGAGTTCCCTGAAGAGTTGACGATCCGGTTGCCCGACCAACCCGACCGGACGTACTTCCGCGGTTCGGTTTCTGCTAACGATGGATTCCTCAAAGACCTGCCCGAGGAATTGATGGCGGAACCGAATATCCCGCCGGGGCACCCCGAGGCGTTCCATGATGCGTTCGCTCGATTGCACCGTTGTTTTGAACAGGACGTTCGGGCGTATAACGACGGCAAGCCGTTTGAATGCGATGGCAGCAAGTATGCCAACATCGACGACGGCTACATGGGAATGGCCTTCATTCAAGCATCGGTCAAGAGTTCGCAAGAAGGCAACGTTTGGGTCAACATGGACTGCTAGTCTTCCACTGCAGCGTGGCCTTCGGGTGGAATCGTAGTGGATGCCGCAAGGAATCCCCTTGCGTGACTAGCGCGTCAAGGACTCGTCGCCTCGTCCACTACCCGAAAAACAAGTTGACGTGAAGTACTAGGCGTGTAAACGTCGCGGCATGACGTGATTGGCATCGTCGATCGAGAAGGTGTCGATCGAGAAGGTGTCGATCGAGAAGGTGCCACACATGATTTGCAGGACGACGCCGTTTCGTTAACGAGCCGGCAGGTCACCGCATGTGTGTTCACCAGCCGGTATTTATTGATGCGATCGGATCAACCGTTATGTCCGGGCGCAAAGACCGCGTGGGGTGACGCGGCAGGTGGAATCTTTTGGGGTGGGTACGTCGCTGCGTCCTAGTGTTCTGCAGACGTACCGAAGCCCCGTCTCGACCAGCGGGATCGATCCGCGAATGTGCGGTGAGGTTTCGGCGATACGTCTTTCCGTTTGACGAAACGACTCCATTCCATTGCCGACTCTGCTATGTCTTCCGCACCGATTCCTTGGAAATACCTGCGTAACATCCTCGTGCTGTTTGCCCCGTTGTGGGTAGGCTCAGCCTTGTTGTTTGGAATCGGCGGTCTCGGAGTGGCGGTCCTGTCGAGCGATCGATGGTTGGCCCGTCAGCCTTTGGTGTTGCGTGACGAAGCGAACGGCGCGGTTGACCGGCTGGGACGTTTCGGTAGCCAAACGGAACTCAAAGCCGCCCAAGAAACCATTCTCGAAGTTGCGCAGAACCCGGAGGTCGTCGCGTCCGCACTTCGGCAACTCGGTCCGCCCGATGGTGGAAACGATCCTTCTTATCCGACGCCAAGCGAAGTGGACGATATCGCGAAGGAATGCGTCAACGTGGTCGCGCCGCAGGGGCGTGAGTTTGGAAACACCGAGGTGGTTTACCTCGCCGTGGAAGCTGAAACTCAGGAGCGAGCCGGTGAGTTCTGCCGCGTGCTGTTGGATAGTTTGACGTCTCACCTGCGTGAAGTGCGACGCATTCGTGCCGACAGCGTGATCGTCGAGTTGACCCACGCGAGAGATCTCGCGCGACAGAAACTCGACGCGGCTCTCGGCCGCATGCGTAAGATCGAATTGGAGGTCGGTGCCGACCTCGGAGAACTTCGCAATCTTAATGATACGATTTCCGGTGACGGTGCGAGCCGTCGGACGATGCAAGAGATCGAACGCGAGCTACAGATTGCTGAGTTGGAAATGCGACGGCTCGAGGCGATGTACGAATTGTTGCTCGCCGGTTCGAAGAACGCTCGCACGTTGTTGATCAGCGGGGATGAGTTGCTCTCGAGTCAACCTTCGCTGCAACGGCTCAAGGACGGATTGATCGACGCACGTATCGAAGCCAGTCGTCTGGCGAGCATTTACACAACCGAACACCCGCGACGCCGTGCGGCCATTACGACCGAACGAGAAATCGAACAACGCATGCTCGAAGAAGCACGTCACGCGTTGAAGGCGATGGAACCAACGTTGCGACTGAGCACCGAGCGTGTTCGTCGTCTGCGTGAGCAGCATTCGGATCTCAGCGAAAAACTGACTCGGCTCGCCGGTGTGCGTACGGGTTATTCCAAACTCGACTCTGAAATTGATGCTTTGACTGATAACCTCGCTCGCGCCGAAGACGCGCTCAGCAAAGCACAGGCGAGCCGGTCGGCTGCCCTTTCAACAAACCTGCTTTCCGAACTCGGGCCGCCTCAGGTGGGTGACAAACCCGAGGGGATGTCCGGTTCGATGACCACGCTCGGTTCGATGATCGCCGGTTTGGTTTTCGGTTTGGGAACTGTGTTCCTGGTCGCACCTGGACCAACGGGGCCAACGTTTGGACGTCGCCTCGGTGATTACCTGACCGGTCGTCGCAGCACGGATCCGGGAAACCATACCCCCGGCCAACGTCCCGCCGAGGGCGTGCCGCCGGACGGGGTTGAGCGACGTCGTCGCCAGGGCTAGGCATCGAGGATCACCGAGTTTAACTGCAGCCAAGAGCCAAGAGCCAAGAGCTAAACGGGCGAACGTCACATGCGTCGCCCGTTCGATTGGCGTGTCAGATTCTCTGCCTACCAGATTCTCTGCCTACCAAATTTTCAGTTCGATCACGCTGTCCGCTTCGGGGAGTGCGATCGTGGCACTCTCGAAGGACGGCGGACCCACTGTTCCGCGGGCTGCGTTACTGAATCCGTAGCGTTCGGTGGGAATACCGAGTGCGTTTCGGTCGAGCTTTCCGTTGGAATTCATGTCGTGGTAGGCCGCGATCGCGAATTCGGCCGGCAATTCGCTCAGAGCGACCCGGAACTCGCTGATCCCGTTGGGAGCGACGACGAGTGATTGTTTCCAATCGGCCGCTTCGGGAACGTTGAAATCTTCCTCGCTGGTGTAGATGGCCACTCGAATTTCGCCGGCGCTGTCGGCGGCGCCCACGACACGCAGCACAAATTCCGGTTCGGTCGAGGTAATGGTGGCTTGAGTCGGGGTGGCTTGTTCAATCGCGTCGGCGCTCGGGAACGAGGGTTCGCGAAACCGGTTTTGTTGATACGCCAACACCGCCACGCCGACCAAAAACACGCCGGCGGCGAAACACATTAGCAGCGTACCGTGATTGGCGTTCCATTGGTCTGAGTACGATTTCCATGAAACGTCGCCCCGCGGGTTTGCGGGCATTCTACCTTTGGCGGTTTCGGTCGGTCGGGTAACGGGCGGATGTTCCTCGTCCACAAAGAGCTCTCCAAAAATCACTGAATCAAGTCAAACGCGGGACGCTATTTGTACCCCATCGTAGCAGTCCTGATGAATCTCAAGTTAGCCGATTGCTGTGCCTTCCGCGAACAGTGATGTTGTTCTAAACTACGGCTCGATCAGAAAAATACCCCGTGTGATGGTGGCGGCCCTTGCGACTGCGAGCTGTGAACCTGGTCAGGCCTTAACTGGAGCAGCCATAAGCGGTGTAGCTTTGTGTGAGGGTCGCCTCCACCACGCGGGTTGTTTTTTTGCCGGGGGGGAGAATGTTACTCCGTCCCCTGTGTCGATCGACGGGGCCACTCTCGCCAGCAACAGGTAATCAATCGCCACCAATATGGGCAGTTCAGCTAGAGAGCAGGAGTCTGACAACGGTTCCTATGTCGTTGTGGCTCGTCGATATCGCCCTCGCGATTTTGACCAACTCGTCGGCCAGGACCACGTCGCCAAGGCACTGCAGGGAGCGATTGAGACGTCTCGCGTCGGGCACGCGTATCTCTTCACCGGTGCCCGCGGGGTCGGAAAAACCAGTACCGCGCGGATCTTCGCGAAGGCGCTCAACCATCCCGAAGGTCCCACCGCAAACCCTGACAGCGACAGCGATATCGCTCAGGCGATCGATTCCGGCGAAGACGTCGATGTGATCGAAATCGACGGTGCGAGTAACCGCGGGATCGATGAAATTCGTTCTTTGCGGGCGAACGTCGGCGTCCGGCCGAGTCGATCCCGGTACAAAATTTACATTATCGACGAAGTCCACATGCTGACCGGGGCGGCGTTCAACGCGTTGCTCAAAACGCTCGAGGAACCGCCCGAGCATGTGAAGTTTATTTTCTGCACCACCGATCCGGAGAAAATCCCGATCACGGTGCTCAGCCGATGCCAACGGTTCGATTTTGCTCCTGTTGAAAGCAGCAAAATTGTCGGACGACTGCGCGAAATCGTCGAGTCGGAAAACAATACCGCCGAAGACGAGGCCCTCGAGCTGCTCGCCCGACGGGCGGCCGGTTCGATGCGAGACAGCCAGTCGTTGCTCGAGCAGGTGTTGAGTTTCAGCGACGGGCATTTGACCGCCGATCAGGTCCACGTCATGCTCGGCACGGCGGACGATCAGCGACTGCACAAACTCGCTCAGGCGTTGCAGGCTCGTGATGCCGCCGCGGCGATCAAACAGGTCGACGAAGCCGTTGCGGCCGGAGTCGACGCGGGGCGATTGGCCGAGCAGATGCTCGGATATCTTCGTGATTTGATGACGGTGAGTGTCGGCTGCGACGCCAAAATGATGCGTTACGCGGCCGCATCCATGCACGGATCGCTCGTCGAACTCGGCCAGCAATGGGGACTGCAGACCGTGCTCGCGATCGTCGGGCTCGTGGATGAAACCCTCGTCCGGATTCGGCACAGTGTTCATTCACGCGTGTTGCTCGAATCCACCCTGATTCAAATTTGTCACCTGCCGGATTTGCAGGCGATTGTAGATCTGACGTCGGCGGCGAAGGATGCCGGCGGCGAAAAAAAAACATCGTAGCGCGAGTTCCAGCTAGACCGGCTGCCAACACTCCCGCGGCTTCTTCGGTCCAAGCGAGCCCGTCTGCTCCAGCGAATTCGTCTGCTTCAGCGAACCCGTCTTCCCCAGCGAGTCAGTTGGCTCCTCCAGATCAGGCAACCCAGCCGAGTTCATCTCAGCCCAGTCCGGCCCAGCCAAGCCTATCTCAGCCGAGTTCCACGCAGCCCAGCCCAACCCCGTCCGCTTCTGCGGCGACCGAGCCCTCCGGCGCGGCGGGAACGACCTCGGTCGCGACAGTAGGGTCAGCTCCGGCGACGGGAGGATCGGCAAGTCATTCGCCGTCCACCGGTTCGTCTTCGTCTGCGGTGGCAATAAGCACTCAACCGGCCAGCCCGCAAGGTTCCAAAGAGTCAACCGCAGTCGCGGCCGGTTTGGACAACGCCTCGCCGTTGACCGACGCCGAACTGCAGCCGTTGTGGAACCAGGTTCTCGATGAAATGGATCCGATCACGGCGACGTTGGTGAAGGCCGCCGAAAAGGTCGGCGTGCCTCAGCCCGGCGTGCTGCAGTTGACGTTTCCCGAAGCGTCCGGGTTGGCGATGAGCCGGTGCGGCTCGGCGACCAACAAAGATGAGATTGTCCGAACGGTGGCTCGCGTGACCGGGCGTCGTTTGAGTCTCGCGTTTGCGACAGGCACCAAAGCACCGGTGGTGGCTCAGGCGGTGGCAAAACCGAAGGCAAAGAACCGCATGCAGCGGATGCGGGAAATCGAATCCAACCCGATGGTCCGAGCGTGTATCGATCTGCTCGGCGCTGAAATCGTTCGCATCGACACGCCGCGAAACTAACCCCATTTTCTTCATTTCCTCGATAGGACTCATTTCATGTTTAAAGGACTCGGAAACCTCGGCAATATCGCTTCCATGGTCGGCAAATTGCAGGATCTGCCGCAACAAATGCAGGACCTGAACGAACGGATGAAGTCCGAACGTGTGACGGCGAGTTCCCCGTGCGGGCACGTGTCGGTCACCATGAACGGCGTTGGGGAAGTGCAGTCGGTCGACGTCAGCCCTGAGGTCTTTGGCGGGGAAGGCGGTTCCGCGGTCGCCCCCGAAACACTCGCCCAAGCGATCCAAGAGGCAACGAACTCGGCCGGTTCGGAAGCTAAACAGCTCTACGCCGGAGCCGTTCATCAACTGGCCTCGGATCTCGATCTGAATATCCCCGGCATGGACGGACTGCTGTCGAGTTTGACCGGCGGCAACGGATGAGCGGGCATGCCGGTGCGGTCTCGCAACTGGTCGATCGGCTGAGCCAATTGCCCGGTATCGGCCGTAAAAGTGCCGAGCGTTTGGCGTTTCACCTGCTGCGTGTCCGTGAGGACGAAGCGTTGGCGTTGGCGGACGCGATCCGGCGAGTGAGAACCGACGTTCGGTACTGCGCCGATTGCTACAACTTGTCCGAAAAGGAACTCTGTCAAATCTGCGCCGATCCGAAACGCGACCGCACTCGGTTGTGCGTGGTCGAGCAGCCGCGGGATCTACTCAGCCTCGAGGCGTCCGGCGCCTACAAGGGTCTGTATCACGTTTTACTCGGCCGCATCGCACCGCTCGACGGCGTGACACCCGACCAACTCACGATCGATTCGTTGGTTGATCGTGTGCGGACGGGAAACTTTTCTGAAATCATCATGGCGACGAATCCGACGGTTGAGGGCGACGGCACTTCGTTGTACCTGTCCAACCAACTCGGCGAGTTCCCCGTGGAAATTACCCGCCTGGCGCGCGGGATCACCGCAGGAAGTGTCCTGGAATATGCCAACCGAGAGATCATTGCCGACGCGCTCACCGGACGCCAAAAACTCTGAGAAAAACGGGGTGAAACGCGAACTTGCTTTCGTCTTTCCACAAAAATCACGAATCATTCTTTTAATTGGCACCGTATTCGCTCTACAATAGCCGGGACTCCTATTCACCCAACTATTCTCTAGAAGAATCGAACTCTCATGCGGATGTCAGTGGGGCTGCACGCCCGACAAAGCCAGGTGCAAAAACTGGCGCCTCGGATGATCCAATCGATGGAGATCCTGCAAATGCCGACGCTGGCGTTGCAGGAGCGGATCGAGCAGGAGATGAATGAAAATCCGCTTCTCGAGCAGGTCGTCGGTGACCCGCTGTCGCCCGAAGAGTCTGACGACGACGGTCCAACCAAGGACACCCGCAGCGAGGACGAGAAGGAGTTGGTTGTCGATAACGATCACGACAACAAAGACGATTTCGAGCGTTTGCTGAACATGGATGCGGAGTCATCGAGCAATTTCGATGACTCATTCCGCCGCAGTGCAAACCGCATGTCGGAAGAGGCTGATCGACGGCACGACATGATGGCCAATGCGCAGTCACGTCCCGAATCGCTTAATGACTATCTGCTGCACCAACTCGCGGAGTTGGATATCGATGATAACGTCGAACAGATTGCCGAGCGGATCATCAGCACGCTCAACGCATCCGACGGCGGATACCTGCGCAGTCCGATCGCGGACATGTTGCCACCGGGGCACACCAAAGAGGACCTCGCTCAGGCGGAGGAAGCTCTACGTGTGGTGCAGTCGCTCGAACCGACGGGGATCGCCGCCCGCGATTTAGCTGAGTGTCTGATTCTGCAACTCGATCCCAACCATCCGCATTACGAGGAACTGGAGAAACTAATCCGGTTCCACCTCAACGACCTCGCCGAAAATCGCCTGCCGCAGATTTCGAAAAAGACTGGCTATTCGATCGAGCAAATTCAGGAACTGCGGAACGATCTGCACCTGCTCAATCCCAAACCCGGTGCGGCGTTTCTAGAAACGTATGTCCCCAATGTCACGCCCGATATCATTCTCGAACAGGATGAGTCGGGTGAGTATCGGGTGCGTTTGGACGACGATCGCGTTCCCAATCTGTTCATCAGCGAGTACTACCGCAGACGCCTTCAGGCATCGGACTGCACCGCCGAGGAGCGGGAATTCATCAAGCAGAAAATCAACGGCGCGCAGTGGTTGATCGACTCGATCGAACAACGCCGCTCGACGCTAACCAAAGTCGCCGAGGCAATCGTTGAACACCAACGACGATTCCTTGACGAAGGACCTGAGGCGATCGAGCCACTGAAAATGCAACAGATCGCCGACAAGGTCGGGGTCCACGTCACCACGGTCAGCCGAGCGGTGGACGACAAGTGGATTCAAACGCCGCGAGGCATTCTGCCGCTGCGTCGGTTCTTCGTCGGAGGCACCCAGACCGAAGACGGCGATGACGTGGCGTGGGATACGATCCGTTTGAAGTTGCAAGAATTGATCGACAAAGAGGACAAGAGCAAACCGTTCAGCGACGAGGCGCTCGTCGACGAACTGCGTGCCGCCGGAATGACGGTGGCTCGTCGTACGGTGACCAAGTATCGCAAGAAGATGGGAATCCCGAGCAGTCGCCAACGACGCGACTGGACCTTATCGTCTTAGTCGAACGTTGTCCTTATCGGGTCGGTTTCACATAGTCGCCCGATTCGAAAATCACATCGTCGGAAACTCGTGGGTCGCCTGTCGTTTCGAGGTGCGTCATCAGTCGACGGTGCAGCCGCTGTCGCTCGGTTTCCCAGTCCGGATTTTCGGCCAGGTTTGTGGTGCAGTCGGGATCGTTGGCGAGGTAGTACATCTCGAACTTCGGACGACGCCCCACCGCTGCATCGAAAGCGTCTGGATATTGATCGCGGTTGAGCACGATGAACGCTTTCGTCGGACTCGCATCGAGGTCGCCATAGGCGGCGAACGTGTTGTTCGTCAGCGCGTCTTTGTTGGGGACTTCCCAATCGGACTGCAGGATCGGTCCATCGCCCATCGGAGTTCGTTCGGGCTCGAAGTTGATGATGTACAGCCAGTCCTTGGTTTGAATCGCCCGTTGTGGATAAGGCAAATAACCGCCTCTCGCTTTGGCGACATGTCGTTCGCGGCCCGTGATCGCGGCATCCCGTTCCGGATCAATCTGACCGCTGCGTGAATCGACGAGAATGTCGACGATCGGTTTCGCGATCATGGATTCCGGGATCTCGACATCGGCGACCGATAGGAACGTGGTCGCCAAACTCGGCAGGCTCACGAAGTCCTCCACCAGACGTCCAGGATGCGGGATACCGTCAGGCCATCGGATCGCCAACGGCACGTGCGTTCCAAAATCATAAAGGTTGCACTTGCCGCGGCTGACACCCGGAACGCCATGGTCACCACTGACAACGAGGAGCGTTTCGTCGGCGATACCCACGCGGCGGAGTTCTTCGTCGAGGACGCCGAGGGCGGCATCAAACGCCATCGCTTCGCCGAGATAGTCGGCAAAGTCTTCTCGCACGACCGGAACGTCAGGCAGATACGACGGAAGTTTGCCTTTGAGATCATCGGGGTCGATTCCCCATAACGCCTTCCCGCTGCCCGCAACCCATTTGCGGTGAGTATTGGTCGGTCCGAACCAGTAACAGATCGGTTGTTTGCTGTCGAGTTTTCGGTCGTCGTCTGCATCGAGGAACGAACGGATGTTGCGTCGAACCTCATCCAATAATTGTTGTTTGCCCACTTTGTGATTCTTCGCCTTCATCGCAACTTGCGAGAACGCATTGAATCGTCGGCCGGCCGATTCGAATTCGGTTCGCTTGCCACCGTGTGGTGCATCGACAGGTTGGCCGGGGCTCCAAACCTTGTAGGTTTGTCCGATGCGGTATCCCGATTCTTCCAACAGCAACGGGTACGCGGGTAAACTGAAATCCCAAATTGCTCCCTGCAAGATTGAAGATTTTTCGCATCGCCAAAATGGTTGTCCCGACAGCAGCGAACTGCGGCACGGCGTGCATGAAGGGGCGCTGACAAACGCGTTGGCAAAGAGCACTCCGTCACCGGCAATCTTGTCAAAGTTCGGCGTGTGAATCACTTCGCTCGGACTGTTGGGAAAGCGTTTCGCGTAGGCGCTCGCGTAACACCCCCAATCATCCGCGAACGCCATCACGATGTGCGGTTGTTGGCTCTTTGTTGAAAGCGGTTCGTCCGCGTGCAACGCCGGGACGAAAACGCATCCAATGAGTGCTGCCACATGACATGCGATCGAGCCAATGTCGACATGGTTTCGGTGTGATGCCGGTTGCCGATGGCCAATACACGCAGCAATGTTCAGGCGCGCAAAAACAGAAAGCAAATTCATGATCGGGACGTTTCGGACAGGTGGGGAGTTGGGGCGGGAGCACATGGACGAGTGAATCCATGTCCGGGCATATCGTAGCACAACGCATGTGAGGCTACCAAAAACTTCGCTTGACAGCGGTTTGGGCGACGTTGTTATCCGTGCGGCGTCCGCGGCAGGTTCAGTCTTGATCCGATAAGTGTCTTGCGTAGACCCGCGCGATATCGGCCATGTAGTGTGTCATCGGTGTGGCAGCAGCACGGTTGAGATGATCCAATGCGGCTTTGCGATCCCCTTCCGCATCGGCGATCAATCCCATGTAGAGGTCGCCGTAGAATTTGGCGTCTTGATGCTGCGGAGAATTTTCTGTCTCCGCAATCGCTGATCGGATTGCTGAGAAATCTCCGCCGGGAAGTCGTTGCAGAACCGCTTCCATCGGAACGCGAGTGTCACCGGGGGCCGGCAGCAGGATGGATCTCGCCTGCGACAGATTATTGGCTTTGGCGACACATAGGAAATGCCACGCCGCGTTCTCGACATCGTTGGCGTTTACCAACCGATGTTTTTCGAACAGGACACGGGCATCGTCGTAGCGTTCGACGAAATACAACGCGATCCCGTATTGCCAAAGGTACGGCAGAGACTGCGGGATTTGTTTGATCGCGAGCTCAAAGTTAGTGACCGCCTCCTCGCAACGTCCACCACGCAGCAGTTCGTCGCCGAGCCGCGTGAGTGCCACAGAGCTTGGCGATTCACCTTGCGAACGAACAAACTGCATTGCCGCGGCGATGTTGTCGGTGTGGCGTTTTGAATGTGCCGACGTTTCTTTTGAGTACGCTGACCCATTTGACAATAACGTTCCTATCAACGTGACAACAACAGTCGCGACAACGGTATGTATCGATGGCTCGGTGGAAGGCAAGATTCGGTTCCTATGCGGAAAGACGTGCGGCGCGGTGAAACGTTTGTTGGATCGGTGAAATGGAATCACAATCCATCATAAAGACTGCTCGCGGGATCCACATGAAGTTGTTTTCGGCATCAAAGCGATTGATGGCTGCACGTGAATATTTCGATACGTGTAAAATCAGGTTCGTCCATTCTCCCCAATCGCCGAGAACAAAATGAGTGAACTCTCTCCCGAGATGGAACGTGAGATCCGCGAGTTTGTCGAGCAAGGCAAAAAGCTGCACGCGATCAAAGTCTACAAAGAGCATGTGAATTCTTCGTTGCTCGAGGCCAAGAATGCCATCGAGGCGATGGAGAAGGAGGCGGCGAGTAAGCAACCCGAGAGCGCGGTGGTTCAGTCGCAGTCGGGGTGTGCTGGAATGCTCGTTCTGATTGCGACGACGTTCGGTGTGGCGCTGGGAGCGATCGCCCTGCTGGTCGCATGAGCGTAGAAATTGTCGAGATTGTGATCCGTACGCTTTCGTGAGCGGGATGCTGTGTTTGTAGTGGACGTGCGGTCACGTGACTCTCGCTCAATCCGTCTGACGGCTACCGGAACATCGATGAACGAGGGTTGAGGGCAACGCGATAGGCAAATATCGACGCCTTGTTCGGTGGATTACGAGGTGTTGCCGGATCGGCGACAGCTTTCCTGGCGGGGGGATTGTATTTGGCTAGCCAGGGATCGGCTTGGTGGCTAATATGGGGGTTTAGTCACCCCGAGCAGGTTCGGCATATGAATCAAAGCAAAGCTGTCACGCTGCTAGTTGAAAACTCCAATTCGTATTCTCGTTCTCTCCTTCAGGGCATTGCTTCCTACATGAACGAGAATGGGTCATGGTCCATTTATCTCTCTGAGAACGGTACCGTGTCGCGATCTCCGGAGTGGTTGGCCGAATGGAAGGGGGACGGGATCATCGCACGGATCGATAATCCGTCGGTGGCCGATACGGTCGGGAACTTGAATATTCCCGCGATTGCGGTGTGTGCTGCGGATCACCTTTCGCAGTTCTCTTCGGTCGAAATCAATCAAACCGCCGTCGCCAAGATGGCCTTCGAGCATCTGCATCAGTGCGGATTCGAAGCGTACGCATTCTGTGGCGAGCCCGGCAATGATTGTTCGGATGTGAGAGCGACCGAGTTCATGCTATGCGTGGAGCAAGCGGGATTGAAGTTTCACCGATACGACCACCGGGAATCCCACGACAGCGACGTTTCGCTGAAGCAACAACGTCACGGTCTGGCGTATTGGCTCGCATCGTTGCCGAAACCGATTGGTTTGCTCGCGGTGAACGACGCGAAGGCGAAACAGGTGTTAACGGTTTGCCGCGAGAATCAAATCCGCGTGCCTGAGGACGTCGCGGTCCTCGGTGTCGACAACGATGAGGTGTTGTGTGATTTGTGCACGCCATCGCTGTCGAGTGTCATTTTGCCGGGCAAGCGAGTCGGGTACGAGGCGGCTCGGAATCTCGATCGTTTGATGCGAGGCGAAACGCTCGAAAACGAATGCGTTTTGGTCGATCCGCTCGGCATCGCGGCGCGTCAATCGACGGACGTGTTGGCGATCGAAGACAAGGAAATTGCGATCGCGGTTCGATTCATTCGGGATCATCATTGCAAGGGAATCAACGTGCAGGACGTGGTGGACGCGGTTTCGCTGTCGAGGCGGTCGCTCGAGTCGCGTTTTCAGGCTCGCGTCGGCCGGACGTTGCACCAAGAAATCACGCGGCGACGCATCGATCGGGTTTGCCAACTGCTCAATGAGACGTCGCTCACCCTGGCTGAGATCGCGGCACGAACCGGCTATCAGAACGAAGAATACATGAGCGTCGCGTTTCGCCGGGCGATGAAAGTGCCACCGGGACGGTATCGTCGCGGCCGATAAGTAGGCTGCAGGATCGGTTTACTGATCGCCCTTCGAAGAAGATCTCCCTCCCGCCGGGTTCGTTCGGCGGATGCTCTGATTGGATCTTGGGATAATACGTTCGTGTAAACCGGGCGAGACGTGTTTGCGAGTCGGGCGTGCTCGCGAGCAGGACGCATGTGGGCGAGGCCCCACTTTTCTTCTCACGATTTGCTGACAGAATGTCGGCGAGTCGATTCGCCTGCGTCTTCTGTTGACGCGTGCGAAATCACTGTCGGTCGAATCACTCGCCCGAATTTGCTGTAACGCTGCGTTTGCCTGAGCGGTATTGCTGCCGTCGGCCGATTTCGAGTCTTCGAAGCGACACGCCGCACGACCGAGTCTGCCAATGGCCGCGATTGCCAACGGCGCTGACCGCGGCGATTGTGTCGACCAATGGTTCAGGCCGATCCCACTTTCCCCCCTTCATTCAACCCGTTGTCACATGATTCGTACACGTTTTGCTCCCAGTCCGACCGGCTACCTGCACATTGGTGGGGTGCGTACGGCATTGTTCAACTGGATTCTCGCTCGCCAGACAGGCGGACAGTTCATCCTGCGAATTGACGATACGGATGCGGGGCGAAACGTCGAGGCGGCGTTGCAGCCGATTCTCGAGGGGTTTCGTTGGTTGGGAATGGATTGGGACGAGGGGCCCGAAGTCGGTGGTCCTCACGGGCCTTATTTCCAGTCGCAGCGAAGCGAGATGTATGCCGACGCGATTTCTCGACTGCTCGAGTCCGGTCATGCGTACCGCGACTTTGCGAAACCTGACGAATTGCAAACCTTGCGTGAGGCCGCGCGAGAAAGTGGTCAGGCGTTCGTTTATGACCGACGTTGGATGGCCAACGACGAGGCTGACGTAGAGAAGTATCAAGCCGAAGGCCGGGAAGGCGTCGTCCGGTTGAAAATGCCACGCGACGGCCAGTGCGTGATCAACGATTTGATCCGCGGCGAGGTTGTCGTGGAATGGGCGTCGGAACAGGATCACGTGATCGCCAGAGCCGACGGCAGTCCGCTCTATCACCTCGCGAGTGTGGTGGATGATCATGCGTTTGGGATCACGCATGTGGTGCGAGCGGCGGAGCACCTGCCCAACACGCCTCGTCAAGTTTTTATCGCTCAGTCGCTCGGCTATGAACTGCCGACCTACGCTCACTTGCCTTATGTTGCCGAACCGGGTGGGACGGCAAAACTGAGCAAGAGAAAACTCGACAAGTATCTGAAGAATCGTGACTTTGCCAATTTGATGACCAGAGGCAAAGCGATCGCCGAGCGATGTGCGCTGACGACCGACGACGATACGTTCAATCCGGTGCTCGTCGACTTCTACCGTGAAATCGGATTCTTGCCGGATGCATTGTTGAACTATCTGATGCTGCTGGGTTGGTCGCTCGATGGCGAGCAGGAAAAGTTCACTCGCGAGGAGATGATCAAACTCTTTACGCTCGATCGCGTCAACAAGGCCCCCGCGTCATTTGATCCGGCGAAGCTGACCGCGTTCCAAGCCGACGCGTTCAACGCTCTGCCACAGGATGTGAAGGTTGGCATGGTGAAGCCGTTTGCCGTGGCTGCCGGTTGGGTCGAATCCGGCAACGACGAGTCAGAGCAAAAGCTAGCAGACGTGATCGCCGGGGCCGGTGACCGCCTGAAAATGGCGGGCGACATTATCGATTTCGACTACTGCTTCGTCGACGATTACGAAATCAACCCAAAGGCGTACCAAAAGAGAATCGTTAAGCCCGGCAACGCGATTGAGTTGCTAGGCAAACTCCGGGAACATCTCAGTGGGGCGGACGAGTTTTCCGCAGACGCCGTCGAGAAGTCGGTGAAAGGATTCTGCGAAGACCAATCGATCGGGCTCGGTGAGATCATCCATGCCCTTCGTGTTGCGACCACGGGCGCCGCAGGTGGATTCGGAATGTTCGAGACGTTGGCTGTGATCGGCAAAGAGCGGGTTCTCCAGCGGATCGAGAAGACGATCGCGAACGCTTCCTAGATCATTGTTCGTTCGCCGGTGCCGAATAGCCAAGACCGTTTCCACTGAGGATCGCAGTGGGAACGGCACCGCCGCGAATTTCAAACATCGGTTCGTAGTCCTTCATCCATGCTTGGTTTCCTGCTGGGCAATATTGGCGGCCGTTGCTTTCGACTGCGGCGACCCCAGGGATGTGAGCCGACAGCGACGCCGAGTGCAACAGAGAGGCTCCGACGCACGTGAGGTCTTGCACGCAGAGAAACCTTTTCTCATGCCGTGCAACCGCGCCGAGAAGCAACGCTTCTGCATGCCCTTTGCATGCCTTCAGCGCGATCCCCGAGTAACCCTGCGATACGGCCAGTCGCAGGCTCGCCAGATCGGTCAACGACTCATCGATGACGACCGGTTTCAATTTTGCCGCTCGGTGCATCGTGACGGCATCGGGGCGGCTGAGGTCGCGCGCGGTCGGTTGTTCGATGTACTGGACCCGGTCATAGCCTTGTTTGCATTGCGACTGTAGTTCGGACAGCAGTTGCAGCACGTAGTCCTCGTCGGGGCATCGTTCGTTGAAGTCGAGCGAGTACCAGTAAGGTTTTCCAGTGGAACTTCCCCGGTGCAACGTTTGGTTGGCAACATCGTGGATCGCAATGACGCGTTCTAAGTCCCACTGCGGGTCGTCGCCGTTGAGTTTGATCTTGAGGTGCGTCAGTTCGTTCCTTTCAATCCACTCGCCGAGCGTTTCGGGAAGTCCGTCGCCGACAGGCGTTTCGATATCGTCTGTCGTCAGTGGGTCGAGGGCACCGACGAGGTGATACAGCGGCAGGGAGGCAACCGGTGTTGGAGAGATGAATTGATCGAGCGTGAGACCACGATACGAATCGTCACGCAGTAGTGTGCCGAGATCGGATCGCAGATGTTCGGGCGACAAAAGCGCGTAGCTGCTCGCCCCGGCGGCTTTTCCTTGAGCATCGAACAGTGCCGCCTCGATCGGCGAACACGCGAGCATGATCGCCAGTTCCGGGATCGCGGATGTCAATTGGTGTTGCCGTGCGATCTCCTCAGCGATGCGATGTCGGTGTTCAGACAGGTCGACACAGATCTCGATCGGATGCCCTGTCGGTGACGCGTCCTCGAATTCTTTCGCCATCCGGCGTGCAATCTCGAGCACCACTTCGAGTTTCTTTGCGGCAGGAACGTTCGCATCGGGCCATGCCCAGGCAACACCCATCGTCATGCTTCCCAAACCGCTCGCCCGACGACCGTCTGCGATTTGTGCGTCGCAGTGGACGTTCAAGACAGTGACGTCGGTGACGACGCGACCACCAAATTTCATCGGCGTTCGGTATCGGTAAGATTCCTCCTCGAGGCGGAGTTGAAAGTCTGTTAACGCGGTAGCGGGAACGGACTGAGTGCACATGGAGAGAATTCGCTGAAGGATCTTGATGAGAAGGTCGAGTGAGTGTGGTTAGGATGATGAAACCGAGTCCATCACGCTACCGGGGACCACGGGAGATGGGGCGGTACTCGCCGGCGCCGCGGTCTTGTTTGCCGGCGGGCAGTGTTGGCGACTGCACCAACGTTTGAGTGACTGCGGTTTCGGTGAGTGCATAAAAAAACCTCTCGGTCAGACGTCGAAACGTCGGGCGAGAGGTGTGGTCGCTGTTGGGTCTTTGTTGGTTGAATTGAGACGACAAATTTGTCGTCTAATGTTCCTAGCCTCCCGCGGTGGGGCACCCGCGGACGTTGCTCGGCGGAACCTTTCGGTCTCGACCCAATTGCCACAACAGCGTGGCGGCAATTCGAATCGTATTTCCGCGAACTAGACTAGGTTTTTACGAACGGCCCAGACAGCGGCTTGGGTGCGGTCCGAAACGCCGAGTTTACGCAGGATGTGCTGCACGTGCTCTTTGACGGTTTCGTAGCTGATGCCGAGCATCTTGGCGATTTCTTTGTTCGTCAGGCCGAGGGCCATTTGACGAAGCACTTCGCTCTCACGCTGGGTCAACGGCACGTCGATGTCTTGGTTCATCCGTGGAGTTGCCAGGGCACCGGTAACGCGACGAAGTTCTTCGCGAGTCCAGGATTGTTCTCCGGCGAAGCAAAGGTTCAATGCCTCGATCAAACGCTCCACGGGAGCCGTTTTGAGAACGTATCCGGATGCACCAAGAGCTACCGCACGAGCGACGTAGGTTGGGTTGTCGTAACCTGAGAACAGCAACACAGGCAGATCGGGGTGGTCGAGTTTGACACGACCGAGCGTGTTGAGGCCGTCGCCGCCATCCATCCGGATATCCAGAAGGATCGCGTCAGGGGTGTCGTTGTTGACGAATTCGAGGGCTTCAGCAGCCTTGGTAGCTTCGCCGACAATTTCGATGTCGGTTTCGCTCAGGGCTGCGCGGGTGCCCAACCGCGAAACAGCGTGGTCATCGACGATGAGAAGTCGTTTTGACATTGTTTTTTCCAGTGAAAAGGAGGGGGTGAGACGTTGCGAAAAAGAGGTATTTGGCAAGTAGACGATGACGCGACTCAATCAGTTCCGCCAAAATCTGGCCGGATCTGTAAATCGGGGGGGCAACGAGAAACCTACCTCTATAAGGTAGGAATGCGGCAACCATTAGCGGCAGCCGTAATGAATTATTACGGAAATTACTGCGGAATGTTAGCAGTGGTGCCATTTTTCCACCAAATGCCCCCACATTGGATTTCTTTCGCAGGCAGGTGGGGCAATCCACGGGTGGTCCTGTCGCACGCAAAAGGAACTAACCCAACTCTAATTTATACATCTCCCCTGTCATTTTGTTCGCTGCACCCCCGCGGAATCATTTCACGTTTTTCCTCCCCCGCAGTCGCTAATTTTGTTGCAACCGGCGCAAAAAGACCTGCGAACGGTCGCTTTCAATAGGTCTCTGCTTTAGATTGAGA
This sequence comes from Aporhodopirellula sallentina SM41, assembly GCF_000346505.1. GTDB lineage: Bacteria > Planctomycetota > Planctomycetia > Pirellulales > Pirellulaceae > Rhodopirellula > Rhodopirellula sallentina. Next base: position 31,650 of record NZ_ANOH01000431.1, read on the forward strand.
GGTGCGAGAGCGAAATGGAACGGCGTGACGGTTAACCGATCGGTTCGGCGCCCCGGGTACGGAAAAGAATCGCTCGCGAAACAACCGGACAGGAGTGACTTGATGGCAAAGGGATTGTTCACCCAAGGGATGTGCGTGCTGCTGAAACAGCCGCTGCCGTTGGAGGAAATCCAGGAACGACTAAAGATGTTCGAGTTAGTCGCGCGCCAGGAGTCCGACGATGATGATTCTCCGGAAACGTTGGTTTACGAATTCCGACCCGAAGTCGGCGGGCATTTGCTCGTCACGCCGACGTCGACACCCTGGCCGGACGATATGGGGGACCCCGATGAGTCGCCGGAGCGTTTCGTTGCGTGGTCACTCGGTCAGTTCGGACCGCTTGCTTTTCCCGGGGGGTTAGAGCGAGCGACATCACAATCTTGGGGGTGGGATGGCGCGGCTGAAGCCGTTTCGCAGCACACCTGCCACGTGAGGCTGCTGATCAGCTACGTCCTCGGTTCGGACGATGACGACGACGATTTGCCGATGGTCCCGGAGGACTATGACGCGATCGCGGAACTGCAAACGCTGACCCGCGCCGTGACCGCTTTACTGGAATCCCCCCATTCTCTGTGCTATTTCAACCCGGGTGGGGAGATCCTGCGGGACGCGAGCCTGCTGCGCCAGGGGCTCAACCACGCGTGGTGCCATGAATTGCCGCCGCTGGACATGTGGACCAACGTCCGGATTTTTTCGGAGGAGGACGGATGGGTGGTGATGGATACGGTCGGCAACGGGCAGTTCGACCTGCCGGATATGGAGGCCGTTTGTCGGCGTGAGGTCTATCAACCCGGCGACATCGAGAACTTCCTGCGTCATGCCACCCTGTACCTGCTCGCCGGTGACGAAGACGTCTGTACGGGGGATACCGCGGATGGTCCGGGCAACATCAGTTGGTCGGCGATCGAATGCGGCACGTCGTTATCCGATCCTCCACGGCCGACGATCCGTTGGATCCCCGAGGACTCGCATTCGCCACCGGATCATTTACTCGATCCGGGCGATGAAGAGATGGATGAGGACATCGACGAATTGCTCGACGACGATGAGGACGGCGAGAGTTTCCTCGACGATCACGAGATGCGGGGCAGTTCCTACGATGATCAGCTCGAAGATTTCGACGACGGTGATGAGCCTCCCGGTTCGCTGCCGTTCTGATCGTCGAACAGAAATCTTTCAACGAGTCGAAAGACGTTCGGCTGCAGCACTACCGATAAATGCGTTGCCGCGACCCGGTGGACTTTGACGTTGGGCAGGTGGGTTAAGTCGGCACGCCCGACTCCGAGATCGATCAACGCCCAAATTACCATTCGCCTTAGTGAACGGTCGCAATCGAGTGACTCGCGGGCTTTTTCCGCGTTTGCGATGACGGCGATTTCAGGCATCAAGTCGCCACCGAGATAGTGCATCACTTTCGGAACGAACCCGCTTCGGATTACCGGAGCGATCGAGGCGAGTGCATCAACGCGGTGATTCGGGCTTCTCGCGATGGCTTGCCGGGCCACCCAATCACCGAAACTGTGGGTGACGATACCGATGCGTTCCTCTCGGCTGGCGTCAGTGATGAATTCCGACAGTCGCTGCACGCTCGCTTCGGTGTTTCGAAAAGCGTACCGGTCTCGCCAGATCGTGACCTCCTTTGCATGGCGGCGCAGATGCTGACGCATTGGCAGCAGCGCTGTTCGCGGTTCGAGCAAACCGGGGATCAGCAGCACGCGATCGATTGGGGGATCGGTCTCGCTAGCGCAGGCGACTGAGTTCGCGTCTGACGTGGTGTTGTCGGTTGCTGATGCCGCTGTCTCGCCGCGCGATGCCTCGTGGTTGTCGTTCGGTGCAGGAGTTGATCGCATGGACGGCAAAAAGAGCAGGGATGCTAAGGCAAGCGGGCCAGCCCCGGGCGGCGCGACGCCATGACATAGATCGCATGCAGTACGCCGGGCACGAAGCCGAGCAGCGTGAGCAGGCAATTGAACCAGAAGTGTTTGTTAATACCGAATTGAATGTAAACCGAGGCGGGCGGCAGCACAAAGGCCAGCAACAGGCGGACAAATTCCATAGCTTTCTCCCTCACGAGCGAACGTTTGCTAACGCGGCGTTAAATCGGCGTTAGTTGCAGGTGAAGAAGACGCAATCGGCGTACCAGTGATCTCGATCGAACCAGCGAGTCGTTCAATGTCCCGCAGATGACCGACTTTGTTTGTCGTGATGACGTGCGAGCGACCAACTCGGCCGAATGTCTATTAGCTGCCGAGGCCTAAGATTCGCCGGAGGCGGGTTTCGCGGTTGAAGTGCCGTACGTCGTTTGGATTTTCGACGACGGGAAGGCGTACCGGGCGGCCGGAAGTCGGCTCGGTAGAAGGTTGGCCAGCGATTGGGTTGAAGTCATTCGCTTCGGTATCGATTCCTTCGCTGGCTTCGTTGTCTTGCGGGCTCGATAGCGACGCGGCGACTTCGGCGGGCTGGATCCGGTTCAGCGGGCTTTGCTCGGCTGTTGTGATCGGTTCCTGGATGTCGGCGGTGGCCGTTGGAGTTGCGTCCCGCGACGGCGGCCGGACCGTGGCGATCCAGTCCGTCAATGTTCGAATAAGTGCGACTTCGTGTTCGGCGATCGGCGGTTGTTGGTTGGACTGTGCCGAGTTAGTCGTGGATGCATCGCTTCCGTGGTAGCGGGTCGCCATCGTGATCAGCTCGCTGTCTGACGGACGTTTGGGTTGGCAATACGGCAGTGTGGCATTGAAGTTGGCGATCGAGCCTCGCTGGGTGACTCGCATCGCGCCGCTGGCAGGCAAGGTGAGGTGCCACTCGGTGGCCTCCGGTGATGATTCGTGGTGGCAACTCGCGCATCGCGCCATCAGGATCGGTTGCACTCGTGAAGTGAACGGGTGCAAGGATGCGGGGGCGTTGAGCGTGTTAATCGATGCGTTGGTGTGTTGTGTTTCCGACGGTATTGATGGGCGTTCCACCAAATGGCTGGCCGGTTGAATCGGGTTGTTGCCTCGACGAGAGTCCGTTTCGTCAAATGCGATCGCGTGTGTCGCGGACGTAAAATGATTGTCCTGCGTTGAACTGATCGAACCCGCTTCCTCGGTCGAGTTCATTCGCCGCAGTCGCGATTCGAGTTGGAGGGCAACGGGATGATTGGGTGCGACGGAATGAATCTGAATCAGAAGCCGCGTCGCTTGGTCGGGCAGCCCGTTATCGATGCACCATCGAAGGTCTTTGATCAGATCGTTGAGCGACGGGAGTGTGCGACGACGCTGAGAGCGAATCCGAGATTGGTACAACTCCATCACGTCGTTTTCGACCGCAACCACTTGGTCCGCTCGAAGAGTCAATTCCGATTGGTTGCCTCGACGTACAATGACCGACGAGCCACGACGCCAAACCGTCCCGGTCAACACGCTATCGTTGTTGAGCAAAACGTACTGTGTCGAGGTCTGCGGAGAGGCCGCCTCGATCGACGCGGGTAAAAACGCAGCAGTGATCGTCACGAACAGTCCAAACACGATCCTCACCGCTGGCGCGGGCGTCATGCAGCGGTTCGGTTGAAGTCGGTCGTGGTTGGAGGATTCGCCCATAATTCCATGGGCTATCAAAATAGGCTCGATTCTGTCAAGTGAAACGGGAAAATCTCGATCATAGTTTTGCCCTATCAATCGCAAGTGTGAATTTCACAAACTACGCCCATGTTGCCATATAGAAACCACGATGTTCGACGCCGCGTCTCACGCCATGCGATCCGCATGAGTGTTGTCGCATTCTGGTTCGCGGTTGCTGCGGTTGTGGCGACTCAAGCGATTGCGGCTGACGGTTTGGCCGATTCACGTTTGGGGCCGGTGACGTTTGCCGGCGGGAGCGGTCGCCAATCCGAGGCTGCTTCGTTGGGCAGAGCTGCCACTCGGCCACCACACGCTGCGCCGCCGATTCATCACGTGGCGGTGGCAATGCCGATTCAGGCATCCGGTGCCACCGCGGCGGACGATGCCGGGAAGACCGAAACGACCAAGCCGACCGAGCAGATTCCGCTGACCAATTCCGAAGCCGTCGCGAGCGAAATTGGTCGCGTGAGCAAGGACGACTCGCTCGACCCGATGCTGCGCGATCTCATCGTGTCGTCGTTGACTGACCTCGGCAAAGTTCTGGCGGGCAAGCAAGCCGCCTCCGACGCGATCGCCGGATATGACAAAGCGCTAGCGAAAATTGAACGCGACAAGCGAGACGCAAAAGAAGAATCCGAGCGGCCATTGGAAGTGCCCGAAGAGTTAAAAGTGCCCGAAGAGATCGACGACTACCTGACGATCGATGAACTCAAACAGAAACTCATTCTCGCCAAGTCAGACGTCGTAGCCGCTCTTGAGAAATCGCAAAAAGCCGACGCCGCGATCGCTACTCGCAAAGCCAGGTTGGAAAAATTGCCCGGTGAAATATCGACACTCCGGCAGGAAATCGAAACGCTCGAATCGTCGTCGGTCGGGGAACTGAATGATGATCCCGAAGGCCAACTTCGCCACGTTCGCGAAGCGTTGTTGGCGGCGCAGCTCGCGTCTGCCAAGCAACGCCTCGATGCGGCGCTACGCGAACAGATGTTGCACGAGGCGCAAGCCGAGCTGTTGCCGCTGCAAAGTGCCGCGGCTCAGCGTAACGTTCGGCAGGCTGAGATGGTTCAGGATCGATGGTCGGCGATTTTGCAGATGCAGCGTCAAAGCCAAATCGAAACCGAGCTGCAGGACTACAAAGAGGAAATCGTCAAGGCAGGTGGCAGTACGGAATCGTCACAAATTCTCAAGCTCAAAGATGTTTGGATTGAGATCATCGGTGAAACCGATCAAGCCGACCGGATGTTGGCCAAAGAGAAAATCCAAACGGATACGTGGGCAGACCGACTCACCGAAACGCAATCGCAAATCGCCGAATCCAACCGCACGGGCGAACGTCTTTCTAGCAGCGAAGGTTTGCAGCTGCAGTTGTTAAAAAACCGACTGCCTTCACTGAGTCAAATCGGTGATCAGATTTCAAAGATCGATCAGACGATCGAGAAACGTCGCGACTTGCAACGTCAGCTCGAACTGACTCTGCAGGGGATCGACGATTCGGTCGCCGGAGAGTTGCCGATGGAGGTCTTTTCCGAACGCGTGATTCTCGGCAGCAGTCCGTCGTCGAGCAACTTGCCGGCAACCGAGGTCGAGTTGCTCGCCAAGTTTATCGCTGATTTGGAAACGCACTTGGCGAAGTTGGCCCAGCGGCGACGCGAACTCGAGAGGCTACGTAAGACCGTTTCGCAGCTTCTTTCGCTTATTGACTCGCATATTGTTTGGATCCGAAACGAAGCCGTTTTTCGGTTGCGTGACATTCCCTTGGCCTGGCAATCGTTCCGGTGGATCGTTCACCCTCGGCACCTCAAGTTGCTCGGCACTCGATTGTTTGAAGGGTATCTGAATCGCCCCGAGTTGATTGTCATCGTGTTGATTGCTTTGGCGACGGTTCTCGGGCTCGGTACGCGATTGCGCCGCCGGATTGCCGAACACGGAAAGAGGGCATCGAGTCGACAGAGTCTGTCGTTGCAGCCAACCTTTGCGGCCACGCTCTTGTCGTTTGCGTTGATGTTGCCGCTCGTTGCGTTGCTATGGATAACCGGAGACGCGTTGAAAGCGTCCGGAGGGGCCGAACCTTTGGTGCGGTCTGTCTATCAGGCGTTTCACCTCGCCGCCGTCGCAGCCATGCCGGTTGAGTTGTTGCGTCAGTGGTTGCGTCCACAGGGGCTCGCGATCGCTCACTTCAATACCGACGAAGATTCAATCAGAGGATTACGCCGATGGTTGCGGATTCTGATCGACATCGGATTGCCGGTGTTGATCATCTTTGTGACTGCTTCGGAACTCGGACGATATCAGTTGACCCAGGCGCTTAGCCGGTTGATGTTTATCTGTGGGATGATTTTGCTGAGCATTGTCTTGTGGCGAACGCTCGAGCCGAACAAAGGTATTTTCTCGGTCGAGATTCGTGACAACCCCGACGGATGGCTGGCGCGATTGCGACACATATGGTTCCTGCCAATTGTTTGGCTGCCGATCGTCTTTGCGGTTGTCGCGGTGATGGGGTACGGCCGTGCCGCGGAGGTGCTCATCGAGCAGCTCTACTATACGTTCGGGGTGTGTGTCGTCGCGTTCTTCATCGGAGGAACCGTGCGTCGTTGGTTGCTGACGCAGCGACGTCGTTTGGCGTGGGCGGTGCACCGTGAACGACTCGAGGAAGCAGACCGAATTGGTGCCGTCGGTGTGGACGTCGAGCAACCGACGACGATGGAAGCATCTGAGATCAGTGCACAGACGAGCCGTTTGCTGAACACGTTTTTGATCATTGCCACTCTGATCGGTGTTGCGTGGATTTGGTCGCCGGTGCTTCCCGCGGTAGGTTATCTCGAATCGATCCGGTTGTGGACGAGTGTCGATCAACAAGGGGAAATCGTTTACGTCACACTCGCCGACGTGGTGAAAACCATCCCGGTCGTGGTCTTAACGTGGGCGTCGGTGCGGAACCTGCCCGGTTTGATTGAAGGCGTGTTATTGGAGCGTCTGCCGCTCGAAAAACCAGTGCGTTACGCGATCACGACGCTCGGTACGTACGCGTTGATGTTCATCGGACTGGGGATCAGTGCGAAAACGCTCGGCTTGCGATGGGATAATATCCAGTGGCTCGTTGCCGCGCTCGGTGTCGGGCTCGGGTTCGGTCTGCAGGAGATCTTTGCGAACTTTGTTAGCGGATTGATTATCCTGTTCGAGCAACCGATTCGTGTGGGCGACATCGTGACTCTCGGTGATACCACCGGCGTTGTTGCGAGGATCCGAATGAGAGCGACGACGATCACGAACTGGGACCGACAGGAATTGATCATTCCGAACAAGGATTTGATCACCGGTCGCTTGGTGAACTGGACTTTGACCGACACGACGAACCGTGTCGTCGTGAATGTGGGTGTGGCGTACGGTAGTGATACCGATCAAGCATGTGATTTGCTCAAGAAGATCTGTGCCGAACACAGTTCGATCTCGGTGGATCCGGCGCCGAATGTGACCTTCGAAGGGTTTGGCGATTCGACGCTGAACCTCGTGCTGCGGTGTTATCTGGCTGACCTCGATAACCGCCTGTCCGCGATCCACGAATTGCACACGATGATCAACAAAGAGTTCAACGCGGCGGGAATCGAGATCGCGTTCCCTCAACGCGACCTTCATCTGCGATCGTTGCCGCAGGAACTCATGCAGTCGCTCTCGGCGATGCGTTCGGGTGAGAAGCCCGCGAGTGACTCCGGCGGAGCGTAGGCCGACTCGCGAGGATCTGTTTACTCGCCTGATTCGATGCACTTGACCGCATCGATCAATTCCAACATCGGTTCGGTGAGCAAACGTCCTCGCCGCCACATGAAAACGATCTTTCGTTTGCCGAGTTGTTTGCTGAGTGAACGCGTCGCGAGCGATTGGCAGAGGTCTCCCTGTCGGCGACCGGCGAGGATTCCCACGCCGACTCCCGCTTTGACGCACGCGATCGTGAAGGCGCTGTTATCGGTTTCGATGTGAATGTTGGAAACGAGCCCCTCGCGATGAAACGCCTGTTCGAGTGCGTCGCGACCATGTGTTCCCGCGGCGGTGACGACCAGAGGATGTTTAGACAGTTCACGCAATCCGTGGGAGCGTGCCTTGGCGTAGGGATGCGACTTGCTGCAAACGGCAAGAAACTCGACCGTGTAAGCCGGTTCGTAGTGAATGCCGGATGAGCCCTGATGCAGTCCCGGTTCGAGCGTCAACGCAATGTCGGCTTCGTCCGCGAGCAGCAGTTCCAATGCTCGACGTTCATTGCCCTGCCGGATGGCTAACCGGTTGGGATGTTGGTCGTGAAATTTCGCGAGCGGTTCGGCGAGGTCCTCGATCATCATCCGCACGCCGGTGACCAGCCGAATGGTTTGCTTGCTTGGCTCGCGGCTCATTCGTTCGAATGTCGATTCGAGTTGAACGAGAATGCCGTCGATTTCTTCGTAGAGTTGTTTCGCCGCGGAGGTGGGGCGGACTTGCCGACCGACGCGGTGGAACAATTCGACCTCGTACATCTTTTCGAGGGCGTGAATGTGCTGCCAAATGGATGGGACCGATAGATCCGTGACGCGTGCCGCTGCGGCGTAGCCTCCTTGCTGCATCACATGCCGAAATGTGTGCAGGTGGGCAATGTTAATCGCCGCAGATCGCAGGGTGAGATCGGCAGAAGCGGTCATTTCGAATTCCTGAATGATCGTTAAGGAATATTTAATTGTACCTAGCGAATAAGCCAGTACAATCATCGCCGAAGTTGACCGTCGTTTCTGTCTTTTGGGGATTTGGAACCTCCTAAAGGCTATCATGACGACGACCCGAACGCCATTCCTATCTCAGGCTTTCATGAATCCTGCCGCCCCCACGTCCCAGCGATTCTGGTTGGTTTTCCTCGTGTTTTTACACACGGTGAACACGTACATGGATCGCGTCTGCATCTCCGCCGCCAAGGGGTCGATGCAGGATGAAATCTCGGGTCTTGATGACCAGATGATGGGGTATGTCTTCGGGATCTTTGCGATCGGATACGCGCTGTTTCAAATCCCTGCGGGATGGTTCAGCGACCGTGTCGGTCCGCGTCTCGGACTGACGATTGTGGTGGCGATTTGGAGCGTGTTCACGGCGTTGACCGGCGCTGTGTACACCGCGATCAGTTTGCTGTTCGTGAGGTTTCTTTTCGGTGTCGGCGAGGCGGGGGCGTACCCCGGAGCGACCCGTGCGATGTATAGCTGGTTGCCGGCGAAAGAACGCGGCCTCGGTCAGGGGATCTTTCACTCCGGTGCACGGATTGGTGCAGCGTTGTCGTTGGTTTTGATGCCCATGTTGATCGCCGCGATCGGTTGGCGGATGACTTTCGTAGCCAACGCCGCGGTCGGTTTGCTGTGGGGTGGTGTGTGGTGGTGGTGGTACCGAGATGACCCCGCGAACCATTCCAAAGTCAACGAGGCTGAGTTGGAGTTGATCCAACGCGGTATCGCGGAAGAAGCGGCGACCGAGTCCACCGTGCCATACGTGCAGGTGGTGACATCGCTCAACGTTCTGTTGGCGATGTTTCAGTACGCGGCGAGTAACATCACGTTCTTCATTAGTATCACGTGGTTACAACCTTATCTCGTCGAGACGTACGGTGAAGAGTACGCGTACCTGGCGTCGCTGCCGTTGCTCTGTGGCGCGGTTGCGTTGTGGATCTCGGGGTACACGGTGACGTTCTTGCACAAGCTGGAGATGCCGGTGTTGTCTCGCCGGTTGCCGGCGATGATCGGGTTTGCCCTCGGTGCGATCGGACTCTTGTTGTGCACGCAGGTGACTGAGTCGACCAGTGTGTGGATGTTCATTTTCTTCTTTTCGGTTGGGACTTTCGGCGTCGAAATGACGCTGAGTCCGAGTTGGTCGTTCTGCATGGACATCGGCGGATCACGTTCGGGTGCGGTTTCGGCGGCGATGAACATGGTTGGTAACATGGGGGCGGCCGTCAGCGCAGTGGCGTTCCCGTTTTTCGTTGCCAACGTGACGGTTCCCGGGATTGCTGAGACGACCGGGACTGCGAATTCGTTTTTCCTTTTCGCAGCGGTGATGAATTTGTTGGCACTCGGGGCATGGGTGTTGATGAATCCTCGTCGTGAATTGCGAGAAATTTCCTCGTCGGCGTTGAGGCTACGTTTGGCGATGTTCTTGGCGATGTTCGTGTTGGTGATGGCGGCTCTGCTGTACACCAAATTCATCTACGAACCTGAGCCAGAACAGGAAGCACGAGCGAACTCGGTGGAGCGAGCGGTCGTGTGTGATTATGAGAGGGAGTTCGAGGGGCAGGGATTCCTTCCGAGTCAACGGCATGCGCAATGGCAATCCGTCATGCCATGCGTCGAGGTTGTATCGAAAGGAGCGATGGTATGAAGAAACTCAAAGGAGTTGCCGTCGGAGCGGGGTATTTCAGCCAATTCCATTTTGATGCTTGGTCGCGTTTGCCCGAAGTCGAGTTGTCGGCGGTTTGTGATGTGAATGCCGACTCTGCCCAACAAGCATCCGAGAAGTACTCGATCGCCAACACGTATCGCGATGTCGGCGAGATGTTGGATCGTGAAAAGCCCGACTTTATCGACATCATTACTCGGCCTGATTCACATCTGGCTTTGGTCGGCGAGGCCGCAAAGCGTGGTGTGGCGGTGGTGTGTCAAAAGGCGCTCGCGCCAACGTTCGAAGAAGCGAAACAGATTGTCGAGGTCGCCGAATCGGCTTCGGTTCCGTTGATGGTTCACGAGAATTTTCGGTTCCAACCTTGGTATCGTGAGATCCGTCGACAGATCGAAAACGGTGCGATCGGGGATCAACTCTTTTCGGTGGCGTTCGAATGTCGGATGGGAGACGGTTGGCAACCCGACGCGTATTTGGCTCGGCAGCCCTACTTCCGTGAGATGCCGCGTTTGCTGATTTTCGAAACGGGAGTCCATTTTGTGGATACCTACCGTTACGTCGGTGGCGAGATTGCAGGCGTGTACGCGACCCTGAATCAACGCAACCCCGACATCGCCGGTGAGGACAGCGGTACGGTGATGTTTGAATTCGAGTCCGGGGCCAACGGGCTGTGGAGAGGCAACCGGTACAACGAACCAACCTCGTCGGATGCACGATTCACCTTTGGCGAAGCGATTGTGGACGGCAGCGGTGGTTCATTGCGGCTCTATGGCAATGGTCGGTTGACCCTGCAACCACTCGGTGAGCCGGAGCATGGCGTCGAATACCGGTGCGAGCGCAGAGGGTTTGCGGGCGATTGTGTTTACGCGACACAGCGGCACTTTGTGGACTGTATGCTCGCCGGTACACCGATGGAAACGAGTGGCCGAGAGTATCTGAAATCGCTCGTGGTGGTCGACGCGATTTATGAGTCGTCGCAGACGAAGATGCCGGTTCGCGGATTGTCAGGAGAGGCCAAATGAGAGTGATTGATTTGAGCCTCGCGGTAAACAATGAAATGCCGGGTGTCAGTGTGAGTGTCGCCAAGCGACTCGAGGTCGAAGGTTGGAACGCGACCACACTGAATCTGTATTCCCACTGCGGGACCCATATGGACGCGCCTCGGCATTTTTTGAGCGACGGTGCAACGCTCGATGAGCAGGACCTGTCAGTGTGTGTGGGTGAGGCGACGGTCATCAATCTCGCGCCGGTGACGCCAAAGCAATTGATCGATGTCGAAGATCTCGGTCCGCACGCCGAAACGATCGGACGAGGGGCTCGTTTGCTGTTCCGGACGGACTGGCACAAGCGTTTTGGGACGCCCGAGTACCGGAACGAGTTGCCTCGGATTTCACTCAATCTCGCGAATTGGTTAGTCGAACGTCAGGTCGCGATGATTGGTGTCGAGCCGCCGTCGGTCGCCGACGTGAACAACGCTCGCGAGTTGACCGATGTGCATCAAACTTTGTTTCGCGGGAACGTTTTGATCGTCGAGGGAATTGCCCACCTCGACAAACTCACTCAGGAAACCGTCGAATTCATTGCCCTGCCGATGAAAGTGACCGGGGGCGATGGATCCCCGGTACGGGCGATCGCGATTGAAAAATAGAGACAGCGAAATAGAGACAGCAAAATAACGACAGCCGAAAATTTCATGCAAGAGACTTCTTCCCAACGAACCGCCGTCCTCGGGTGCATCGCTGATGATGTGACCGGCGCGACCGACCTCGCCAATAATTTGGTGCAAGGCGGTATGCGGGTGGTCCAGATATTGGGAACACCCACTCCGGAGATGTTACGAGATTTGTCCGAGGTGGATGCGGTCGTTGTTGCACTCAAGACGCGGTCGATTCCTGCCGAGGATGCGATCGCTATGTCACGTGATTCGTTGAAAGTCCTTCGTGAAAATGGGGCCACGCGTTTTTATTTCAAATACTGTTCAACGTTTGATTCGACAGACGATGGCAACATCGGTCCGGTCGCCGAAGCCCTGATGGATACTCTCGGGGTGCATCAAACCGTGTTCTGTCCGGCGTTCCCGCGGGCCGGTCGGACGGTCTACCGCGGTCATTTGTTCGTCGGTGACTCGTTGCTCAATGAGTCGGGGATGGAGAATCATCCTCTCAATCCGATGACGGACGCGAACTTGGTACGGTTTCTCTCGAAGCAGACGTCGCGACGTGTCGGGCTGGTTTCCTACGACGACATCGAAGAAGGATCGTCGGCGGTTGAGCACCAGTTGTCTGATTTGCAGGGCGACGGCGTGGCGATGGTGGTGACCGACACGTGTGGTGATGCACAGTTGGCGACCCTCGCATCGGCCTGTGTGTCGATGCCACTCGTTACCGGAGGTTCGGGGTTGGCTCACTATCTGCCCGATGCGTACCGGAAGGTCGGATTGCTCTCCTCCGAAACTCATGCCCCACCGATTCCGAACGTCGAAGGACGTGGGTTGATTGTTGCAGGCAGTTGTTCGAAAGCGACCAACGGTCAAGTCGAGTACATGAGCGGAAAGTGCCCGACTTGGTCGGTCGACGTTTCGTCGCTGATGAGTAATCGCGACGCCGAGTTGGAACGGCTCATACAGTGGGTTGGAAAGACCGATGCGTCGGTGCCGGTGTTGATCGCATCAAGTGCTCGACCCGAGAAAATCGCCGACCTGCAAAGCCGATTCGGGGCGATGGAAGTGGCGCTCGCGATCGAGGGGTTCTTGGCGGAAGTGACCCGTCGTTTGGTCGAGGAACTCGAGTTCCGTCGTTTGGTTCTCGCCGGCGGTGAGACCTCTGGGGCGATTGTCCGCGAACTGTCCATTGACGCGCTGAGAATCGGCCCCGAAATCTGCACCGGGGTTCCGTGGACGGAATCGATCGGCCGCCAACCATCACTGGCGCTGGCGTTGAAGTCGGGCAACTTCGGCGATGTTGATTTTTTTGAAACTGCGTTGGAGATGCTGCGATGAGCGAACGGGAACTGAGAGAGCGAATTGCGATGCAGGGCCAGTCGCTCTTTGATCGCGGGCTGACGGCGGGGAGTTCGGGCAATATCAGTGTTCGATTGCCCGATGGCATGCTAATCACACCGACTAACAGTTGTCTCGGCCGGCTCGATCCGGATCGGATTACTAAACTCGATAACGTCGGCAACGTGGTCGCTGGAGACAAACCATCCAAGGAAGCCTTCCTGCATCACAGCATGTATCAATCGCGTCCCGACGAACAGGCGATTGTGCATTTGCACTCCACGCATTCAGTCGCGGTTTCGTGCCTCGCCAACATCGACGAGAGCAACGTGTTGCCACCGATCACGGCGTACTACGTCATGCGTGTCGGTACGTTGCCGCTGGTCCCCTATTATCCGCCCGGGGACGTGGAGTTGGCCGGTGCCGTCGAGAAAGCCGCCAAACTCTCGCACGCCGTTCTGCTTTCCAATCACGGTCCGGTGGTCGCCGGCGGGGATTTGGATAAAGCCGTCAACGCGACTGAAGAACTCGAAGAAACCGCCAAGTTGTTCCTGATGTTGCGTCACGAACCGACCCGCTTCCTGACGCCGCAGCAAGTGCAGGACCTAGCGAAATAGCACACACCAATACCAATTCACTTTATTGCCGCTCAACATCAATTGCCGCTCAACATCATTGCCGCTCAACGACCGCCGGGCGGATGCAAGCGGTCGTGCCGCGCCGAGGCAGCAGACGATCACCCAGGAGTACAAAACATGTTTGTCGTTACCGTCATTTTTGAAGTGCAAACGAATCAGGTTGACGCCTTTCGCATCGCCATGGAGGCACAAGCGAAGAACTCGCTCGAAAAGGAGGAAGCCTGTCGACAATTCGACGTCTGTTACGCCGCAGGAAAAGCGGAGGCGTGTTTCTTGTATGAAAAGTATGACACGCAAGCGGACTTCGACGCCCACAAAGCGACTGATCACTTCAAAGAATTTGACGCGGCCGTCGCACCGATGTTGGTCAGTAAGTCCGTGCAAACGTGGACCTGCCAAGAATAGAAACACCACACTCTTATCAACTGAATTCAAATGAAAGATTATCGAATCGCGTTGTTGCCCGGCGACGGTATTGGTCCCGAATGCATGAACGCTACTCGCACCGTCCTGGACCGCATCGTTGCGGAAACCCCAGGTTTGAACCTGGAGATGACCTCGTATCGTGCCGGTGCGGAGTTGTATCGTGACACCGGAGAGACATTGCCCGAGAACGTGTTGGCCGACTGCGTCGATTCAGACGCGGTATTGTTGTCCGCGATCGGTTTGCCGGATGTTCGTTATCCCGATGGGACGGAAGTGCAACCGACGATGATGGTGGGACTGCGTCGCGCGCTCGATGTGCATTCCGCGGTGCGTCCGGTCAAACTGTATCCGGGTGCCCCGTGCGTGCTGCGTGACACCGGGCCGGGGATCGATTTTGTGATCATCCGCGAAAACCTCGAAGGACTGTTCGCCTCGTTTGGAGGCGGTGCCAAGGTCGGCAACGAAGTCGCAACTGATACTCTCGTGGTCACCCGCCAAGGAACATCACGCGTGTCCGAATTTGCATTCCGTTTGGCTCAGCGGCGCAAGGGGCGTCCGAGCGACGGGAAGAAGATGGTGACCTGCGTCGACAAGGCGAACGTGTTTCGGTCACTCGCGTTTTTCCGTGAAGTGTTCTTCGATGTCGCCAAGAACCATCCCGAGATCGGCAGCGATGCGGTCTACGTGGATGCGATGAGTTTGTATCTCGTCCAAAATCCTTGGGACTTTGATGTTCTCGTCATGGAAAACCAATTCGGCGACATCCTTTCCGATCTGGGAGCTGGTTTGGTAGGAGGCCTGGGCCTCGGACCGTCCGGAGAAATTGGCGAGCATCATGGGTTGTTTCAACCGTCTCATGGCACGGCTCCTCAGATCGCCGGAAAGAATCTCGCCAACCCGATGGCAACGATGCTGTCCGCCGCGATGATGCTCGATTGGCTCGGCGATCAGCACAACGATCCGGTCGCGATCGATGCCGCCGCCCGCCTCGAGACGGCAGTTGCGAAAGTCCTCGAGGCAGGAGAGGTGCGTACGCGTGATATCGGTGGCACCTCCTCGACGAGCGATGTGGCGACCGCGGTTGCCGATGCGATCGGCTGTACCAAAGACTGTGCCGCACCGGCATAGTTCTTTCCAAGGCCGTTTTGTGATGTTCCCCCATTCATCCTTTCTCAGAAGTAACACCATGAATGTTGATGTCGTTTTTTCGATCCGTACCGCATTGTTTTTGGGCCTGTTGATTTCAACGTTGCACGATGGGCAGATGCAGACCGTGCAAGCACAAACAGCGACCGCGCCGCAGAATGACAGCCAGGCGAAGGTCTCGTTGGAGATGCCTGCGAGTTTGTTCATCGAAGGTGAGAACCAAGGTTACTACCTCGATCGTGGCAAGTGGCTCGCGATCAACCCGGCACAACGAAAGAAAGCGAGTGTCGCGCGGACCTTCCCGTATCCCACCGGGCTCTACCACGTCACGCTGCAAACCGTCGGCGAGAACGACGGGAAGTCGAACTACTGGATTGCGGCCGATGGCGAGCGGATTGGCGACTACACCAACTCGCTGAGTGAGTCCACCTACGAGGAAGGCGATTCATTCCATCACACATGGAAAGAGGTGCGTGTCACCGAAGGTGCGATCATCAAAGTCGGCTCTGAGGTTGGGAGCAATGATGGGCAAGAGTTCAGCCGTGCTCGATGGGGGACGGTCGTTTTCGTCCCTGCCGACGAAGACACACGTGCCGCCGCACTGCCTGTTTACAAAGAGCAACTCGCGCAGAAGAAGGTCGCATCCCGGCGAGAGAATGCAAAGGCAACCGCGGGGTCGCCAACGGTTCCGGTCAGCAATCTACCTCTGCAAATGCCCCGAGCCGACGACGGCGACGGTTCCGTTGAGATTGGCGGAGAACTCAAGGCTTGGCACAAAGTGGTCGTCGACCTGAGCGGCCCGTACGCACACGAAAAAGACAACGCACCCAACCCGTTCACCGACTACCGGATGACGGCGACGTTTCGCCACGAAGACGGAACGCAGTACACCATTCCTGGGTTTTTCGCGGCCGATGGCGATGCCGCCAACTCACACGCCGAGTCAGGAACCGTGTGGCGGGCCCTGTTCGCTCCCGATCGTCCTGGCCAGTGGTCGTACGAATTGACGATCGTGCGTGGAAAGCATGTCGCCTTGGACGACGATGCGGATGGCGAATCCGTCTATGGCACCAAGACGGGGACGTTTGAGGTTGCAGCCACCGACAAGACAGGACGTGACTTTCGCGGGCAAGGCCGGCTGGATTATGTCGGCAAGCATTACTTGCAGTTCGCGGGATCGAAGAGGTACTTTTTGAAGGTCGGTGCCGATGCTCCTGAAACCCTGCTCGCGTTTGCTGACTTTGACAACACGATCGCCGGGAACGCTAAGAAAGCACCGATCAAGAAGTGGCAACCCCACGTGCAGGATTGGCGTGACGGAGATCCCACCTGGGCGGGCGGAAAAGGAAAAGGGCTTGTCGGAGCGATCCGTTACCTGTCGCAAAAAGGGTGCAATGCCTTTTCTTTCTTGACGTACAACGCAGGTGGAGACGGCGACAACGTTTGGCCGTTCATTCACCGTGACGACAAGATGCACTACGACTGCAGTAAACTCGATCAGTGGGGCATCGTGTTCGATCATGGAACGGCGCTCGGTATGTATCTGCACTTCAAGATGCAAGAGACCGAGAACGACGATCATAAAAAAGGAAAAGGCGGCGGCTTTGTGCCGACCAGTTTGGATGGCGGCAACCTCGGTCCACAACGCAAATTGTATTGCCGCGAATTGATCGCTCGGTTTGGCCATAATCTGGCGTTGAACTGGAACATCGGCGAAGAGAACACTCAGTCGACCGAGCAGCAAAAAGCGATGATCGATCGGATCGCCGAACTCGATGCGTACAACCATCCGATCGTGATCCACACCTTCCCCAACCAACAGGATCAAGTCTACAAACCGCTGCTCGGGGACCGATCAAAGTTGACCGGCGCGTCGCTGCAAAATAGCAGTTTGGAGACCACTCACGCCCAAACGTGGAAGTGGGTGAAGGCTTCCAACGAAGCGGGCAAACCGTGGGTGGTGGCGTTCGATGAGTCCGGATCCGCCGCGCACGCTCAATGTCCGGATTTGGGCTACAAGGGTTTCGACGGACATGATAGATCCGGGAAAATGACCTACACCCAGCACAAGGTTCGCAAGCAAACGTTGTGGGGGAACTTGATGGCCGGCGGTGCCGGATGTGAGTACTACTTTGGCTATTCGTACGCCGAGAATGACATCGTTTGCGAGGATTGGCGGAGTCGCGATCAAAGTTGGGACTATTGCCGGATCGCGATCGGATTTTTCCATGAGAACAACGTCCCGTTCTGGGAAATGGAAAACATGGATCAACTCGTTGGGAATGCGAAACGCAGTGTGTCGAGGTTCTGTCTTGCCAAACCCGGCGAGATCTATCTTGTCTACCTGCCCAATGGTGGAACGACCGAACTCGATCTCTCCGGTGCAGACGGAAGTTATACCGTGAAGTGGTTCAATCCTCGTTCGGGCGGTTCGCTGTCGAGCGGATCGGTTTCGAGTGTGAAGGGCGGAGCGAAGGTGTCGCTCGGCAACGCACCCGAAGATTTCGACGAGGATTGGTTGGTCGTCGTTAGCAAGAACTAGCGACATCACCACGCCTGTTGAATTCGTTTTCGGTGCGACGAAGGTTGTGCCGAAAATGATAAAAAGGGAACACGCGTTGGTGTCCGCAGTCCGATGGTCGTCTCCGTGGGAACGCGTTTGCCGATTTCCTGGCTAAAGAGCAATTTCCCCGCTACAGAGAGAGAATCCAAAAAGCGGCGGCTAGGAATAGCAATACCCAGGCCGTCCATTTCCAGTGAGACGGGAGCCCGTTGCGATTTCCACTGGCGGAGTCGGGGAATTCTCGTTGCAAGAATTCGTCATAGTCTTCGTCGTCCCAGTCGCTGGCGTCTTGCCATTCTTGTTCCTCTTGTTCGTCCATTCGGTTTCCTTCGATCGAATGAGGATATCGTCGCGCGCCCGGGGTGATTTTGTTTTGTCCCCAGCGGGGGTGATGCGATTACCGGCGAGGTCGACTATTCTATCGATATTGACAGGCCAACGCAGGCTCCTGTTCCCGTAACGCCGATCGTTTGTGCCCACGGTTGCCCTTCGAGCGTCTGCGGGTTTTGATCGCAGCTCGCGTTGATCGATTGCCCCCGATTCGATGTCGGCGTGGTAGTGCATCCACTGAAATCTAGCCAAGGTAGCCCGATGAAATATGTGTCCGAGCGGATGAGCGAAGTTTTGCCCGGTTGGAGTTTGAAAACTTTGTTAGTGGTTCTCGTGGTCGGCACCCTCACGTCCGGGATCGTTTCTATCACAGCGGTCCAGGCACAGGACGATGCTGCAGCGGAGTTTGGTGCCGAAGACGAATTTGGTGCCGATCCGGAACCCGGTCCTGCGGCGGGGCAACCGGAACCCGACGCCGGAGCAGACCCCGGAGATGGAGGGGGCGGTGACGCGGGCGGTGCCCGTCCAAAGCAATCGCTACTCGGCTGGTTCATCAAATCGCTCGGCATCCCTTATTTGGTTGTCTTCATGGCATTGTCGGTGACCCTGGTGTCGTTGTTCGTGATGAACATGCTCGCCGCACGACGTGACACCTTGTGCCCACTCGATCTGATCGAAGAGTTTGGTCAACGCCTCGACGAAAACGACAATCAAGGTGCATACGATTTGGCGAAGAGCGACGAGTCGGTTCTCGGTCAGGTCCTCGCTGCTGGTCTTTCGAAGATCTCTCGTGGATATCCGAAGGCGCTCGAAGGGATGCAGGAAGTCGGCGAAGAAGAAAGCATGAAGCTCGAACACCGTTTGAGTTACATGGCATTGATCGGCAACCTGAGCCCGATGATCGGACTGTTCGGAACCGTTCAGGGGATGATCGCGTCGTTTGACGTGATCGCGAACGGGGGCTCGACTCCAAAGCCGTCTGAGCTAGCGGAAGGGATTTCAACCGCGCTCTTCACCACGCTCGTCGGACTGTTTATCGCGATTCCCGCGATCGCCGCCTACAACATTTTGCGAAACCGGGTCGCCCGGCTGCTGCTCGAGGTGGGTGTGGAGAGCGAAAACTTGATGAGCCGGTTTGAAGACACGACGCCGAAGGCCGGAGGCCGCTAATCATGCGTGTCAAACGTGACAAGGTGGACATGGCCGAAGGCGACATGACACCGATGATCGATATGACGTTCCAATTGATCGCGTTCTTCATGGTGTTGATCAATTTCGCACAAACCGAAGCGAACGATCACGTCGTGTTGCCCAACAGCAAATTGGTCAAACCGCCCGAGGCTCCGTTGGTGTTCCCGATCGTGTTGCACGTCGCGGCGGACGGCCGGGTGTATCTCGGCGGGGATGATTACACGGCAGAGACGCTCCGCATTGGTCTCGATCGCGAGTTGGCGGTGATCCGTGGGGAAGGCAAAACGCCTGCCGATGCGAACGTGGTGATCCGCGGCCATAAGGACTGCGCGGCGGGAGAGATTCAGGAAGTCGTTCGGGTCTGCCAGGACTCACAACTCGTTAACTTTGCTCTCCGGGTGAAGGAGGATCGGTCGTGAAAATTCGTAACCCACCTACCGGTGAGAAGAACGAGTTGAACATGACGAGCATGATCGACATCGTGTTCCTGTTGCTGATCTTCTTTGTCATGACGTTTAAAATCGTTGAACTCGAAGGGGATTTCAGCGTCAAAATGCCTTTGGCGGGAACATCCAACAGTACGATCGACCCCACCGAATTGCCGTTGAAGTTGCGATTGCGTTCCGACGACACCGGGACGTTGGTTGGGATGGAGTTGAACGACATTCAAATGGGCAGTGGACCCGAAGCGTTCGATAAACTGCGGGGCACGATCATCGGGCAGATCGGATCATCGGCACCGGTCCCCGAAGAAGCGGGCGAGGGGCCCGAGGTCGAGATCGATACCGATTACAACTTGCGTTATGAGTATGTGATTCGGGCAATCACCGCAGTCAGTGGTTACAAGGACGGGGACCAGGTGGTTAAATTGATTGAAAAGATCAAATTCGCCAAACCGCGACGGTAGCTCCACCTTGATCCTGTTGTTGGACAACTACGACTCTTTCGTTCACAACGTTGCCCGCTATCTTCGGCTCGCGGGAAAAGCCACTCGCGTGATCCGCAGCGACGCGATTACGGCGGAACAGTGTTATCGATTGCAACCCGAAGCGATCGTGCTCTCGCCGGGGCCGAACCGGCCGGAGGAGGCGGGGTGTTGTCTCGAGGTCGTCCGCTCGCTCGCCGGTGAAATTCCGATTCTGGGGATTTGTTTGGGGCACCAAGCGATTGCGGCCGCATACGGCGGGGTGGTGACCGTTTCTCCGCCCGCTCACGCGGTGGCGACGTCGATCCAGCACGACGCGACGGGGGTGTTTGCAAAATTGCCATGCCCGATGTCCGTTGGCCGTTACCACTCGCTCTGTGTCGATGCCAAGTCGCTGCCGGGGTCACTCGAGGTGACCGCATGGACGGCAACCGAAAACGGCGAACTCAATCCGGATCAATCAATTGTCATGGGTATCTCGGATCATGCTCGCTGTGTCCACGGGGTTCAGTTCCATCCCGAGTCTCTGCTGACGCAGCATGGGCACGATCTATTTGGGAACTTCTTTGCCCTCGTTGATCGACACCACCAGCGAATCCGCCACATTCAAGGCGCGACGGTTGGAACGGGACGACCGGTTGTTTGGATGTCCGAGTCAAGGTTTCCGGGCACCCTGTCGGGCAATGAGTCAAACGCGGACGCGACTGCCGATGGGATCGCGTACCGAACGGCCCCGTTTCCGACATTGTCGATTGCGGTCAATCGAGGTCTTGCGTCCAAACGACTCGGGCCTCACGAACACGACACGCCGTCGTCACCTGAGCAAAATCGCGATGCCGATACATCGTCACGCGAGCACGAGGGGCCGCAATGATACTCGAGTCCATTGTGACAACGGTCAGTCCGGAAGGAGAGGTCAACATCGCACCGATGGGACCGATCGTTCAGGAGGACACCGTTCAGAAGGAAACTGTTCAGGACGAAACGACCGAGAGCAACACGCGAGATTGTTGTCTCTCGTTCTTGCTGCGCCCCTACCAAGGATCTCGGACGTGCCGGAACCTGCTAGCGACCGGACGAGCGGTGATTCACGTGACCGACGACGCCTTGTTGCTCGCACGAGCAGCGATCGGCCGTGTTGACCCCGAGGGCCTCGTTTGTCCGGTGGATGAGTTGTCGGCAGAATACGTGAGGTTGATTGACTGTCACCGGTGGTTTGCGGTGAAGGTGATTAAGAAAGGGGGAGACCCGCCGCGGCACGAATTGACGGCCATCAGTGTTGCCGATGGCATCGTGCGTCCGTTCTTTGGGTTTAATCGTGCGAAGCATGCGGTCATCGAAGCGGCGATCATCGCGACTCGGATCGGAATGATTGACGAGGCGACGATCCGCGACGATATGAAACGATTGCGTGTCCCCGTTGAGAAAACGGCGGGACCCGACGAGAGGTCGGCTTTCGAAATGGTCGACGCTTTCATTGAACAGCGATTAAGCGGTTCGCCGGAGAGCGAAGGATGAACGCACTGCGAATCACGACCGGTGCCCGTTTGCATTTCGGCTTGCTCGACGTCGTCGCGCCGTTCGGCGGTTGCGGTGTGATGGTTGATCAACCGGCGACGGTCGTTGAGGCACGACGCGCGAGTCAATTTGGGTATAGCCAAGTGAACGCCCCAGTGGATCACCGCGACCGCGCCGTTGCGGTCGCGCGGCGAATCGCCGATATGGTGGAACCTAACGGCCCGCTGCCTGGGGTGCATGTGTCGGTCCGGAATCTGGCGCCGCCGCACTCAGGACTGGGCAGCGGCACGCAGCTATCGCTCGCGATTTCGGAGGCGATTCTTCGTGTTGCGCCCGAATGCTTCGGCGATGCGGCAGGCGCCGATACGCCGGACACAGATGTGCCAAACATTGAAACCCCCGAGGACGTCTTCTCCGCGAGCGGTGAACCGGTGGCGGGCGCGGCGCCGCTGAGTGGAGAGTTGTGGCTGCGTGGTGCCGACCGTGGGCGGCGATCTGCGGTTGGGACGCATGGCTACCGACTAGGTGGTTTTCTCGTCGAGGGAGTCGACCGAGACGGCGGCGAAGCGATTCCGAACCCGTTGAATCTTCGCCTTGAGATGCCTTTGTCGTGGCGGGTCGCCATCTTGTTGCCGGTCGCCCCTGTGTTCGGGGCGGGATCCGTTTCGGGGGAACAGGAACAGGCCCATTTCGATGCCCTTTCGCCGGTGCCCCGGGAACGTCGATCTGAGATGACGGCGTTGTTGAAGGATTCACTCGTTCCGGCAATTCGAGATGAAGATTTCGAGCGATTTTGCGCGGCCACCACGAAGTACAATCGGCTCAGCGGCGAATTGTTTGCTCCTGTCCAGGGCGGTGCCTACAACGGGGACGAAACGGCGGCGTTGATCGAACGTCTTCTGGGCGAAGGATTTGGCGGGGTCGGTCAGAGCAGTTGGGGGCCGGGGGTATTTGTTTGGCATCGTGACGAAGCCTCTTTGTTAGCGTTTCGTGATTCGTGGAGTCATCCGGGGTACCGCATCTTGACGACGTGTCCCAAACGCGACGGGAGGATCGCGGAGTGGATCGCGGACGATGATGACCCCGGAAAATAGGACACAAACACCCGCGTTGAACTCATTCGTTTCGATCATCATTCCCGCCCCCATGTTCTAAAGTCGCCCGACAGGCGTTATCGTTGGATCAAATTTGCCGTCGTCCCATCCTCCATCTAGATGTCGCACCGTGTCTGATACTGCTGATTTACGATACCGCCGCGTGATTTTGAAATTGAGCGGCGAGAGTTTGGCTGAATCGGGGAAACGTGGGATCAGTGGCGCTGAAATGGCCACGATTTCCAACCAGATCAAACTCGCCCACGAATCCGGATGCCAAATTGCCATTGTCAACGGCGGCGGAAACATTCTACGCGGGGCTCAGTTTTCGGGAGCCAATGCGACGGTCGGCGAAGCGACCGCTCACTACATGGGAATGCTCGCGACGGTGATTAACTCGCTCGCCCTGCAAGACGCTCTCGAAGACATTGGATTGCCGACGCGGGTGATGAGTGCCCTCCCGGTTGATAAAGTCGCCGAGAAATTCATCCGCCGACGAGCCATCCGCCACCTGGAGAAAGGTCGCGTCGTGATCCTCTCGGGAGGCATCGGTTGCCCGTTTGTGACCACCGACACCGCAGCGGCGCAGCGGGCGTTGGAAATCGATGCGGATGTCATCTTGAAGGCGACCCGGGTCGATGGCGTCTACAGTGACGATCCGGAAATCAACCCACACGCGGTGTTGTATGATCACCTCAGTTATCAAGAAGTGATTTCCAAAAAACTCCGTGTCATGGATGCGACCGCGATCGCACTTTGCAGCGAGCATCGCAAACCGATCCTCGTGTTTAATTTCAAACGCGACGGAAATATCGTTCGCGCCGTCCGCGGTGAAACCGTTGGAACTTGGATCGGCGACCCGAGCGACTCACAATCTAACTAACCTGGATTCCCACCTAGCAGGAGATGTCTGATATGACCAGCGACGAAATTTTGATGGATGCTGAGGAGCGGATGGAAAAAGCCGTTTCCGTGTTGACGAACAACTTGGCCGGTATCCGGACCGGACGTGCGAACCCCGGTTTGGTCGATTCGCTGAAAGTCGAGGTCTACGGATCCTTCACTCCCCTGAAGCAACTCGCCTCGATCGGAACACCCGAACCACAACAAATCTTGATTCGTCCCTATGATGCGGGAACAATCAAAGAGATTGAGAAAGCGATCGTGGCCGGCGATCTGGGGTTGAACCCGCAGAATGACGGACGAGTCATCCGTCTGAACGTCCCACCGTTGTCGACCGAAGTGCGAAAGAAAATGGTCAGCCGGATCAAAGAATTGAGCGAAGAAGCCAAGGTTTCGATTCGCAACATTCGCCGCGACGCCAACAAGGCAGCCGATCAATCCGAGAAAGACAACGTTTTGACCGAAGACGATCGTGATCGTTGCAAAGAACAAGTCCAAGAGTTGACCAAGAAGTTTGAAGCGAGTGTCAACGAATCCGCGAAGGTTCGCGAAGCCGAAGTCCTGGAGGCTTAAAGATCGTGCCGCAAATGGTGCAGTGCCCGCAGTGCAAAACTGCTGTCGGAGTTCCTGACGACGCCGGTGGTTCCCGCGTCAACTGCCCCCATTGCGGCCAGGCGTTCATCGTTCCCGGCTTCGCAGGCGGTACCGGATATACCACCGGGAGTTCAGGTGGATCGTCAGGTGGCGGACCGGCGGGAACACAGAATGATGACGACGATGATGATTGGTTGAAACTCGCCTCACCGACACCGAAACCGTCGTCAAAATCATCAGCACCCAAGGCTGCTGATCCGCCGGTCGATGCGGGCAATTCAAACGATGCCAGCGATGACGATTGGGACTTAGACCTCCCTGAACTGCAACCGGCCACACCGCGGAAACCGGCGATGGACGCGGCGTTGCCCGATGACCCGTTGTTTGATGACGCAGCGGAAACCGATGAGTCGGTTTGGTCCGAAGCCGAGCCCGCCGCCGACGATGACATCGCGTCGACGTTCGAGGAACGCGCACCCGGTACCAATTCCGACGGCGATGAGATCTTGTACAAGAAAGAATACCGTGTCCGTTGCAATAACTGTGGCACGCTAACCACGGTGACCGCTCAGCAGGCGGGGAAACAAGTACGTTGCCGTGATTGTCATTCCATGGTGCGTGTCCCCCAGCCTCCTCGCGTGGAGCGAAAGGCAAAGATTGATATGGAGGCCGCGCCTGCGTTCCAGTTTGCCCAGTCGACGAGCACCGTCGAAAATCGCCCGGACGACCCCTTTCGCAAATCGGCCAGCGAACTCCTCGCGGCGGCGTCCAAGGTTGAGAAAGACGAGCCGAAACCGGACCTCGATGTCCCTCGGATACGTGATTGGGCGGCATCGGTTTTTGGGATCTTCCTGCAAATCGGCGTCGTCGCCCACTGGCTGATTCTTTCGACCATGGCGTCGGTGATTGCGTTTGTGGCGTTGGCGATTGATTCGCCGATGTTGGTGGTCGGGCTGTTCACCGCCGGTGGCTTCTTCGCCGCAGTTGTGTTGGCCTGTGGTTTCACAATCATGCAGTCGGTCGCCAACGAGGAAGAGAGTGTTACCGAGTGGCCGGTGACGTTGGAGCCTGCCGAATGGATCGCGCCGCTGATTTTCTGCTTCGCGGCCGCTGGGCTCTCGTATGGTCCGGGGTGGTTTCTCGGTTACGTCACGTTTGGCAACGGATTGACGACGATTTGCTTATCGATGATTTCAACGTTTCTGATCTTTCCGTTCGTGTTGCTGTCGATGCTCGATATGCAAAACGTGTTTGTTCCCTTTTCTCCGGACGTCGGGCGTAGCGTCACCCGATGCGAAGAAGCGTGGGGCGGGTTTTACTTTTCCTCGGGAATCGTCTTCTTTGCGACGTTCTTGATCTTTGCCTGTGCGAGCCTCTTGGCTCCACCGGCCGCTGCGGTTTTGGGGATTTTTACAGCGGTGTTTGCGGTGTTTGTCTATTTTGCGATGCTCGGACGGTTGGCGTCCTCGGTCGGACAGAGCGTCAATGCGGATGCCAAGGAGAATGACATCGCCGAACAACGCGAGCGTGAGCGGGAAGCAAAGAAAAACCAATAGCGGCTTAAGTGACGAGCCGTGATTGCGTTTCGGCGATTCGAAATTCCGCGATCGTGCCGCTGTTGAAGGTCAGGAAGTCCGACTCGATTCCGTCGGAGAAGATCACTCCGCCTTCGGGCATCAGACTCTCGAGACGCAGTGGTTTGTCGGTGCGGATTTCGCCCGTTACGAGGTCAACTTGGCTGTCGCAGCTGAGGAACGGTTCTCGAACGACCCAGCACAATGCGTCGGTGTTCCATGGGATTTGTGGTGGGGAATCAAAAGGGACACCCATTCTGCGACCAACGCCACGAGTCATGTGGTAGACACTGCTGAGCCACCCGGTCGACCCGGCGCCGGTTGAGATGATCACGCCACTGGAGGAATGCGTCTCGCTCTTTCCGTCGGAATAGAGGACGTATCGCGACGAGACGTGGGAAGATCGACCGACGAAGAAATCGTTGAACGCGAGCATTGATTGTCCGTCGGATAAAGAGACGCCCGCGAGCGTCACCTCACGGACATTGGCTTTGCCGCTGAGCGTTTGGCGGACAACCCGGCGAGCCTGATCAATGTCGAACGGTAGCAGAACTCCATCGAACCGATCGGGCATCGGATTGATCCCAATGATCGGAATCTCTCCCGCGTACTTAGCGGTGTTTGCGACCAAGCCATCAGGACCGACAACAACAACCGCTTCGGTCATTCCGAAGAAGAAGTTTGAAATGTAGTTTCGAGGAACGACGACAACCGGGTACCCGAGTCCCTCCAGGTCGGCTCGGATTGTTTTCACCGCCGTTTCGTATTGCTGGTCTTCGTTGACGTACTCGTCGAAGTCGGAGTTCGCGTCGACAACCGCCGCCGCTGAACGGTTGGTGCTGAGAAAGTTTGACCGCGCCGTTTGCATTCGAAACCGGGCGGATCCCTTCGTTCCAAATTTCGCGAGCAAACCGGACAGTCGCGTTGGCGTGGTCACCAACGCGATGTTGGGGGACATTTTGGTGCCCATCGTCGATTACCCTCTGCTGCCGCGTCGAGGTTTCTGCTGAGTGGTTGCGGCCGAATCTGCTCGGTCGTTTTGCACCAGATCCCGCAACAGGTCCGGCGAGATATCGAGCCGGCCGATCTTCTGTGCGTTCTCGGCGAGTTCGCCGAAGGCCATAGCGATCAATTGTTTGGCGTCGGTGGATTTGGAACTCGCTGCGATCGTCTTCCAATCCACCGCGCTCATTGCTTCGAACGTTTGACGCAGGGTTTCGGCGCGGGCGGACGCGAGGGTTTTTTCGTTGGAAGCCTGTTGCTGGACGAGTTCCTCTCGGCCTTGTTCGATAGCAACATCGGCCGCGAGTTCGGCTTCGCGAACCTCACGTTGTTTCTCTTGCGTGATACGTTCGTTCTGCAGTTCACGTTCGCGAATCTCTTGCTCAGCCGCGATCGCCAGTTTACGTCGCTCATGGACGGCGCGGTCGGCTTTCTGCAGAGTCGCTTCGCGCGTTTCCGCTTGGAGTGCCGATTCCATCTCCGGCGTCGGTTTAATCTGGAGCAGCACGACCGACTCGATTTCCAAACCGAGTTCCTGCGGAATGGCAGATTCGGATGCGTACGATTGCAACCGCTGCGTCAGTTCAGGACCCGCGACCAGCATTTCGGTAATGCTTCGTTGGCGGGAGAATTCGTATGCCTCTACCTGCAGCATCCGGATCAAGCGATCACGAATCGCATCGGGATCATCGGACTGATACCGGCCTCGAGCGTCGATCGAAAAGTCGAGTTTCGAGGCGAGTTGTTCTGGGGCGGCAACGCGGTAGGTCAGGTTGCCCTGGATGGTGACGTCTTGAAAGTCGGACGTTTGTTGCTCGAAAACAAAAGGCACGTCTTCGCTCGCCAAATTGACACGCACGATGATGGAGTTGAATGTCCAATACATCATCGAGATCCCGGCGCCCTGGCGACGAATCTGCCCGTTGCGAAAACGCATCAGGTATGTCGTCGGGGTCGACTTCAGGTAACGAAAACCGATCATGTGGGGTCTCCATGGCGAGAGGTGAACGTCGACCAACCAGACACGCTTCGATTGTAATTGTTGGCAGCGAGAGAATGTGTGGCGACGCTAACGATGATGCAATATCACATTTCCGCCGCGGCATCGGCATCCAAAGTGGTGCGGATGCATGGGTTGCTCCTGAACGTGCAACCGATCGAGAACATGTTGAGATTGACGTGTCCGATCCTTGTCGCTGGATCCGCCAGAATTCAGGACCCCAAAGTCAGGCGGCATCGGCTAGGTCGTTCATAAAAACGCTCTACCCTATCGATCGTTCTGATGTGACAGCAGTAAAGACACGTGTCGCGACGACTCGGTTCGGTAGCGGGCGTCACTGCCTTCGAGTGTGCGTTGTTTCGATCGATGAGAGTTGCTGCTAGAAGTACAGCAGCGAGCGACACCAAGCCATCAAGCGGAGCCGGTCGACTTCATCGGTTGTCTGCACTGGGCATCCGAGCCGGCTGAGTGTCTCGGTCCAGGTCGGCATCTCTACCATGGGCGTCGATGAGATCAAGACTCGCAGTAAACGCATCGGGGCGTCGCGTCGCAGTCGTACCGCAGGAGGTTTCGTGCTCGAAGGTATCGCGACTCCGCCGAACACGTTGTCGGTCGAGAGTGATACCGCGAGGGCCATGGAATCGGCGGGGCCGGACGCCTTGGTTTCTTCGCTGGTTTGACCAGAAAGAACTCCAGTTCCGATCACCGATACCGCGGCAGGGTCTGCGTCGGAGCGTTTGATTGCGACCGTGGTCAGTTTACTGATCGCGTCGATTTCGGAGAGTTGCCAACGTTCTTCGTTTTCGCTGGCGATCAAACAGATCGCAACGCGACTGTCTTTGGCGATTGCTTTCCACTGTTTGATTTGCTCGGCGAGATCTCGCTGCGACGGAGGCATCAGACAAATCGCCAGTGCGGTAGGAGCGAGAGGGACGCCTTCACCTTCGTCATCTTCGTTGATTGGTTTATTGATCGGAGGATGCCAAAGCAGGGCTTCGTTCACAACATCGGGCAGACGCAACGGTGTCGTTTCCCAAATCTCGCCTTCGATCCGCAGCGATTCGGATTCCGCCTGCATCATTTCCGAAAGGTGTAGGTTGTCGAGATCACCCGCCCACGGGGCCGGGGTGATTGCTTTTGTAAGAGCCGGGGAATCTTCCCGAGCGATTTCTACACTGAGTTCGGTTTGAGGGTCGGCCGACCAGAGTTGTTGGCGAAGAGTCGATACGTCTTGGATCGGTTTGTCGTCGAGTGACTTCAGTTGATCGTTGACCTCCAAGACACCGTCGGCAGGTGCCCCCGGGAGGATCGAGGTAACACGGCCTTCCGATGCGGTGATGCCAATGAACTGTGGGCGGAGAGGCTCGATGGTTTCGGCGAGCGTTGCAGTTGTTGTCAGAGTTTGGCCGTCGCGTTCGTACTCGATCGAGATCGCTTCACCCGCGTCGTAGCGGCCGAGAGCCAGTTTGATTTCCTGACGGCGACGTACGATCCGGCCTCCGACTTTCAGCAGTTTGTCACCGGCTTGCAATCCGGCTTTGTCAGCGGGCGAGCGTTTGCGGACCGCGGCGAGATCCGTCCCCGGGGCGTACGGATCGGATCCGCCGACGACCAATCCGAGTAGCCCCGAGCGGATCGTTTCCCCGCCTCGAAGGCGAGGCAGCTTCTTGGCGATCACGTCAGCGGGAACGGCGAAGGCGATTCCCGAATCGTACCATTCGGTTGGATCATCGGCCCCGTTTTCCCCGACCGCTGGGATCAGCACGCCGAGCACATTTCCTCGCAAATCAAGCAACGGACCGCCGTAGAATACCGGCGAGATGCGGACATCGCTTTGCACGGCGGTACCATCGAGTCGGTCGACGGCCGAGAGAACTCCGGTGCTGACCATTGGTACATTTTTCTCGCCATACCGGGCGACGGCCACCGTGGTCGCACCGATTGCCGGATAGGAGTCTGATGCTGCCTCAGAATCAGGGAGTGTGATTGGCTGCAGGCGAACGTTTTTGGGATCGATCTTCAGCAGGACTAACTCGCGGTGTTCGTCCTCGGCGACCACGCGTGCCGGGAAGCGTTCGCCGCTGCCGAGTGAGACGATGATGCTGGCCGACGGACCGCGTGTCACCCACGACGATGCGAGAACATGTCCTTCTCCGTCCATGATGATTCCCGATGTGGGAGCGTCCTGGCGAACTTCGCCATCGGATTGCAGCACGCCGATGACTTCGATGCCAACCACCGATGGCAAGACCTCATCGGTGACGCTGCGGACCCGCTCGGCGAGAGCGTTTTCATATTGCAGCGAAGAGGTGTCCTGCGCGGTCGCGCCGTTGACCACGAACAGGCAGAGCAAGAGCCATTGCAACATGAACGGCAGAGGGAGCGAGCGACGAGTCATGGGCGGATAGTCATTTCGAGAATTTCGTTTTCACGTTGAATCGTCAACGTCACGTTGTCGCGGCGATCGATCCGACGAAGCTGATCGCGGAAGGCGCGTTGGTGTGTGATTCGGCGACCATTGACCAACAGGATCAGATCGTCCGGTCGCAGATCGGCACGCGAGGCGGGGCCATTGGGAGTGAGTGCGTCGACGTAGACCGGTGTCGTTTCCAAGACATCGGGGATCAGTTTCAATCCGAGAGTCGCGGCGTTGTGTGATTTGTCTCTCGCCAATAAAGGATCGTCATCGACCGGCGAGACTGATTTACGTCCCGCGATAATGTCCCCGATCGGTGCACGCAGCACGTCCGAAGGAATCGCGTAGTTCAGCCAGACACCTGTTTTGCGATCACGTAGTTCTTTCCCGAGCATGCCGAGCAGGTTGCCTTCCAGGTCGACCAGTGCACCACCTGCTGCACCGGGGTTGTTGGCGACCAAATCTAGCAACCAGACTTCACCTCGATAGGCGGTTTGGAACGTCCCGCGTCGTGCATCGAGTTTGCTGCGAGCGGCAATTCGACCTTGCATCACGCTCGCCGGTTCGTTTCCGGTGGCGATGTTGAACAGGTTGCTAACCGCGAGCACGGGATCTCCCCATCTTGCGATCGGGGCATCCGGTGATCCTGACGGGACTTCGAAGTACGGCAGATCGGAACCGTCGACTTTCAACACCGCGAGTTCTAAGGCGGGTTCAAAACCAACGATCTTGCTTTCAAAACGTCGCCCGTCGTTCAGAATGACAATCGGGTCGACGTCGAGCACACTGCTCCATGCGGTCGCCACATGGCCAGCCGGTGACACCAGAAAGCCACTCTGATACGCGTCCAATCCACCGACACCACCGGCGCCGTAGATTTTGACGACGCGGTTCTGCACCTGAGAACTCGACCGGGCAAGCGATGGTTGTGCATGCGCGGTCGGCGCGCTCGGAATCAGGAGACCGAAGGTGACAAGGGACACCAGGGCAATCGACGTGAGTCGGTCCTGGTAATGTGCGGGTTGGTGACTATTCATTGGTGGCATCACTCACGGCGTCTTTGTCAGCGGTTGGCATTGATTCCATGTCAGTGTCGGACCATGACTTCACGTTCAATGTTGCCAGCGGATCCAGTCCGTAGCGAAGTTGCAAAACAGTGGGTGTTCCGTTTGTGGTGGCCGAATCGGTCGGGGCATCCGACAACGCGAACCGTTTGAATGACTGAGCGTCGATGTCGATCAGCCACTCCGGCGGATCAATCCAAAGTTCAGCCGGATCACCATCGCGATCGGCAAACGACTCGATCAACTCGAGACGTCCTGATTCAGGATGTTGATAGAACCGTGTTTCGATACCGCTGTGCGTGGCGACGGTGGTGTCACGCAGCGGCGATCGTCCCAGGACAGGTGCCGTGCCCCAGTAGTAAGTGTCACCGAATTGTTCGGGGCCTTTGTCGAGCATGCGTTTGAGTGATCGCATCGCAGCGAGCAAACTGCCCGCCGAGCCGGTGTCGACGGATTGAACATATGCGTCAGGTGTTGCTAAACGCTCGCGCCGCGATCCGATCGTCAACTCGCATACGTCGTCCCCCACGATCATTTCAAAGAGTTTGGGTTCCTTCTCGCCCGCGATCGTTGCCTGCCCTTGCAGCTTCCACGTTGCCTGCGGGTTCACGCCATCGAACTGTCTTTGGACGCGAGCGATAAATTTGCTTTGCTGTTTTTTGTTGTAGTAGTAGTTTGCAAAACCTTTTCGTTCTTCGATGCGTTCGGTGGCTGCCTGCGGGATCGGTTCGCCGGCGGAATCTTTCGGACGATTTTTCTCTTCCGATGAACCCTCGTCTTCGGCAGGTCGATCGTTGTTACTGTCTTCCTCCGCATTGTCGTCTTCGGCGTTCTCAGAGGCCTCGTCCGTGTCTTCCTCGGGCGCTTTCTCATCACCGGGGGCATCGTTGTCACCAGGAGCGTCACCAGGTGGATCGGACGGAGGCGTGGGTGGAGCCGGTGGGGGTGGCGGTAGGGCCGTTTTCATTTCTTCGAGCAGTTCATCGCCGCGGTGAACACTGGCCAGTCGGACGAGCGTGTGAACAACGCGTCCTTTCTGGCGATACGTCAGCGGCACACGCCACTGGGCGGGGAACGTCGCCAACAGGTTTTGAACGTCGTTGGCCGTTTGGACGACTCGGTTGTCAATTTCGAGAATCTCGTCGCCGTATCGGAGTCCGCGTCGATACGCGTCACTCGATTGAAGGATATTGGTTACCCGAACGCTGCCGTCGTCGTCAGTACCAACCGTTGCACCGAGAGTCGCGTGGTCCAAGATGCGGCCGCTGAACAGTGAGCCGAGAAAGTTCTGTGCTTGGTCGCCGGAAATGGCATAGCCGACACCAACATTCACTCGCCCGCGTTTCTCAAAAGATGCTCGCCCGATGATACCGATCAAGTCGCCGTGGGAGTCATAGAGAGGTCCGCCTGAATTCCCCGGATTGATCGAGGCATCCGTTTGGAAGCAATTCCCGTATTCGAGAAGCGTTCCCGATGGATATTGGTATCGCCGGGTGCCGCTGACGATTCCTGCGGTGACGGTTGGTTGCAGGTTCGTCGCTAGCAGAAACGGGTTGCCGATCGCGTAACACGCATCACCGATGCGAACGCTTCGGCTAGGGACGAACGTCGCGGTCGGAAAATCATCGCGTCCGAGCAACTGGATCAACGCCAAATCACCCACCGGGTCGATACCAACAATCACGGCATCGTAGACATTGCCGTCGTTGAGCCCGCACCGCATGTAGGTTCCCGCCGGGCTGCTGACGTGGAAATTGGTCAGGGCGTAGCCGTCCGGGGAGATGAGAACTCCTGAACCTCCACCGGCACCGCCCGGGACAAAAACGCAAACGGTCGACTGCATCGCTTTGGCGATCGCGTCGGTTCGTTCACGTTCCACTCGCCAAACGATGTCGTCGCTATTGCTCGCCGCGTTCGGTTGATTTGTGGTAACAACGTCCGCCGCTTCGCTTCGGATGGGAATCGAAACCACGGCTGCAAACAGCGTCAGACCTAACGCGGCGCGAACCACGCGAGGTGTTGATGGAGACATGACGGTACGGAGCATCTCGAGTGTCATTTCAATAGCCGTCCAGAGAACCATTCGATCGTTCCGCCCAATGTTCCGCTCAGGTTGTGTTCGGGGCCTGAACGAGAGGAGGTGTTTGACGAGCCGGAGCGGAGGGGCGTTGTAGGATCGTCGTTGTTTGACAAGTCTTTGCCGGAGGCATCGCTGCCGGGCAAGGGGCTCGCTTTCAAACAGAGTAAACGTGCTTCGCCGAGCGGCAATTCGAGTCCGAGCGATTTGCGGTCTTGGAGTACGCCGGTCCACTGCACCTGGTCGTCGAGCAGGACTTCGAGTCGTGCGGCCATGAACTGATTGACGGCATCAGCACGCCGGGCGGCAACGACTAGCTTTTCGTAGCCGTCGGGAATCCGGAAGACAATTTGCCCCGGTGCGTTGACGCGGATCACTCCTTCGGACGTATCGGGGGAGAACCAGTTTTGCATGTCGAGCGAAATAGGGTCTCGTTCGGATTTGGAGGACTCCGTGCCGAACGACGACGAGGCGATCTCGGCTTCGGACAACGGCAGGATCCCACCGGCGAATTGCAGGGTTTTAATTTGGTTGAGAGGAACATCGTGCTGGATCGATCCCGCCAATTGCACTTGGAGTTTGCTCTCTCCGTTGGACAAGCGAACCGATTCCGCGTTCCAAACCGATCCGGACGTATCGGTCACCTGGATCGGCGCGGATGGCGGTCCGACGTTTTGCGTCGACAGCAGCACCCCTTCAAGTTTGGCGATGGGAGCTTCAATCTCGTTGCCTCGCATTTGAAATTGCACGGCAGTGCGAGTGATTCCGGTCACCGTGCCGTCGATCGAGTCGAGTGATTTTTCGTTGCGTCGCACCGCGAGGCGATCGGCTCTCCGTTCCTCTTCGACCCATCCCAACCAAGTGGGATCGGTTGCCGGGGTGCCCATCCGAAAGCGAACCCACTGAAGTTCTTTCACCGGGATTTGCAGCGGCGACTGGCGAGCAGCATTGACAGTGACCGTTTGATCATCCCAGGTCAGTCCGGTCACGCTCAGCAGCGATCCTCCGGAAAGCTGAACCCTCATCGGCAGGGTCGGAAGAGGCGTCGAGTCGAATCGAATCTGCGAGAGTTCGTCGAGCGGCAGGTGTTTGACCTCATTAGCGGTGTCGATTGCGGCTTCCAACGAATCAATCGAAACCAACTCGCCGACGAGGTTTTCGCCGGTGGCGGTGACGACGTTGACCTCAGCGGGTGATTGCGCGACCGCGTTGGAAACCACCGCGAGTGCGAATGAGATCGCGAGGACGCAGGCCGTCCGTATCGTGTTTGGTTTGGCCCAGGATGGTGTTCTTGCGTGCACGTGAAGGGTGGGGCGTGATTTGGGGGCAGATTTACGTTCAGAGGTAGAGCGACAAAAAGTCACGCTGGGCCGTTGCGGCAGTGGCTGTGCGAGAAATGGGAGCGATTGCCTAGTCATTGGCTTCCTTTTGCGTTTTCGTGAGCGATTCGAGCACGCGGGGACATCCGGCCTCGAGCATATCGAGAACTTCTTCGAATCCTTCATCGCCACCGTAGTACGGGTCGGGCACCTCTTCCGGCCAACCGTCGTCCAGGAATTCTGAGAACAAATGAACGTTGGAGGTCTCCGACGTGGCGATCGCCCTCAAACGCCTCAGGTTGGCTTGGTCCATGGCGACCACTAAATCATAACTACCTGGCTGCAAATCGGTTGCGTCAACCTGACGGCCGAGCGAATCCAGGGAATATCCGCGGGTGGCGGCTGCTTTACGCATTCGGGCATCAGGACGTTCCCCGACATGGTATCCCTCCGTCCCGGCGGATTCGACTCGAATGTCTTGTCGAGCCGAATTTGCGACCGATTTCATTACGGCTTCGGCAGCGGGAGAACGGCAAATGTTCCCCATACACACAAACAAAACACTTGCTTTTTTCATCGCGGGCGCCAACGATCCTGATACCTTGGGAAACCTAATTCGGGGCTCATCTCAAACTGCCCGATCATCCCACGTTGTCTCGCGACTTGCCAGTCACCATGGCCGGAAGTAGACTACCGGGGTGACCGTTGGACGCGGTTGCGGGAAATTAACATTGCGTTAAGCTGCATTTAAGGGCTAGAATCTTTCTGGTATAACGGATTTGCCGCTCAGGGGAGCGGTCGAAAGGAGAGATCTCACTATGTCGATCAAATTCACACAATCCTGTCCTACCTGCGGTAGACGTATCGACGTCCGGGCCTCGCTGTTGGGCTGTACCGTCGCGTGTCAGCACTGTGGCGCGGAGTTTACCGCCACGGCCTGCGAGGAATCGCGGATGGGACGCGAGCAAAGCAACGAGGACCTTCTCGACCGAGTTGAGAAGGCACTTCGCCGGGCAGAGGAAGCCTCCATGGTCGGCGTGAACTCTGAAATCGCGCCTTAACGCTCGGCGGGGCATTCTCGTCGGCACACTCGCCGTCGACCAATGATCGATTCGCTATGGAATCCGGACCGGTTCTCGGTCCGGTATCCTGTCAGTCTTAACGACTCGGGATCCCACTTCCACGACTCCTCCGCAGAGGTATGCATACCGGCTGAGTGAAGCGGAGTTTGAGCCGATCGCTACTCGGCTGACGCGACGCACTCTGCGATCGCCTCCCACACCGGGCTGAGTTCACCAGGCTGCGGTGAGTCAAAGAACTCCCAGTGCGAGCAGTCGACCATCACGATGTCTGTCACGCCCGGAATCTTCGCTTGCTCGATCGATACGACGCCGTCACCTTCGCCTGAGCACACGGCGTCAAACTGTTCGACCAACCGCGTGAGTCGAGCCTGCAGGATGCCGCCTGTCCCTTTTTGTTTTTCTGTCACGAGTTGTTTGCGAATGTTCTGCAAAGTGGTCTCGTCGATCGGGCTGCCGGTGCCAATGATCGTCGTGTAGCGGACACCTTCACACCGTGGTCGCGATGCCAATTCTGTCAGGAAGGCGGAGTCCGGGCGGAGGTCCATCGCGCTCGGTGTTGTTGAACGGTCGGTTAAAACGCCGAGCACGGTATCGGTCGTGAAGCGTCCGTTGACGAGCAGGTCCGGCAGGGGCGTCACCTCCGCCCACTCGGAACCGCCGTGCGGGGTTCCCACGGTGATCAAGTGAGTAATTGTGGGCGATGTCAACGCGGGATTCTCTACCCATTCGCGAGCAACCAAGCCGCCCATCGAATGACCGACCAGAGCCAGTCGCACCGAAGTGTCGTTGGCGAATTCACTTTTTACTAACGCGGCAACTTTCTCTGCCGAGGTTGCGACCGAGACATGGTCATCGTAGTGAATGCAACCGGTACGCAGCCCTTCCTCGCGAAAGTGATCTCGGATTGCTTGGAAAGATTCGGTCGTGCCATGAAAGCCATGCAGAAAGAGCACAACAATTGGATCGACGGTTTCAGTCGGCGGGTCGAGTTGCATCGTGGGATCAAACTCAGGCCGTTCGGTTTTGAGAAACTTCAGATCGCAACGAAGTCGTAAAACGTCTGAACCATCACTGTCTTGCTCGATCGTCAGGGTGCCCTTGCCTTGCAAGCCCGCGTTTGCGCCCGCGAGCAACGCACGCGTCGAAAAGCGATTGAGATTGACCTCCATGTCGGGCAGCAATGCTTCGAGCGGTTGTTGGTCAGAGGTCGGTTTGCCAGTGCGCAGCAAACGAACAAACTCGCGAAGCCGAACGTTGCCGTCGGCGTCTGCTTTCAACTTAATGTCAACGTCGTCATCACCCCACACGATGGATGATTCGGTCGGGACGACGTCTACGCTCGCGGGATCGACGGAGTCTTGAGCAAGCACGTTGGCAGTCGCCACTAGCAGCATGACTCCGACCAACGGTAGCAGCCTGAGGCGAATTATCGAACCGATGGTGGGAGGCGAAAGGTCAGTGTTCGTGAGAACGTCTGTTTGAGATTGCATGTCGATACGCACCGAAAATGAGAAGGGCCGTGAGGTGGCGGGGCAGAAACACTGAAGATGCTTACCCCCTCATTCTAGCGGTTTCGATGAGCGCAGACGACAGAGCCTCATTGGAACGGAAACATCGGCTAGCCTTCCGACGCGGCGTGGCTATCGCGCAGGCGGTAGTGGATCTTGTTAAAGATCCCGCCGCATGAGGATCTTTAACAGGATTCACAACTACAGGACCATTCTGAGCCTCAGCATGTCCGATCCCCGTGGCTGAATTCGCCCAAATTCAGCTCCCCAAGTTTAGCGACATCCGCAAGAGCATTTTACAAAACGCTCGATACCAGCCCGAAGCGCAAGCGAGTGGGTTTGACGGATGCACTTCACTCGCTCGCCGGTTTGTCGATTTAATCAAGAGTCAACCTGTTTTCGTTTAACCGGTAGCCGAAGGCGACGTTTGACGGAACACAACCTACCCTTCGGGCACGGGTTAAACGAAAATTGAACGGTATTGCCGTTAAACGAATAAATCAACAGCCCGTCGCGCTTCGGGCTGGTATGAAGAGAGCAAGGTGGCATCCTGCTAGAGAAGATTCACCGGATCGAT
The DNA here is from genome assembly GCF_000346505.1 of Aporhodopirellula sallentina SM41. GTDB lineage: Bacteria > Planctomycetota > Planctomycetia > Pirellulales > Pirellulaceae > Rhodopirellula > Rhodopirellula sallentina. The sequence goes on from NZ_ANOH01000431.1 coordinate 69,626, forward strand.
ATCAATGAGGTACTCGATCTCGTCTTTCGGATCCGTTTTGAAGTCCGCCAGCGCGCGGCGGATGACTTCTCCGACGACGGCCGAATCGGTGGCTTGTAGTAGAAGGTGGAAGCGATACTTTCCGCGCAGTCGCACGATCGGTGGTGGCGCCGGCCCGAGAATTCGGACTTCGCTCTTCAGAAGGTCGCGAGCCGATTCGAGTCTCGCGAGGATTGAGTCGGCGACGTCTTCGGTTTTCTCTTCGACCGGACCGCGGATGATGATTCTCGCGACGCTGCCCAGTGGTGGGTAATTGAATTTGCGTCGGTTGACCATTTCCTCTTCGACGAATTTGAAATAGTCATGCCGTGACGCGGCCTGAATCGCGGGGTGTTCGGGTGTGAAGGTTTGGACAATCACTCTGCCTCCTCGATCACCGCGTCCGGTCCGTCCCGCGACTTGGGTGACGAGTTGAAAGGTGCGTTCGGCGGCGCGGAAATCGGGGAAGTGCAATGCGGAATCGGCGTTGATCACCCCGACCAGCAACACGTTGGGAAAGTCCAACCCTTTGGCGATCATTTGCGTGCCAAGCAGAATGTCGATCTCACCGCTGCGGAATTCGGACAGGACCCGTTGATGGCTGCCTGGACGCTTCATGGTGTCGCCGTCCATGCGTGCGATCTTTGCGTCGGGGAACTTTGCTTTCGCTTCGACCTCGAGTTTCTGCGTTCCCAGTCCGCCATATCGGATCCCGTCAAAACGGCATGCCGGGCACCAAGGTGGCGTTCCGATGGTGTAGTCGCAGTAATGGCACATGGCTTTGCCGCCATCACGGTGATGAGTCAGTGGCATGTCGCAATCCGGGCAGGCCACCACATGACCGCACGCGGGACACTGAATCGTTGTCGCAAATCCCCTGCGGTTGAGTAGCAATATTGCCTGTCCCTTTTCGCGGAGCGTTTCATCGACGGCTCGTTTGAGCGGTATGCTGATCGCACCGCCGCCTGCCCGGTCGTCTCGGACACGGAGGTCAACGAGTTGCACGTCGGGCATCGGTCGACCGGCAACGCGGTCGGGCATCGAAATGAGTTCCGCGTGTCCACTCTGCGTCGCATGCCATGCTTCCATCGAAGGCGTTGCCGAACCGAGCAGCAGCGGGATGCCCAATGACATCGCTCTCGCATGGGCTACCTTTCGCGCGTGATAGCGAGGTTGCGAGTCCTGTTTGAACGAGGTGTCGTGTTCTTCATCGAGCACGATCAGCCCGAGGTTCGGCAGCGGCGCAAAAACAGCGCTTCGCGGTCCGATGACGACCTGGACTTCGCCACGGCGAATGCGTTGCCAGTGGAAGTGACGTTCCGACGGCGACATCTGCGAGTGCAGCACGGCGACCGACGGGAAACGGCTTTCGAACCGCCCACGCGTTTGTGGTGTCAGGCTGATTTCGGGCACCATCACGATCGCCGAGCCGGCTTGCGAAACGACGTGTTCGATCGCGCGGATGTAGACTTCGGTTTTGCCACTGCCGGTGACCCCGTGCAAAAGCAGGGTGCGGCCTCGTCCGCTATCTACCGCTGCGTTGATACGCTCCAGTGCAGCGGTTTGTTGCTCGGTGAGTTCGTGTGTGCGGTCTGCCTCACCGTCGTTGGTTTGGGCCAAGATGCGGATGCCCGAGTGCATTTCTCGCCGAACCTCGGGAACGATCAGGCCTTTCTTTTTCAATCGACGGATCGGATCTTCGGTACACTTGGCCGCCACCGCGAGTTCCGCCGAGGTCATCGAACGGTTTGCCGAAACCAAATGTCGCATGACGGCCTGCTGTTTGGCGGGCAGTTTGTCGATGACGGTGTCGGTCGCTTCTTTGGCGGGTGTGAAGTAGGTGGTCTGTTTGGTGCCCGCTGCGCTTCGCACGCTCGATGGGATCAGCGTGTCGAAAACTTGGCCGGCCGGGACCTGATAGTAGTGTGCCATCCACATGACCAACCGAACCAACGAGGCGTCGCACAGTGGCGACTCGTCGATACACTCGGCAACGTCGCGAAGTTTGCGGTGGGCGGCTTTGCCCTCTTTGACCGCAACGCACCAACCGGGGGTCGGTTTTTTGCGATGGCCCAGCGGCACGCCGACTCGCATTCCGGGCTTGAGTTCCTCGCGGAGTGAGTCTGGGATCCGGTAGTCGTACGGTCCGTGCGGCGATCGCGAGAAAACGATCGATGCGAGCAGCACGTCATCTTCGACGGCGAGTTCCCACGGCGGCGGGTTGGTTTCAAACAGTTCGGTTTGCGACGCTTCACCGGTGCCGGTTTCCGCCGAGGAGGACTCGAGTTCGAACGCCGCGAGTGGGAGCTCCGTTTCCCTGACCACGTCACGCGATTGGCCAGGTTCCGTCGATCGCGAAGTCGGGCTTTGGCTGTCTCTTCTATTGGGCCAGGATCGCACCGACTGGGCAGGCGGAGTCTGGGCGGGCGGAGTCTGGGGGGCAGGTGGAGACTGGGGGGCAGGTGGAGACTGGGGGGCAGGTGGAGACTGGGGGGCAGGCGGAGACTGGGGGGCGGGAGGAGTCTGGTTCGGTCCCGATTCCGCGTCCTTTTCCCGTGACGCGCGGTCCGCGTCGGAGTCGTCTGGAAATGGAGCGGGAGGGGGAGACACGGGATTTCCGGCGGGAGTGGTTGGGGAAGAAGCCGACGAGGGCACCACGAGCGATGCTCCCTGCAGATCATCCGGCAGGATCGGAAGTGAATCAAGCGTCGACATGGCCGAACCCTCTGATTGAATGGGATTGTTGCGAAAACCGCTAAACCCACTATCGAGATACCATGGGACACGTTTGGTCCGATCGAGCCCAAAACGGTCGGGCGGAAAAGTCGCCGGAATTCATGGGTTGCCAGAAACCCCCGTCACCGACCATACTTCGGGGCCGTTTTTTGAAACATTCCACTCCTCCTATTTCCACCACGCCTGCACTTCGATGGCAAAAAGCAAGAAAAAAGCTGAAACCGTGTTCCTCGTTTGCGAAGAATCCGGTCACTACAACTACACCCTTCGTCGCAAACCGGGTGGCGAAAAGCTGCGATTGAAGAAGTACAACCCGCACCTGCGCAAGCACACCTGGCACCTCGAGAAGAAAAAGTAGGCCGACTGCGGCTTTTTTTCTCGCGCAGCCCTGCATTGCACAGTCCCGCATTGCACAGTCCCGCATTGCACTGCCCCGGACTGCCCTGTAGCGGCCTGATTTTCCGAGGCCTCTCGCTCATGATGGCGTCTGCGAGAGGCTTTTTCTGTTCTTGGGTTGCCCCTCTTATTTGACGTGAAAATCGAGGCATCAAGGATGAAGCGACAATGGCGAATCACTCCTCACGACGCACCCGTGGTCGAGCAGTTGATTCGTTCATCGGGGCTTTCGCCGGTGGTGGCCCAGTTGCTCGTCAGTCGGGGTGTTTATTCCAGTGACGACGCCTCGGCTTTTCTCGAAACGAAGCTGACGAATCTCCGCGATCCCCAGGAATTGCCTGGCATTCCCAAGGCCACGGGGATCTTGATGGAGGCGATCGAGGCTCAAACGCCGATCGTGATCTACGGGGACTACGACGCGGACGGCATGACCGGGGCGGCGATCATGGTCAACGCGCTGCGGTTGCTCGGCGCCGACGTTAGCTATTACGTCCCCAATCGGCTCGAGGAAGGTTACGGGCTCAACGACGATGCGATCCGCACCTTGGTGAACCGCGGCAAGAAGCTAATCGTCTCGGTTGACTGCGGAATCGCCAGTGTGGGGTGTGCGAAATTATGCCGGGAACTCGGCGTCACGCTGATCATCACCGACCACCACCAAATCGGCGACGATCTGCCCGATGCCGAAGCGATCGTGCACCCGCGATTGCCGGGGACCCACTATCCGTTCGGCGAATTGTGTGGCGCGGGCGTGGCCTTCAAATTGGCGTGGTCGTTATGCCAGGCCAAATGCGGTCAGAAGAAAGTCACGCCGCCGATGAAGCGGTTATTGATGCAGTCCATCTCGCTCGCGGCGATCGGGACCATCGCCGATGTGGTGCCGCTCGTGGACGAGAACCGTGTTCTTGTCACCCACGGACTCAGAGCACTCAAGGCCAACCCGTTGCCTGGACTCTTTGAGTTGATGAAGCGAACGAAGCTGGACCAGGTTTCCGAACTGAACACCGAGAGCGTTTCGTTCACACTCGCCCCCAGACTCAACGCGGCCGGCCGGCTCGGTCAGGCGCAACTCGGCATCGAGTTAATGACGATCGACGCGGGCGAACGAGCGGTGATGCTCGCCGAGTACATCGACGGTCTCAACGCGACCCGCGACACGCTGCAGCGAAGCGTCCAGTTGGCGGCGCAGAAGCAGATCAAAGAAGAATTCGATGCCGAGAAGGACGCGGCCTTGGTCCTTAACGGGATCGGTTGGCACGCGGGCGTCATCGGTGTTGTTGCCGGCCGGCTCGCCGAAAAATATGCCAAACCGGTGATCATCATTTCGATGGATCAAGCCGGCAAGAACGACGCCGTCGGCTCGGGGCGTGTCGGAGGAACCGGCGTGAATCTGTTTGAAGCGCTCAAGGATTGCGAAAACCGATTGGTGCGATTTGGTGGTCACCCAGCGGCCGGCGGTTTGACCATTCGAGAGGCCGAGATCGAAGCGTTTCGTGGAGACTTCTGTGAGGCGGTTGCCAAGCAGTGGGCCGAACAGTCGATCGAACCGACGATTCAAATCGACGCCGAGGCACCGCTCGGGCAACTCAACCTGCATATCATGAAGCAGATTGAAACGATGGCTCCCTTCGGTGCGGGCAACCCCAGGCCGGTGCTCATGGGGCGTGGGATCGAACTCGCAGAGCCTGCGAAAAAGATGGGCAGTAGTGAACGTCACCTGTCGGTCAGATTGAAACA
>NZ_ANOH01000432.1 GCF_000346505.1 Aporhodopirellula sallentina SM41
ATCAACGAATAAGGGGTCACCCACAACGGAATTGACGTCCCATCCGAATTTGCGATATCGGTCACGTGCGTTGGGATCGGGAGAATAAAACAGATTGCCGTCGACCCGTTTGCCCTTGGCTTTTTCCGATGGCATCCGGGCACCGCGTGCGGCAGCCATGAAGATGTTCGAGAAGACCTCATCGCCGCTGTTGTTGTACCAAACGTGTGGATGGAATCCGTTGTTGATGGTGATGTTGTTCCACGCGCGGCGGCGGAAGCCTTCGCGTAGTTTGAGTCCGCCGGCGAGCATCAGGTTGTTGTAGATGTCGTAGTTCGATGATCCGTCGTCGAGGTCGATGTCCCAGCCGTGGTCGCAACGCCACCGGCTGTTTCGAATGACGGTGGTCTCGACGGCATCGAGGAACGGCAGGCTGGGTTCTCGATCGATCGCGACCTGAGAAGTATTTCGGTCGCTACGCCAGTATCGGTCGCGGCCCCACGAGTTGAAAGATCCGTGGTCGTGGGTTTCCTGGACGGTGTCGAAGACATCGCATCGTTCGATGACATGTCCGCCCCAGGCGCCGTCGCCGATGTTGATGCCCGCGCGGGCACAATCGTAGACCGAGCAATCCCTGACGGTGATCCGAGCGGCCATTTCGATGAGGACGCCGGCCGGTTGTCGTTCGACACGGCCGATGCCATGGATCAGGCAATCGGAAACGACCGAGTCCGATGGATAGTTTTCCGTTTTCGGGCCGGGGGTGCGGTCGATCTTTGCGAGATCATTCTTCTGGCCGTAACCGAACAACGGGTCACGCACCGCGTCGGGGTCGCCGACGAAGCACACGCCGCTGGCGCCCGCGTCGTGGATGTGGCATCCTTTGACGACCGCGTGACGGTGGTAGTTGCTGAAGAAGATTGCATTGCCGCCGACTTGATCGAACTCCGTGTCGAGGATGCTGACGTTTTCGGTCCCGGTCAGGAAGATCGCTCCGCCGCGGTAGATCGCCCAGTCGCTGCGCAGGAGCGGTTCGCGGGTGTCCATGAACGTTCGCGCGGCGTGCCGGATGACAAAGCCGCGAAGGGTCACGAACCGGACCGGTTGTTCGGCCGAGCCTTGGAATTCGATCAGATGACGCAAACGCACGACTTCCACGACCGCGTTCTCAATATCGATGTCAGTGGCGGGTTTGTAGTAGAGCGTTTGTTGGTCCGCGTCGTGATACCATTCGCCGGGGGCATCGAGTTCTTCGAAAATGTTCTCGACCATGCGGAAGTCACGGTGCATTCCCGAGGGACGGTTGTTTTGCCATCCGCCTTCGAACGTGACTTCGCCGGAGTCATCTTTCCCGGTGATTTGGTAGTGGTATCCGCCCCAACGCGAACGGTGCATCGCATGGATAAATCCGCCCGTCGGATCGGCCCATCCCGCGGCACGTTCTTCTGAAAACGCGTCGGGGGCGAACCCTTGGTAGGCAGCGGTTTTCTTCGACGCGTCGTAGTTGGGGTACCGCGCCATGCGTTGGTTCGTGCCGTTGACGAACAGTTGGTCGATCTGAAGGTCCGGCCCGGTTTGGGCGGAGTAGATTCCGTCCCGATAAGGTTTCCACGCCAGGTCCAGGCGTCGGCCGCCGCTCAGGATCGCGCCGCCCTCGTTAACCGCGGAATAGGTAACCGGATGCTGTTCCGATCCTGAGTCCGATGGAGAGAAAACCAGTGTGTCGCTGAGGTAGTAAACGCCGTCCGCGACTCGGACCGTTACGCTTTCTTTCCTAGCGAACCGCGATGCGAGTTCTTTCGCGCGAGCCAGGGTGGCGACGGGCGAGTCTGGCGTGCCCGGGTTGGTGTCACTGCCCGTGGGGCTGACGTGGATTTCTGCGGCGGATGCGTGGGTGAGTACCGACGCAATCAAGAGACCGGTGCCGAGGGCAAGGCGTGCGAGGGGTGACCGGTGAGCGCGAAAGCGATTGAGAATCATTTGGGGCGGACTCGGTTTGGAGGCTGTCGTCAATTCGAAGGCAGTAAGGCGAGCGAAATGGCAGATGTTCCGCGCGGGTGGGGCTACGGAAGTGCGACGCCGGGGTTCCGATCGATGTGACCAGGGATGCCCTTGTCGGCGCGCAAGCGGCAGATGGGTAACCTAAGCCGATACGATGCCGGTTTTGGAACAGTTTGCGACGCCTGGTTGACGAAATGCGACGGCAGGGCAGATGGAGTGTATAGAGCAGGCCGGTTTGCGGGGCGGCGGAAGCCGGATCAGCATGATCTCTTGCGACGCGGCCGCGCAATTTCGTATCCGTAGGGGGATGAATTCCGGATAGACCGAGGTCTCCTTTGATCGGAGACGTTCCTGATGGCCAAGGCAACTGTGGTGACCAAAACACTCTTTTTCTCTGTCGGCGAACCCAGCGGCGACCAGCACGCGGCGAGATTGATCGCGGAGTTGCGGAGTCGATCGAGCAGCGAGAAAGTGGATTGTCGCGGGTTCGGTGGCCCGGAAATGCAGGCGGCCGGCTGCTCGCTCGATCTCGACCTGACGCAACACGCCGTTGTCGGTTTGGTCGAGGTGTTGCCGAAGTTACGAGAATTTTTCCGGTTTGCCGACCAAGCCGAGCAGACTTTCGCGAGCGGATGCGTCGACGGTGTGGTGTTGGTCGATTTCCCCGGCTTTAACTGGCATATCGCCAAACGGGCGAAGAAATATGGCATTCCGGTTTACTATTACTGTCCGCCGCAGTTGTGGGCGTGGGGCGCGTGGCGGGTCAAGAAAATGCGTCGCAGCGTTGACCATGTGCTGACGGTGCTGCCGATCGAAACGTCGTTCTTTGGCGAGCGCGGGATACCGGTGTCCTTCGTCGGGCACCCGTTCTTTGACGCGGTTGCCGAGAAAAAGCTGGACGCGGAATTGATGCGGCGGCTCTCCGCGGAGAGTCCCGAGGGCGACGCGGCGGCGCCTCGGACGGTCGCGGTGCTGCCGGGGTCGCGTGATCACGAGGTGAAGAACAATTTCCCGATCATGCTCGAGACGATCCGGCGGTTGCAAAATCAGGGCGGCGACCAGCAAGACACGGACGTTCGCTATGCGGTGGCCGCCTACCGGGATCGGCACTGTTTGTGGTGCCGCGATCAGTTGACCGAGCAAGACCGGTCGCTGCCGATCGATTTTTACGTCGACCGCACCTCGGAAATCATCGAGGCGGCACACTGTGCGATGATGGTCAGCGGTTCGGTGAGTCTCGAGTTGATGGCTCGTGGGACGCCGGCGGCGGTGATCTATCGAGTCGGGCGGATCTTGCACGCGGTCGGCAAGCGTGTCCTGCGAGTTGACAGCGTGACGTTGCCCAACCTGATGGCCGATCGGAAGGTGTTTCCTGAGTTCGTTTCGGTGGGAGATCCCGAGCCGGCGATCGATTTTCTGTTTGAGACGACCGCCGCGATGCTGCGAGATCAGTTTTACTATCGCCGGGTGCGAATGGACCTGGAAAAGCTGCGGGAGCAGTACGGATTACCGGGGGCGTCTGGCCGGGCGGCCGGTTGGCTTTGCGAGCAATTAGGAGTTTCTTCGCAGAATCTCGCCGCTGGGCAAACCATTGGGCGAAACGCTGCGTAACGCGGGTCTGTTTTCTTTCCCGTCAATTCACGCCAGTTATTCGCCGCGTTTCATGACAGACCCTGAGAAGAATTCCGGTTCGACCGGTAGTTCGGTGCCCGAATCCAAGTCCGACTCGAAGATTCTGGGCGATAGCCTGTTCGATGTGCCCCGAATGGGTGCCGAGGTCGGTTACGAAGAAGCCTCCGCTGACGATATTCCGCCGTTTCGCACCAGCGGTGTGGTTTGTTTGATCTTGGGAATGTTGAGCTTTGCGGCGACCGTGGCGTGGCAGATGTTGATCCTGCCGTTGGCAGCGATCGGATTTGGCATCTTCGCACTGCGGAAGTGGTCCGGCCAGCGGCCCGCCGGGACAACCGTCGCGGTGATCGGATTGTTGTTGGCGTGCGGTTTCGGCGCCGCGGGCGTCACGATCCCGTTGGCCAAACGCAAAACGATGGGCGATCAGGGAGTCTACTTTGCGCGGGAGTATTTGAAGCTCGTCGGGCGAGGTGACTACGAGTTGGCGTTGGAGCTGCGCAAAGAGGCACGCAATCGCCAGGTCAGCGAAATGAACCTGCAGAAGGCGTACGCGGAAGACCCGGTGGCTCGCGAGTCGATGGAGAGTGTGACCGAGAGCGGTCTGGTGGACTCGGTGAAGAACGCCGGTCCGAACATCCCATGGGAACTCGCCGAACCGCCACGTGTGTTCGTCAAATACAACAACGAACGTGTCGACACTTATTGGGTGGACCCGACGGGCAAGGTGAAAGACAAGATTCAAGTCTTGATGCAGTGGACGCCTAGCGAAACGACCGGCAAAGGCGAGTGGCACGTG
>NZ_ANOH01000433.1 GCF_000346505.1 Aporhodopirellula sallentina SM41
GGCTCACCGGTTGGGATGGCGAACCAGGGAGAGAAACACCGGGCCAAACCCAACACAAAGCCCCCACCAAAGTGAGCCGAACGGCCGTAAGGCCTCGGGTAAAATCGTCGAGAGAGCCTGCAAACCCAACACCCTCAAAACAGCACGAACTCCTCCGAAGAAAGAGGAGACCTGTTGTCTTGCAGATGCGATCAGGAAAGAAAAGCTGCATCCGCTACCAGAGCACCAACAGCAAACATTCGGCAGCCACGCTTATCCCCCGGTCACGGCCCAACGAGCTCACCATTCGCTGCAATGCGAGCATCGCCCCCAAAGCGAAAACACACAAATCGCTCGATTCGCAAACACGCTTCAGAAACCAAACACGCTTCAGAAACAACGCCCCCCACCATCCGACCACTTGCTCCGCACGAAGCAATCACGCCGCTGGCGTATCCCGACTCGCACCCTCTTGCTCCCGCACCAACCGATCCAGCGGACTCATCACCTTCGTCTCATTCGGATTCCGCACATGCGTGTAAATCTCCGTCGTCTTCACATCACTGTGACCGAGCAACTGTTGAATCTGCCGAATATCCGTCCCGTTCCATAACAGATGCGTCGCGTAGCAATGACGAAACGTGTGACTCGTCACATGCTTCAGAACCCCCGCCGACTCCACCGCCCGGCGCAGATGCTTCGGAAACGTATCCACGTGCAAATGGTGACGATGCCGTCTCCCCGTCTTCGGATCACGCGACAACCGGTGCGACGCAAACAAATATTGCCACTTCAGCTCCCGGTGAGCCTTCGGGTACTTCCGATCCAACGCATACGGCAACCACACCGACGCCGTCCCGTCCGCCAAATCCTGGTCATGCTGCGCCGCACGGCTATTCACAAAACGTCGCAGCGGATCCATCAAATCATCCGGCATCGGCACCAACCGACTCTTGCCACCTTT
>NZ_ANOH01000434.1 GCF_000346505.1 Aporhodopirellula sallentina SM41
GCTCTCGCTCCATTTGCAGGAACCGTGGCATCGTTGCCGCAACGCTAAGTCGATTCGGATCGGCGGTATAAATTCCACCAACGAGCGGCTGCACCAAGCGATCAAAAAGCTCTTTGCCGAATCGGCGACAGACAAACGATTTGAGCGACTCGTCATCGGCTCCTTTCCGCTTCGGAATAAACAGCTCGAGCCCCGAACGCAGTTTTCCCCATGGGCTGAGAATCCGAGTCGACAGGATCGGCCAGATTCGTGACGGAGCCATCACCATGAAACCCGACGGAATGGGTTCGAGCTTCCCTTGCGTGAGTACATCGGCGCCGCGACCATTCGGATTGGTCTTGATCAAATCGTCCGCCAACCCCAGATCCTCACACAGTTTGATACCGCTGGGAATCGAGGTGATGAAGTTGTCCGCAGCGCCCTCGATCAAGAAACCGTCCTTGCGAACAGTCTGGATTACGCCGCCAAGTCGCGGACCGGCCTCATAGAGATGGACATCCAGTGACGGATCCGACTGAACGAGTTGGTGAGCAGCGGCAAGACCAGAAATACCACCGCCGATGATCGCTACACGACGTCGCATTTTTGTGCTCCCTTGGATGGTTTGGGGATGTAACTGCAATCAGGTTCGGCGGCAAACATATTGCCTGTCACCGCGTAGGCACGTGCCCGCGATCCGCCACAGATTTGACGAAACTCGCACTGCCCGCATTTTCCTTCGAGCCGCTCGGAATCACGCAACGAACGGAACACATTGGACTTTTGATAAACGTCCACGACGTTCTGGGCAGGGAACGTTCCGCAAACCACGGGCAAAAATCCGGCGGGATAAACCACACCGGTGTGACTGACAAACATCACTCCTTTGCCGTCGTTGATCCCTGCGGTAATGAACGGAGGCGGCGATGCCACTTTGCCAGCCCCGGTGTCTTTCACATCATCACGACGATGCTGAATCATGTAGCGACGGAAATGCATCGCTTCGGTTGTCTTCACCAGGTAGGGCTGTTTCCGCGATTGGGCGAACAGACGTGCGAACACCTCTTCACACTCGTCTGCGTTGAGACGCGATGAAGCCTCCGCGCGGCCAACGGGAATCAAGAAAAACGCTGACCACATCGCGATGCCATACTTCGCAAAGAGATCTCCCATCTCTTCGATCTGGTTCGCGTTGCTCGGAATAATCGTCGTGTTAACTTGAGTGGGAACGCCGAGATCCTTCGCGTCCTGAAGTATCTCCAAACATCGAGCAAAGCTACCTGCAACGCCGCGATGTCGATCATGTGTTTGAGCGTCCGCCCCGTCGACGCTGACGGCCATGCGTGAAATACCGGCATCTCGCAGGCGCGCTATCGCTTCACGCGTTACCAATGGAGTGGATGAGGGCGTGATCGAAACCTCGAGCCCGCGACCGACCGCATACTCAACCAACTCAAACAGATCCGCTCTCTTAAACGGATCCCCACCGGTCAACACCAACATCGGTGGCTGTGGAAACTGCGTCAACTGATCGATCATTCGCTTCGATTCAGCCGTTTTTAACTCGGCCGGATCACGCAATGATTGAGCGCAGGCGCGACAGTGCTGACAAACCAAATCACACGCCCGTGTCAGCTCGTAGAAGACCAACATGGGGCTGTGATCAAACGACTTCCGAGTCCGCCTCGCCATCGCGGTCGAACCGCCGGGTGCGTTGATGGGCCGTCGCGCTGATCGCTTCGGCAAACCATCCAATCCACCGAGCATGTCCTCATTGGTTGGAGCGACCATGTCCATTCACCTGAAATTGCAACTTTCACTGACATTTCAGGCGGCGGACAACACCCAGCAAATCTTCTACAAAGGCCACAGCAATCCGCCGCCGACCAACCGATTGTATCGAAACGTGCACTGCCGAGTATAGAATCTTTTCGCTCGAATTGACCGTGTCACATTGTCACGGCCGCTCGTCGCTCGGACACTTTGACGCAGTCGCGAGAATTGCTATCGCTTCTCGAGAAAGTCCAACAAGCTTCGAAAATGCTTCTCAAACTCGTAGCAGCTTTGATAGGTCTCGTAGGCACGAGCTTGATACTGCTCTCGGTTTGCCAAAATAGAGCCCACCGCGTCCGCGACGTCCTCCACCCGGTCGACACCGATACCGCAACCATGCTCCTCCAGGACTCGAGCAATACTCGGATTGTCCACGCTAACGACGGGAACGCCACAACGTAGATAGTGGGCGAGTTTCCCGGACGCCCCGGCTAGCAATTGAAAATTGGGACCGAGCGAACTGTCGTAAATCACGACCCCAACATCAGCCGACGCCATCAATGCATCCAATTCGTCATAGGCGACCGGTTGTGTTGAGATCAACACACGCCCCTGCCCGCTCTCGACGATATCCCGATAGTAGTGCGTGTGCAGATCGATCGGCGTGTGGCTGTGAAAGATCAGGCGCGTCTGATCGGACCATTTCGCTGCGGACGCTGCGAGGTCGCTCGATCGCATGCCTTCACATATGGATCCGGCGTGAAGCACCACCCTGACAGAATCATCGAGATGGAACTGCCGGTGAAATCGATCACGGTCGATACCAGGACTCACCTCGCCCCGAGGCGAATTGGGAATCAAAATGGTCGGGCAATTCCAAGCCTCGTTTTCATCGCACAATGATTGCTGACGTTCCTCGTCTTGGATCACCAGGACGTCTGCGGATTGGTGACACATTCGCTCATGGCGTTTGCTCTGCCGTCTCGCAGGGGACCAGAACTCTCGCAAAAACATGATTTCGAGAGACCAGTAGATCAACGTCGCCTTTTGCTTTTTGGCCAGCGCGTGCCCGGCCGCCAACCCCAGCGTGTCCACTCCAATGACGGCATCATACGGCTCTCGATTGGTCGCCGCTCGCGCGACGGCGCCAACAAAAGTCGACCGCGCAGCCCAGGTAGCGGGTCGCAGGCCGTCGATGATGTCATCCTTCGTTTCACGCACTCTCTGAATTTGCTCAGCAAGCTTTGCAGGCAGTACAGCACGCATGCGAGATTTCCATGTTGCCGGCGTCGGCGTCGCCTCCCCGGGCGACGTGGAACCATGAGAACTCGGCTGCGATGACTCCACTTGCGTCGAGGCATCAACAACATCTGCTTCGCTCAACGAGGAGTCCTTCTCACGACCGATTCGAATGACCTCGACATGCTCGCCCAAGTTCGGTGGGCTCGCAAACTCATCCGATGAATCTCTCATCAAGACATCGACCGCCCACCCGTTCTCATCAAATAATCTCGCCGCGTTGATGAGACTCGGTGCGCATCCCAAATAGGTCTCGTAAAAGACGATCGCTACCCGCTTACGAGAGCCTTGTTTCATGGTCTTTGCTCACTACACCGAAGCCATGATTTGCTTCAACGCGTCGGCAACCTCATCGATTTGACTGTCCGTCAATCCCAACCCAGAGGGAACATAGAATCCACGCTCGGAAAGGGTCTCCGCGACCGGATAACTCTCGTTCAAAAACAACCCTTGCTTTTGAAATACCGGTTGTTGATGCATTGGATAGAAGAAGGGTCGCGTACCAATCTTTCTCTCGCCGAGAGCCTTCATCACATCGCCGGAAGACAACGGGTGTCCCTCTTCCACCAAAAGCCCAAACACCCAAAAGATGCTCTTGGCATACTCAGCCTCGGTCGGAGGGAGGACGATTCCCGGGGTGCCCTCGAGGCGATTCAGATACCGCTCGCCAATCTGTCGCTTGCGAATAACATGCGACTCCAACTTCTCGAGCTGGGCGAGTCCTACAGCGGCCTGCATGTTGGTCATCCGATAGTTCCAACCGAGCTCCTCATGCACAAACCTTCGTTTCGCCTGGAAGCACAGGTTTCGATAACCGCGGCACTTCTCCGCGATCACTTCATCATCGGTGACCACCATGCCGCCCTCGCCACAGGTGACATGTTTGTTGGGATAGAAGCTAAACGTGCTGATCAACCCGAAACTTCCACACGGACGATCGTGCACGTATTGCCCGTGCATTTCCGCGGCATCTTCGATCACGACGAGATTATGTCGACGTGCGATCTCGAGAACCCCCGTCATGTCCACCGGCAACCCGTAGATATGCACGACGAGGATCGCCTTCGTCGCCGGCGTGATGCGACGCTCGATCTGAGCCACATCCATGTTCCATGTTTCGGAGCTACAATCCACCAATACCGGCGTGCCACCCGCACGAACGACTGACGCGGCAGGTGAGATGATCGTGAACGTTGGCATCACGACCTCGTCTCCCGGGCCGATACCAGCGGCGGCTACCGCGATATCGAGTGCGCCGGATCCGTTCGCGCACGCAATCGCATGCTGACGGCCCACCGCATGCGCAAATTCGCCCTCGAATCGTTTAACGAATGGACCTTCGCTGCTGATCCATCCCGTTTCAATGCATTCCGCTAGATATGCTTTTTCGTTCCCGTCGAGCAAAGGCGTGTTGACGGGAATCATCAGCGATCATCTCACGGGGAACGGGCCATCGATAGCGCGAGCCGAACGTGCGTCACGACCGCCTCGCCGCGTTCTTCGTTACGCGGAGGCGGCTTTTTTCTTCGGCTTGAAGATTTCGGTAGCGGTGCCGAAGTAGACTTCGCCGGCGTTCATCAACGTTTCGCTGAGCGTTGGGTGTGGGTGAACCGATTCGGTGATGTCGGTGACCTCACAACCCATTTCGATCGCCAGAACGGCTTCGGCAATCAGTTCACCGGCACCAGTTCCCACGATGCCGCATCCGACGACGCGGTTGGTTTCTGGATCGATCAGCCATTTGGTCAAACCGTTGGTCAGGTTCAACGCCTGTGCGCGACCGCTCGCCGCCCAAGGATAGGCTTCCACGGTGACCTTGCGGCCTTCCCGTTTCGCTTCCTCTTCGGTGATACCTGCCCATGCAATCTCGGGATCGGTAAAGACAACCGCAGGAATCGCAATCTTGTCAAACTCGACCTTCTTGCCTGCGATGACTTCGGCGGCAACACGACCTTCGTGGGTCGCTTTGTGTGCGAGCATTGGATCGCCCGCAACGTCACCGATGGCGAAGATGTTCGGATCGGAGGTTCGCTGTTGGGCGTCGCAAACGACGAAGCCACGCTCGTTGACTTCCACCTTGGTGTTTTCCAACCCGAGTCCGCGAGTCACCGGACGACGCCCGACACTGACGAGCACGCGATCGAATCTCTGATGCCCAAACTTGTTCGGGCCCTCAAAGGTGACTTCGATTTGGTCATCAACTTCGCAAACCGAGCCGACCTTGGTGTTCAGGTAAACGCGACCGTCGCACATTGCGTCGACACGTTTCGCGAGTGGTTTGACGAGGTCTCGATCGGCCCCGGGCAGCAAGCCTTCGGCCAACTCAACAACACTGACCTTCGAACCGAGGTTAGCGTAAACCGTGCCCATTTCGAGCCCGATGTAACCGCCACCGATGACCAACAACGACTCGGGGATGTCCTTCAAATTGAGGGCCCCCGTGCTGTCCATCACACGATCGCTACCGATATCGAAGGCAGGCGGCATCGCCGGCACGCTTCCTGTCGCCAGGATGCAGTGATCGAACGTGAGCGTTGCTCCCTCAGGGATGGACTCGTGGTCACCTTCGAGTTTGAGTTCGTTGGAGCTAGCGAACGTGCCACGAGCCTGAATGATTTTGACGCCACGGCGTTTCGCCAAGTTCGCCAAACCACCAGTCAGGTTGGTGATCACTTTTTCCTTGCGAGCACGCACCGTGTCGACGTTGATCTTCGGCGCGCCCTCGTACTCGATTCCCCAATCTTCTTTGAGTTCCTCGACTTCGCTGATCACCTTCGCGACGTGCAACAACGCCTTCGAAGGGATACAACCACGCAGCAGACAAGTGCCGCCCAAACGAGGCTCGGCCTCCACGATGGTGACATCGAGGCCTTCATCGGCCGCGAGGAACGCGGCCGCATATCCACCGGGGCCACCACCGAGAACAACTACTGGACTGTGCATGGTCAATTTAAGCGATAGACGAGTTTAACGTGACAGGAATTCGACGACGCTGTTAGCGTCGACAGGAAGGCTAATATCGACAGGCCCGGGGAGACTCAAAACGGTCGCCCGCAATCCTTCGCTGTCAAACGAGACCCAATCCAATCCATCCGGTGGCGAGTTAGCGATCACTCCACGATAGAGGTTTTTCAAGTTCTCGCGGCCGCGGACTTCGATAATGTCGCCGGCACGAAGCAGATAACCGGGCTTGGTCACCTTCACACCGTTGACGCGGAAGTGACCGTGGGTGATCCCTTGACGGGCTTGCGGACGAGTCTTGGTGAACCCGACACGTCGCACCACGTTGTCCAAACGGCTTTCGCAGAGCAGAAGCAACAACTCACCGGTGTTGCCCGACTTACGGCCCACGTTATCAAAGTAACGACGGAGTTGGCGTTCGCCCAAACCGTAATAGTGTTTGATCTTTTGCTTCTCCATCAACGCCAGACCGTAGTTACTCGGCCGGCGGCCCCGAACGTGCATCCCCGGAGGAGTGTTACGACGGTCAAGGGCACGGGTGGCACCTGCTGTTTCATAAAGCAAAGTGCCTAAACGACGGTTAATACGGGCTTTTGGGCCGGTGTAACGTGCCATGTTTGTTCTATTCCAAGGATACAGAGGGGCGGCGGGATCCGATCGGCCGAGGTCGACAAATGGCCTCGAGCGTTCTCGCCTGAATTCGGGAATGTTTTCGAAAAAGTGAACCGTTTCGAAAAATCGAGCGGGGATTGTGAATGGAGCCCCCAGAATTTTCAAGGGGAAAGACGCTTCTCACACCCTTCTTCCGACCGGATAACTGCCCAAAACGGCAACTCGCTGAGTTTGCAGCCCCAAGGTCGCGAGCATCTTCGACACGCCGGGGTCCGCTTGGTGGCCTGGAAACTCCACGATGAAGAAATACTCATTCGGCCGCCCGGGCTGAGGAAATGACTCAATCCAGGTCAAATTCAGCTCACAATCGCGAAAAATCCCCATCACATCGGCCAACGCCCCCGGCCGATGCTCGACCTCAAACAACAACGTCGTCTTGTCGTCGCCGCTCGGCCCCGGCCGGTCCGACCCCAATACCGCAAACCGCGTCACATTGTTGCGATTGTCCTCAATCGACGCCTGCACCACATCGAGCCCATACCGTCGCCCGGCTGCGAGGCTGGCCACCGCGGCGATCCCAGGCGTCGTCGACGCGGCTTCCGCGGCCGCCGCTGTCGATGCCGTCTCCACTAACTCGACCCCCGGCAAATGAGAGGCGAGCCAACCTCGACACTGCGACAACGCCTGCGGTTTGCTGTGGACCTGGGTGATTTTGTCGCGCGCACTGTGCGAAAGAAGATTGTGGTGAATCGCCAACAGCAACTCACCGGTAATGTTCACCTCGCCGTTGGCCAGTTTTCCGAGCGTGTCGACAATCCGTCCGTCAGTGCTGTTTTCAATCGGCACGATCCCATACTGGCAGTCGCCGCGTTCAACCGAATCAAACACGGCGCCGATGCTGGACACAGGCGTCAACTCCATGCCTTCGCCGAAATACGCCAACCCCGCCAAATGGCTGTAACTATCAACCGGCCCCAAGAACGCGACCCGCTGGGGCTGTGCCGCCTGATAACACGCCGAGACGATGTGCCGCAAAATTGCTTTCTGCGCCGCCTCGCTTAGCGCGGCAACCTCGCCGTCCACCAACGCTTCGGCGGCTAAGATCGCCTCTTGCAGACCAAACTCCTGCTCTGGCTGCTCCATCATTTCGGCGACGATCTTCTGCCGTCGGCTTACCAAATCAAGCAGCTCGCGGTCGATCAGTTTCAGATGATCGACACTCGGTTTTTGGCTTGCATTGCTCATAGTTGTCGATTCCTGGTGTTTCGTTCCAACCCTGGTTTTGCCACGTGTTGTCCCAGCGATGCCCTCTGCAAACAACTCCTATCAATCGACTGCTCGTCCAACATCCATCAGCAAAGAGACGCAACCGGCGAACACAAACGGTTATGCGATATACGCCGTTTACTCCACCGCAGTCGGCGGCCTCATGTGTAACGACTGAACGATTTGTGTAGAAGCGGATGAGCCACAACATCCCGTCACGACGCCGAAACGGACACGTGAGGCCTGCCAAAGCTGCCGAATTGACACGCCGCCGTCTTGGCTCAAACCTCTCGTTCTCACCGGCTGCCAGTTTGTTCCGCGAAACTTTTCCCGCACCGTGTCAGACGCAAAACACGCGGTAAAACACGTGTTTTTAGCTGCATTGCCGTTTTGACGCGAGGCGAAAAAGCACGCTCTGGCACAGTTCTTGCCATTCACTCCCCTCGCCAGCAAATGTCTGACATCCTCAACAACCAGCCAGCCCGTATCAGTCGGGCGAGCTGAAAACCAAATAACAAACTTCAAATCACTGACAAAAACGCCCCGCTTCCGGGGCCACACCCAGCGGAGAAATCATCATGGCACAAGGCGAAAGAATCATCGGTATCGACCTCGGGACCACGAACAGTGTGGTCGCAATCATGGAAGGTAGCGAAGCAAAAGTTATCCCCAACCCCGAAGGCAACCGGCTGACCCCGAGTGTCGTGGCGTTTACCGACAAAGAAGAAACCATCGTCGGCGAACCAGCCCGACGCCAAGCCGTCACCAACCCAAAACGCACCGTCTACTCGGCCAAGCGTTTCATGGGTCGGCGGCACAACGAAGTCGAATCGGAAGAAAAGATGGTGCCCTACGGCATCACCGGTGGTCCTGGCGACTACGTGAAGATCGAAGTCGGCGACACCGAGTACACCCCGCAAGAAATCTCCGCCAAGGTTCTTCGTAAGCTGAAAGAATCCGCCGAGTCGTACCTCGGACACAAAGTCAACAAAGCCGTCATCACCGTACCGGCGTACTTCAACGATGCACAACGTCAAGCGACCAAAGACGCCGGACAAATTGCTGGCCTCGAAGTCGCACGGATCATCAACGAACCAACCGCGGCTGCACTCGCTTACGGCCTCGACAAGAAGAAAGATGAAAGCATCATCGTCTTCGACCTCGGTGGTGGTACGTTCGACGTTTCCGTTCTCGAAGTCGCCGACAGTGGTGACGAAGATCAAGAAAGCCGCGTCTTCCAAGTTGTTTCGACCTCCGGTGACACGCACCTCGGTGGTGACGACTTCGACGAAGCATTGATCCACCACGTTGCCGAGGAGTTCAAGAAAGAGAACGGCATCGACCTGCGTAACGACGCGATGGCGTTGCAACGGCTTCAAGAAGCGTGCGAGAAAGCAAAGAAAGAACTCAGCACGCTGCCTGAAACCGACATCAACCTGCCGTTTATCACGATGGACGCGTCGGGTCCGAAACACTTGACGATGAAGATCACACGATCGAAGTTCGAAGAGTTGATCGACAAACTCGTCGACCGTTGCCGTGGCCCCGTCATGCAGGCTCTTAAAGACGCCGGCATGAGCCCGAGTGACATCGACGAAATCGTCCTCGTCGGTGGTAGCACGCGTGTCCCCAAAGTTCGCCAAGCAGTCAAAGAAATTTTCGGCAAAGAACCTCACCAAGGCGTCAACCCCGACGAAGTCGTTGCCATCGGCGCGGCGATCCAAGGTAGCGTTTTGGCCGGTGACCGAACCGACGTTCTTTTGCTCGACGTCACTCCACTGACTCTCGGTATCGAAACCGAAGGTGGTGTGATGACGCCGCTCGTCGAACGCAACACGACTGTGCCTGCCGAGAAGAAGAACGTGTTCAGTACCGCCGCGGATAACCAAACCGCCGTTACCGTTCGCGTCTTCCAAGGGGAGCGCAAGATGGCAAACGCCAACCGGTTGCTCGCCGAATTCAACCTCGACGACATCCCGCCTGCACCACGTGGCGTTCCGCAAATCGAAGTCAAATTCGACATCGACCAAAACGGGATCCTCAGCGTTTCGGCGAAGGAACTCAAGACCGGCAAGGAAGCACACGTTGAGATTAAAGACAGCGGTGCGTTGTCCGATGACGATATCGAACAAATGCGGAAAGACGCCGAGGCGAACGCCGAAGACGACAAACGACAATTCGAACTCGTCGAAGCACGCAACAAAGCAAACCAACAAGTCTATCAACTCGAGAAGTTGATGACCGAGAACGCTGACAAGCTGACCGATGCGGACAAAGCTCCGATGAACGCAGCAATCGAAAAGGTCAAAACGGCCGCCGAAGGCGACGACTTGGCCGCGATGAAAGCAGCATCAGACGAACTCGACGCCGCTTCGCAAGCGTTCAGCAAGGTTCTCTATGAAAAGACCGACGCCGCCGAGAAGACCGGTGACGAAGCCGCTTCGGGTGCCGCCGCCTCCGGCGGTGATGACGACGACGCGATCGACGCGGAGTTCGAAGTCAAAGAATAGAACCTCGCCCTAACAGGCGCAGAACCTTTCTGGCGAGTCTTGCGATGTCTCTTTTGGCACCGCAAGTGCTCGCCTTTTTTTTCGCAATAACCATCCGCCAAAACCCGTGTGCGAGTGCCTATCCGCACACTGAACTTTCGCAACGTTTCATCGGTCCACGATCACTCAACGTTGCAACGAACCGTCTCCCCACCGTTTGATGCAAAGAGCTCAATATCATGGCCTTTCGAATCGATAAACTGACCACTCAAGCTCAAAACACCGTTGCCGAAGCACAGGCACAAGCAACAGAACAAGGCAACGCCGAAATCATGCCGTTGCATTTGCTCGCCGCCGCTCTGGCGCAGTCCGATGGTATCACCAAACCGATGCTCGAGAAGCTCAAGGTTGATACCGGATCGCTGCAATCGTTGATCAACAGCGAACTCGAAAAGCTGCCTCGAACCAGCGGCGGTGGACAACCTCGTGTCAGCGGCAAATTGCAAGAAGTGTTTCAGGCTGCCGATGAAGCAGCGAAGTCACTCAAGGACGAATACATCAGCACCGAACACTTGCTGCTCGGCCTCGCGAGGATCGAAAACAAAGCAAAGAATCTGCTCTCGCTCTCCGGAGTCACCGCCGACGATCTGCTTAAAGCGGCCAGCGAAATTCGCGGTTCCGCTCGTGTTACCGATCAAAATGCGGAGTCGACCTATCAAGCACTCGAGAAGTATGGCATCGACCTGACCACGCTCGCCGAGACCGGAAAACTCGATCCTGTGATCGGCCGCGATAATGAAATCCGCCGTGTCATTCAGGTACTATCGCGTCGAACCAAAAACAACCCTGTGCTGATCGGACAACCCGGTGTGGGTAAAACCGCCATCGCCGAAGGACTCGCGCTGCGCATCTTTGAAGGCGACGTCCCTCAAAGCCTCAAAGGCAAACGGGTCGTTTCGCTCGACATGGGCGCCCTCGTTGCCGGTGCCAAATTCCGTGGTGACTTTGAAGAACGCCTCAAAGCCGTCTTGCGAGAAGTCAAAGATTCCGGCGGCGGTGTGATTCTCTTCATCGACGAACTCCATCTCGTCGTCGGTGCCGGCAACGCGGAAGGTTCGGCGGACGCGGCAAACTTGCTCAAACCCGAACTCGCTCGCGGAGCGCTGCGGTGCATTGGTGCGACGACGCTCGATGAATATCGTCAACACATCGAAAAAGACGCGGCCTTGGAGCGTCGCTTCCAACCCGTTTTCGTCGGCGAACCCAACATCGACGACACCGTCGCGATCCTCCGTGGGCTCAAACCCCGGTACGAATCTCACCACGGTGTTCGCATCACCGACAGCGCACTCGTCGCCGCGGCAAACCTGTCGAGTCGTTACATCGCCGACCGATTTCTTCCTGACAAGGCCATCGACCTCGTCGACGAAGCAGCCAGTCGGTTGGCGATGGAAAAAGAATCCGTCCCCGAACCGATCGACCGATTGCAACGACGTTTGCGTCAACTCGAACTCGCTCATCGTCAACTCGTTGATGAATCGGAGGCATCCGCCGTCGACAAACGCAATGAAGTTGAAGACGAAATGGAAGAGGTCAAAGCGGAACTCGCGAGCCTGAAGGAACAGTGGGAAGCCGAGAAGATGGGCCTCGATGATGTTCAATCGATACGCCAGGAGGCGGAAGAACTGCAACACCGGTTCGCCAAACTCGATGCCGAAGCGAAAGAGAAGCAACTCCGTGGTGAAAGCCCGGAAGACCTCTATCGCGAAATGTTGCAGGTCCAAACCCGTCAACGCGAACTGCAAAAACGCATCGACGAAATGGAGGCGACCGAATCCAATAAACCCGCCTCCGGCGCAGACAATGGCAACACCGATAGCTCGACACCCGAACGAGACCATCGTCGATTGCTTCGCAAAGAAGTGACCGAGGAGGAAATCGCGGAGGTCGTTAGCACTTGGACCGGCGTCCCGGTTTCGCGAATGATGGAAACCGAACGAGCCAAACTGCTGGTCATGGAAGAACGATTGCATCAACGCGTTATCGGACAAGACGAAGCGGTCACCGCGGTGTCCGATGCGGTACGGCGTAGTCGCAGCGGTCTGCAAGACCCCAACCGTCCGATCGGCTCGTTCCTGTTCCTCGGCCCAACCGGTGTTGGAAAAACGGAACTCTGCAAGGCTCTCGCCGAAGTCATGTTCGACGACGACTCCGCCATGGTCCGAATCGACATGAGTGAATTCATGGAACGGCACAGTGTGTCGCGTCTGATCGGTGCGCCTCCGGGATATGTCGGCTACGAAGAAGGCGGCAAACTCACCGAGGCTGTTCGACGACGTCCGTACGCAGTCATCCTGCTCGACGAAATGGAAAAGGCACACCCAGACGTTTTCAACATTTTGCTGCAGGTACTCGATGACGGACGACTGACCGACGGCCAAGGACGAACCGTGGACTTCACCAATGCCGTCGTCGTGATGACTAGCAACGTCGGCAGCCAAGTGATCCAACGCGTCACCGACGAAGGCGGCGATGAGGAAGAGATGCGCAATGCCGTCCAGGACGCGTTGAAGGCTCGATTCTTACCCGAGTTCCTCAACCGGATCGACGACATCGTGATCTTCCATCCGCTTCAACAAGACCAAATTCGACGCATCGTCGAGTTGCAACTCGAAGACCTCAGACGTCGACTCGCCGGAAACGGTTTGTCGCTCGAATTGACCGACGTCGCCATCGATGAGATTGCCGCAGTCGGATACGACCCGGCCTACGGCGCTCGACCGCTCAAACGGGTCATTCAGCGAGAGGTTCAAAACCCGCTCGCCACGGCACTGTTGAAAAACAGCTACGAGGAAGGAACGACCATCGCGATCGACTACCGCGACGGGAAGTTTGAATTCTCCGGCAAATAACCGAAGACGCGAAGTAGCCTGAACTCGCGTCAACAGGTCACGGCAACCGATATTCTAGTCCGCCTCCGCGAAAACCATCCGCCGGGGCGGACAGAAAGAAAGACGTCAGACGTCTATTTACTCAACGCTGCGGTCGGGGTTCCATCCGCAGCAAGGTTGCCTGTTGCCCACAGGACCCCACGAACAACGAGTTCCATGTACCGTTCATCGGCAACGGTCTCGTTTTGATGACCGAGCGAAGTGCTGAATATCCTGGTCTTCTTAGGACCGTACTCGTTCGTCCAGGCGACAACAGCGGTTGCTTCCTTCGCCTTCGCGTCAGGATTCATCTTCAATTGTCGTTTATTGGGTGGCACCATTTGATTCCCGCCCACCAAAGCACTCGTGCCATCGAACACCCTCACGTTGTTGTAGAGTTCCTCATCGATCGTTCGCCAATCTTCCATGCCCTTGGTGATCGGATGGTTTGAATTGGTGTAAAGCACATCGATGGGAGCCCTCGGTCCGTGCACCGTTGATTGAACTCCGATCATCTCATACCACGCCGCATTGTCCGCGCCCGGTTTCACGGGAGCCCGATAGTTCCCCCACCGGTAGCTGTGCATCGCACAGTGCAGATTCACCGCGGGTGTTCCGTTGCGATGCGCCGCCAAAATCCGATCAACGTAAGGTCGTTCGGTTACGTTCGCCGAACACTCATCATGGATGACGACATCGTACCCTTCCGCCCAATCATCAGCTTCATAAATCTCGAACGTCGCTTTCGTGTTGCTTTGGTCGCTAGTGACGACGGTGACGTTCGCATGGATCCGTTGCTCAATCCCTTCTTTGAGCAGCTTTGACTGCGTTTCGTAGTCATGACAGCATCCACCTGCTACCAACAAGACCTTCAAAGGCGAAGCTCTCACGACGGAATCATCCGCCAAAACAACGCCTGTCCCCAAGTGACATAGCGACAAAAGAGCGAAAAGAAACACGCAAACTGATCCAACGTTCATAGATAGATAAATCTCTTTATTGTGAAGCGAGCGATTTAAAGAATTGGCAACAAGAAGACACCGCAGCCGAATTCATTCAAGACAGCAACCGACTGCCTACGAATTCGACAACGAATAAACCTGAACATCATCCACGACGGCGTTCTTCGGAACCGCCAAACGCAAAAGTCGTTTCGTTGGGTGAGCAATCCCCTCGGAGGAGAACTCACCAACGAGCGTGCCGTCAATCGTTACGCTCATGGTGTCACCCTGGATCCGCACCTGCAGAGCGTACCACCTGTTCGTATCGAGCCGATTTGGAAATCGTTTGGACTTGGATTTTAGTTCGACTTGCATCTCCGAGGTCAGCTTTTTGGCTTTGTTCAACTCATAATACTTGTTCGCCATTCGTCCCGTTTTCAAATCACTGATCTGAACCTGCCGCGTGTTGATTTTCACGACACAAAGATGCCCGGCATGCACGCCTTTGAATTTCAGATCCGCAAAGTTCAACCCGAGACTGTCGGCTTTGCCTTCGAGCATGAAACGAAGAGAAACCAACCCGTCGCGGAATTCCGCCGGATGGGTGACCGAGACCGCATGATCGGCCGACTCATGAAACGAGATGCGCATTGCCCCATCTTTGAGGTCAACTTGTTTGTTCCCATGGGCCCGTCGTTCACTATTGGATGCCCATCCGTTCCCTATTTCCTCTTTCACCTCCTGCGATTCATTCCGATCGAACTGATCTTCAAACAGCAGTACCCGAGCCTCCTCCGGCGACGACGTTTCCTTTGCCGCCAACGACGAGAACTGCAACCCTGAAGAAACAACCGCCGTTATCACTATTGCAAAAATCAAAAAATCTCATTTGTGTCACTCATCGTTGGGGGCGATCAAGTTTGGAAAACAGAGCACTCGATTTCGCTGTTTCCTGTCCGAAGGCGATATTCACCTCGTGCCCGATTCTAACTCGAAACCGTGGCACCATGTCGGCGGCGTCCCCTCACGCAAAATTGCCGCGACGATAAACTGACACCGTCCGAACCGATCCAGCCTTTTTTACGCCGACCATGTCAATCAAAATCGAATTCGTTGAATCACCGTCGTCTGACGAGTTAGATGTCATCCACAACGGCCTATCCACTCATGCGATGGAACACGTCCAGACGCCGGGTTTTGCCTGCATCGCGTTTTTTCATCGCGATGCCGATGGATCGATTGACGCCGGGATCGTGGGGCACCTGAACTGGAACTGGGCGAGCGTTTACAACTTCTGGGTCCGCGACGATTTGCGCGGTCAAGGTATTGGGTCACACCTCTTGAAAGCGTTCGAAGACCATGCGATCGCGTCGGGCTGCGAACAAATCCATCTGGACACGTTCAGCTTCCAGGCACCCAAACTATACGAAGCCTACGGATATGAACTGTTTGCCGAACTCGAGGACTACCCGATAGGCCACAGTCGGCGATTCTACCGCAAGAGCCTCAACCGGGCTCCGCGAGCCTTCACATAATGCCTCGCTAACGACCGCCACTGCTCGGCGTTTGTACAGGCCGTTTTAGAACGCCCTAACATTTCATGCCCCGTCTCAACCATGCCTGTCCCCAACCATGATTCCTGAAAACACAACCATTTCGCAAGCCAATTTGATGGGATCGATCTGGATGGTGGCCGCAATGGCAGCGTTCGCGGTCGAGGATGCGTTGATCAAAGCAACCGCGGGGATCTTGCCCGTTGGACAGGTGTTGGTGTTTTTCGGCTTTGGTGGTGCGTTGGTCTTTGCAATCACCGCTGCGAGAAAACGGGATCGCTTCTTCGGCCCGGCGATTCAATCGTCGGCGATGCGTTACCGCATGCTGTTTGAGGTTGCCGGCCGAGTGTTCTACGCGTTGGCCGTCGCGTTGACCCCACTGTCCGCCACCACCGTCATCCTGCAGGCAACTCCCTTGGTGGTCGTCGCGGGAGCCGCGGTTGTGTTTGGCGAGAGAGTCGGTTTGCGTCGCTGGTCCGCGATTTGGGTCGGGTTGGTTGGCGTGGTGATTGTCGTGGGTCCGGGACGAGACACTTTTTCAATGCTATCCATGCTGGCCGTGCTCGGAATGCTCGGTTTTGCCGGTCGTGACCTGACCAGCCGGGCCGCTCCCAAGTCCGTCAGCACGGCGATTCTTGGATTGTATGGTTTTGTCGCTGTGTTTCTCGCCGGTATCGTGATCGCGGTCTGGGATAGCAAACCGTTCATTTGGCCGACCTCGACAACGTCGACTTACCTTTCCGCTGCCATCGGCGTCGGTGTGATTGCCTACTCATTCTTAATGAAAGCGATGCGAACCGGTGAAGTTTCCGCGGTAACCCCGTTTCGGTACTCAAGACTGCTCTTCGGCATTGGACTGGGAGTCTACTGGTTCGGCGAGAAGTTCAGCCTTGAGATGCTGATCGGTTCGGCGCTCATCGTGACGTCTGGGCTCATCCTCATCGGGCGAAAACGAATCGCAATCAGACCTCGCAAGACCCCAGCATACGAACTCGACGTGCCCTCGCTATCAACGGCGGACTCGAACAAGAGCTAGGGAACCGACGTCCCATCGAAGGACGTCGCGAACTCGTCTTGCCGTGCGAAATTGCTACTCAGTCGCACTCGGAACAATCGCGTGTGCAGGTTCGTTCCCCACGGTGAAATGGCCGAGCGGGTGGCCATCGGCATCGTGAATGAGCCAGATCTCTCCCGTACGGGTTTGATACGGCTTACTCCATTCGGTCTCCAGTGTACCGTATGGTTGAACATTGCCATGGTCGTCGACGCAGAACACTTTCACTGGTTGTCCCGCCTTGTTGCTGATACGGACTTCGAGTTCGTCGCCACGCGGTTGCGAAACGAGTTTGGTTTCACCGTCAAACGGCGACCATGGCAGATCAGGCAGCGAAGCACCGCTGTTGTTGTTCGCATATTCAGCGAACGTCTTGGGGAGGTACGCCTTCAAATCAGCAATCTGCTCGGCAAACTCAGCCTTCGACGCGAGGTTGTTCCACTCGTAGCGATCCGTTTCGATGTCGTAGAGTTCCTCGTCACCATTGTCGTAATGGATATAGCGGAAACGTCTGCCGCTAACGCCGAAGTTGCCCGGCCGTCCTAGATAAGTAATGGATGCATGCGGCCACTCGGCGTCTGGCGTTTTAAGCAGCGGCAACAAACTGGGTCCGTCATTGGTCGCCTTATCAGGCAAACCAGATAGCTGTGTCAGCGTCGGAAACAGGCTGAGCAGATTCACCGGCGCATCGCAGATGGTCCCCGCTTCAGTTCCGTCCGGCAGCCCCGGCGCGCCCTTAGGAACACGCATCATTAATGGGACTCGAGTGCAGACTCGCCAACCGGTGTATTTCTGCCAGTGTTCTTTTTCGCCCAAATGCCATCCGTGATCACTCCACAAGACCACGATGGTGTTGTCCTTGTTGGGGCCGTTTTCCAACGCATCGAGTACGCGGCCGAGCATCGTGTCGGCGAAGTAGATCGAAGCGAGATAACCTTGGATGCCTTGCTTCCATTGGCCCTGTTCGCGAATGTGGGGAAAGTATCGATTCGGACCACGCTCTTTTCCTGCCGGCGGTAAGTCATCGAGATCGTTTTCCAGATAGCCCGGTGGGAGTTGTATCTCTTCCAACGGAAACGGCTCAAAGTACTTCTCGGGGACAAACCACGGTTCATGGGGGCGGTAAATCCCACAGGCCAAGAAGAACGGTTTGTCGTGCGTTTTGGACAACTGTTCCCCGATCCAATGCGACACCAACCAATCGCCGCCGAACTCTTCGTCCGTCACGTCTAGAGCTGCCCAGTCGGTTTCGACGTATTGCCATGGCCCTCCACGTGGAAGACTGACGGGACGTTTCTTCGGGTAATAGGTACGCGGGAACGGGTCTTCGGTTTGCTTCGGTGGATAGTATTCGTCCCAAGACTCAGCGTCGATAAAGTAGTGCAGTATCTTTCCCGATCCTGCCGCCCAGTATCCGTGACTGGAAAAGTACCGCGGCAACAACTCCGCGTCTGGCATTTGCCCCCGCATGCTCTGCCGGTTGTCATACAACCCCGAAACATGTGGCGAGATCCCCGTCATGATCGCACCGCGCGAAGGATTGCATGCTGGCGCGGGGCAATGGGCGTTCGTGAACAGCACCCCACTGTCGGCGAGCCGATCGAAATTGGGAGTGATCGCTTGCGGGTGCCCACCGAGGCATCCGATCCAATCATTCAGATCATCCACCGAGATAAAAAGACGTTCGGCTTGTCCGCTCTCACGGTACGCGAGAACACCGGCCACGAGAGCACGGCGAAGAAGGACACAAGTAACAGACGATTCATCGAGTTCTCTCACGGGGGCATTCGATGCGATGTGAAACCTCCACGCCGCAACCGTTTCAATCAATTCGAGTCCATGAACTTGCTCGCCACGGCAGGACTCCCTCAGGCTGATGCAACCGGCACAGTGATCAACCGGCACAGTGATCAACCGGCACAGTGATCAACCGGCCCATCTATCAACCGGGGGCCCCAATCGTCAGACGATCGACGCCGCAGTCAGATGCTCTCCGATTGCGATCCCACAGATCACCAAAAGAAACAACGCATCCGGAAGAACGCGGGAATTACGAACGCATGGCTTGAGCAAGCTCAAAGAACGTATTGGGGACTTTAACAGATTGGAATGTGAAAATACTCCAACAGCGATTGGTTACACACTTATTTCCATACCTCTTTCTGCCATTGGCAAATTTCATTCAGTCAACATAGCGTTCGCGCACAGTGCGATCGACTTCGTTCATTCAATCAAAGTTGTTTTGAATCGATTGCCTCATCAACGCTTGAAGTTGAATGTTTCGTGTGACTAAGCTGGGCAGACTCACCACCATCTCACCTCGGTTTCGGCAACAATGAATCGACTTCAATTGACTGTCCTCGCTCTACTGCTCTTCGTGTCATCGCCTTTAAAAGGGGATGACGTTCAGATCCCCGTCATTAAGGATGGCGAGGCGCAAGTCATCAAAGAGTTGGAAGACTCTGACTACTGGATCCGGCATGACCTTTGGGTGGAAACCGAATTCGACTTGGATGGTGACGGGAAGATGGATCGGATGCACGTCAGTGTCACGCGTCCCACCCAGACCGAGACACAATCATTGAAGCTTCCCGTGATCTACAACTCCAGTCCCTACTTTGCGGGGACGACGGGTGGCGACGACTCCTATTTCTGGGACGCCAGACAAGAGCTAGGAGAGGAGCCGCCGGAAAGATCCTCCGCGCCGAAAATCGAAAGAGAGGGAACCCGT
>NZ_ANOH01000435.1 GCF_000346505.1 Aporhodopirellula sallentina SM41
AAGTGGCCGCTACATGCGTCAGCAAATCAAATCCGCTCTCCGCTTCGGGCTTGCCCCGGCGGAGGCAACGCCAGCCCCTCAATGCACCGCAGCACACCCCTTCGACAACGCATCGATCTGGCCGCAATCCAGTTCGATCCGTTCGACCCGATACCCGGCCGTTTGAACTTGGTCTCTCGCATCCAACATCGCCGTGTCGAGCGAATCGGATTCGCGTTGGAACCGAACCGACACAACTCCCTCGTGAGACCTCAACGATGCGTCGGTACAACCGGCCTCGTACAAAGCATGCGCAAGCCCCTCACTCGCCTGACTCAATCCAGACAATATCACGCGAAATCCAAATGTTCTCATGGTGTTTCCCTCCAGCCCCCTCGTGTGGCTACGTCGCATGATCGAGACAGCGCCGCAAAAATGACGCTGACTCCTCGCATGTGATGAATTTTTGCAAGAATTCGACTTCGAGGATCTCGCCTACGCAATCCTGAACCGTTTCTTCTCAAAAACCACCCACACTCCAGATTCAATCTATCCACCCATCTGAGGATGGTCGAGCGATTTCGTCCGAATTCGACGAGATAGCGCTCCCCCGACCACCCATATTTCCCACACGCCCCAATTAGCGGCGGACAAAGCCCAATTCGGCGTCACGTTTCTGGGCGTCCCAACCCTCTGCGCCAAAGCCAAAACCTGTTATCCTTCCCAAAATTTGACGCCGTCGCCTCCTCGCTACTGGAAATAAAGAACGTGCCTCGCCGCGAAGACATCAAAAAAATCCTGCTCATCGGCAGTGGCCCTATCGTGATCGGGCAAGCTTGCGAATTTGACTACTCGGGAACGCAGGCCTGCAAAGCTCTCCGCGAAGAGGGCTACGAAGTCGTGCTGGTTAACAGCAACCCGGCGACGATCATGACGGACCCCGCAACAGCGGACTCGACCTACATCGAGCCCCTGACTTGGCAGGTGGTCGAAAAAGTCATCGCGAAGGAACGTCCTGACGCACTCCTGCCGACACTCGGTGGACAAACCGCACTGAACGTCGCGATGGACCTCGACGCCAACGGTGTCCTGGAAAAATATGGCGTGGAAATGATCGCCGCCAACGCCAAGGTGATCGCCAAAGCCGAAGAACGCGACCAGTTCAAAGAGGCGATGGAGAAGATCGGCCTCGACGTCTGCAAAGGCTTCACCATCGGAACACTCGCCGAAGCACGCCAGGCACTCGCCGAAGTCGGCCTGCCCGCCGTCGTCCGCCCCAGTTTCACGATGGGCGGTTCCGGTTCGGCGATCGCGTACAACAAAGACGACTTCGACGCGTTGGTCCAAAACGGTCTCGATCAATCGCCCGTCACGGAAGTCCTGATCGAAGAATCGATCATCGGTTGGAAAGAGTACGAGATGGAGGTCATGCGTGACCGCGACGATAACGTCGTGATCATCTGCGCGATCGAAAACTTCGACCCGATGGGTGTGCACACCGGCGACTCGATCACCGTCGCACCGGCACAAACCCTGTCGGACAAAGAATACCAACGGATGCGCGACGCATCGCTCGCCGTGATCCGAGAAATCGGCGTGGAAACGGGAGGCAGTAACATCCAATTCGCGATCGAACCGGACACCGGCCGGATGATCGTGATCGAGATGAACCCACGGGTCAGCCGCAGTAGTGCGTTGGCCAGTAAGGCGACCGGTTTCCCGATCGCGAAGATCGCCGCCAAACTCGCCGTCGGCTACCGATTGTGGGAACTGCCCAACGACATCACGCAGAAGACCAAAGCCTGCTTCGAACCGACGATCGATTACGTGGTCACCAAGATGCCACGGTTCGCGTTCGAGAAATTCCCCGAAGCCGACGCGACCCTAACCACGCAAATGAAAAGCGTCGGGGAAACGATGGCGATCGGGCGGACGTTCCAAGAATCGTTCCAAAAGGCCCTCCGCGGACTCGAAGTCGGCGCGTTCGGGTTCGGCAGCGATCCGAAAGATAAATGGGGCACCGAAGATCAACCCGACCGCGACGAGATTCGTGCCAAACTCAGCACCCCGGGCAGCGAACGGATTTTCTACATCCGCTACGCCATGAAATCCGGCATGACCGTCGCCGAGATCCACGAACTGACTCACATCGACGAGTGGTTCCTCGAACACCTGATGCACCTGATCGAAACCGAAAACCACCTCACCGGACTCGGTTCCCTCGAGAAGATCGATCCGGAATTGATGCTCGATATCAAACGACGTGGTTTCTCGGACCGTCACATTGCGGCGATGACCGGATCGACCGAACTCAAAGTTCGCGCGTATCGGTTGGATCAAAATATCCGCCCGGTCTTCAAAAGTGTCGACACCTGTGCCGCCGAATTCGAAGCCTTCACGCCGTACTTCTACAGCACCTACGAATCCGAATCGGAAGTCCCCGCCAAGGGCGACCGCAAACGGATCATGATCCTCGGTGGCGGTCCCAACCGGATCGGCCAAGGGATCGAGTTCGATTATTGCTGCTGCCACGCTTCGTTCGCGCTGCAGGATCTCGGTATCGAATCGGTCATGGTCAACAGTAACCCCGAAACGGTTTCGACCGACTACGACACGTCGGACATGCTGTTCTTCGAACCACTGACGATCGAAGACGTGCTGAATATCTGCGACGAAATCAAACCTGACGGCGTGATCGTTCAGTTCGGCGGCCAGACTCCACTGAACCTCGCCCGTGGTCTCGAACAAGCCGGCGTGCCGATTATCGGAACGAGCGTCGACACGATCGACACCGCCGAAGACCGTGAGTTGTTCCAAAGCCTGATCAACGAACTCGGCCTGCGACAACCACCGTCGGGCATCGCCCGCAACATGGAAGAAGCCCGCGTCGAAGCCAAACGGATCGGATTCCCGGCACTGGTCCGGCCGAGCTTCGTGCTCGGCGGCCGAGCAATGGAAATCTGCTACGACAAGTCACAATTCGAACGTTTTGTCGCCGAAGCCTTCATCGTCGCCGACGGACAACCGGTCCTCATCGATCGCTTCCTCGAGGACGCCACCGAAGTCGACGTCGACGCGATCTCGGACGGTAATGACTGTGTGATCATGGGAATCATGGAACACATCGAAGAGGCCGGTGTGCACTCGGGCGACTCCGCGTGCTGCATCCCGCCGTTCAGTTTGCCGCAACCGGTCCTCGCCGAAATCCGCGATGCGACTCGGAAACTCGCCGCCCGCCTGAACGTGATCGGCCTGATGAACATCCAATTCGCGGTCAAGTTGGAAGCCGACGGTCCTCAGGTTTACATCCTCGAGGTCAACCCGCGGGCCAGCCGCACGGTGCCGTTTGTCGCCAAAGCCACCGGCGTTCCTGTTGCCGGCATCGCCACGAAAGTCATGACGGGCAAAACGCTCTCCGAACTCGGCATCACCGAAGAACCGATTCCGCGACACGTGTCGATTAAAGAATCGGTGTTCCCATTCCGGAAGTTCGCCGGCGTCGACATCGTCCTCGGCCCCGAGATGCGTAGCACCGGCGAAGTGATGGGCATCAGCGAGATGTTCTCGATGGCGTTCGCCAAGAGCCAACTCGCCGCTGGCACCGTGCTGCCTGACTCGGGCAAGATCTTCATCTCCCTCTCCGCCCGCCACAAAGAAAACGTGGTCGAGATCGGCCGATCGCTGATCGAACTCGGCTTCGAAATCCTGGCCACCGAGGGAACCGCACTGCGACTGACCGAAGCCGGCATTGCCGTCACCAAGGTCAAGAAGATCGCCGAAGGGCACCCGAACCTGATCGACTACCTCAAGAACGATGATGTGCAGTTGATCCTCAACACGCCGAGCGGCAAGGGAGCCCGAACCGACGAAGGCAAGATCCGCGCAGCCGGCGTCCAACACGGCGTCCCCTGCATCACCACCCTCTCGGCCGCAGAAGCTGCCGTGCGAGCAATGAAAGCAGTGCGAGAAAACGACATGCAAGTCGAATCTCTCCAACACCGCTACGCAGCGAACGTGTAGCCCGCCTTCCCAAGACGGGCTAACAACCACGCAGATGCAACCTTCCGTCCGGGCTCGCCCCGGCGGAGGCTACAAGTGGTCGCTACACGCAACAGCAAATCAAATTCGCTTCCCGCTTCGGGCCCGCCTCGAAGAGGCGGCCCTACGTGGCCTCCACCAGTGAGCCGAAGTGCGTAAGCACTCGGGTATTCGGCATGTTGAGATGAAAACTCAATCAACGTTTCCCCCCCGAAGCCGCACAACCATCCGGCTCACCCACGTAGCTCGGTCTTTCCAAGACCGAGAACAGGCGTCGGTTCCTTCAACAAACCAACAAGGCCTCAAACGGCCAAGAGCTCAACCGCGCTCTGCCCGCCTCGGAGAGGCGAGCCTACGTGGCACCTGTGCCAAGATACGACGACAGCAGTCCCACCCGCATCATGTCGTCGCTGAAAAAGACGATCGCAGCAGCATGCGATCGAAAAACGATTTGAAGTAGGCTCAGCCGGGTGAAGAAGACCTCCTCTTTGCCCCAAGCGAAAGTCTTCCGTAGCCGGCTGAGCCGTACTTCAAGGTCGTTGTAATATTATCGGCCGTGTTTAGCGGCGAGCGTGCAATTTGTGTTCAATTGGGGGACATCCCTCATACGGTACGATTATTCACCTCCTGAAGAACTGCTCATTAATCCACCGCCAGACGGAAAGGCTCCACCGCCAGACGGCAACCGTCCTCACCAACGACCAGCCATCACATCAACGCCGTCACGCCATGCGAAAACGGGGTATTCATTAAAGAGCGAACGATTCACTCGACGTCATCGGCGGATCGATTCGGCATCCATCGCGATGCGAACCAGCTCGGCCACCCCCCGTACCCCGAGCTTCTTCATCAGGTTCGACCGATGCCGCTCGACGGTCTTTTCGCTGACGTCGAGTCGCCGCGCGATGACCTTGTTCATCAGACCTTCGACGACCAACGCAAACACATCTCGCTCCCGTTCGGACAACATGGCCAACTTCGCCTGAGCGACGTCCGCCTTGCGTGCGAGTTCTTCAGCGATCTTGCGGTGAGTGATGTTGAGCACCACGTTTCTGGTGCCTGTGAATGTCCCGTTCTCATCGAACAACGGATGGGATGAAACGAGCACCCAAAGTTCATGCCCGTCTCGATGCTTCACCCGATACTCAACCGCCTCAGCAATCCCATCGGCACGTTTCTTGAAATTCTCCGACAAGTCATCGCGCGACGTTTCGCCGATCATCTCGAAGATTCCTTTCCCGACCAACTCCTCCGGTTCGTAACCGAACATGTTCGCCGCGACCTGATTGGTCTTGATGATCTTTCCTTCGGTATCGACCATCGTCAGTCCCTCCGAAGCCGTCTCGACGATTTCGCGATAAATCTTTTCACTCGCGATGATCGCCGACTCCATCTGATGCCGCTGCGTCACGTCCTGGGTCGTTCCGAACCAAACCGTTTCGTCACCGCGTTGGAACGCTTTCACCTGAGCATGAAACCATCGCGTTTCACCAATCTCCGGGTTTCGACGAAACTCAATCTCAATGGAACCGTTCAAACGCAATTCGGTCTGGTGGTACTCCACGATCGATTGACGGTCATCCGGATGAACCAACTCGAGGAACTGCTCAAACGTTGGCGGTGCTTGGTTAGGCGACAACCCGAACATCTCGAACAACTGACGTGACCACCATCCGACCGTTTCGCCTTTTACCAATTCCCAGCAACCGACCTGCGAATGTCTCTGCGCCATCTCCATCCGCTGAAGAGTTTGCTCGCGTTCTTGTTCCGCGGTCACCGCCGCACTGATATCCACCGCAGTTGCAACGACGACGTTGTCGACATCGTCATCCCCAGCCCCATCCCACATTGCAAACGTCGTTTGGATCCAACGCGACGAGCGATCTTCGCCTTGCACAAAGAGCGTTCGTTGAAAACGCTCCTGCTCACCGCTCGCCAACGACGCGATATCTTCGACCATCCCGGAATCCGCAATCTCCGGCAGCAACTCACTCAGGTTCACCCCGAACAACTCGTCACGTTTGACGCCGACGAACTCAGCAAACTGCGAGTTGCTTTCGATGATGTTCAGATCCGCGGGATCGATGCCAATCCCTCCGATACAATTCCGTCCCAACTGATTCACAAACGCGGTCAGCGCCTCGCCTATCGGGTGCGAAGATTGAGAAGAAGCCGCTCCGGAATTTTCAACATGTTTTGCCATCTGCACACACACGCGATCCTGTGGCAGTGCCACCTGGATTAACTGCATCGGTTAACTCATTTGCTGCGAAACCGACACTGACGTGCTCCCCATCAAACCGAGACGGCCGATAGGCGATCTGCACATCATCTCGCCGGTACATTGCCCACTTGTTTTGCCCGCCCCCCTCCGCGCCCATCGGACGGCTCACAGCCCAAATGCGTTTGCCCCACAAACCGCACAAAGGCCATTGAGCCACCCTAGTAGACCCCACAAAGGAAGACTAGGCTTCAAAATACACCGGAAACCAATGAACAGAGGGACACACACCCACTTGATCACATGCGTACACCTTGCTCAAAACACGACATTTCACGTCCGCGAAGATCGCCGGCGCACCGCTTGGTTCCTGATTCGCCACGCGTTCACGTACCGCAATTTCCGTACGCGAAATCTGATCACGACCCATGAAACCAATGTCGTGAAATACACATCAGGCGTGCAATTTCTCGCAACAACCGCCT
This sequence comes from Aporhodopirellula sallentina SM41, assembly GCF_000346505.1. Classification (GTDB taxonomy): domain Bacteria; phylum Planctomycetota; class Planctomycetia; order Pirellulales; family Pirellulaceae; genus Rhodopirellula; species Rhodopirellula sallentina. Next base: position 6,724 of record NZ_ANOH01000435.1, read on the forward strand.
GGACTAGAGTGACCACGTTCAATGTCCATCACCTACTCACCAACACATACGTTGTCTGATCCCAATCGCTGTGCCCCCAAGCGGGTGATAGATGACAGAACGATAGCCTCACAACGTCGCTACGATTTCCCGCAGAAATAGTTGCGAAATATTTTGCGGGTCTTCGCTCACGTTCGCTTCACCGCAGAAAACATACATCATTTCATAATAAGACATACCAATGCGGTTCCGCAGCGACCTGCCTTCGTTCGTTTTCTACGCAAGAAGTTGATGCCCCAAAGGTCACCAACCTCCTGCATCAACGCCGCTTCCTTTTCCCGCGTCTCTGCTGCGACACAGCACCGACTCGCGCCATCACACCAATCTCAGACGAAGCCTCTCACGAGCCCTTCTGGAGCAAGAGTCATTCTGGGGTGCGTCAATTGGCTGCGTCCATCGAGTCTCATTTGCGATAGCAGGCTCGAAACACGATTTTTATAGTCGGGTCACTTTTCACGCTCACTCTTATTCACGAAGTGCCATGAACATTACCACTCTGGTGAAGTGTCTTGCCGTCTGCGGGATCCTGTTTGCGTTGTCATTCGCCACCGCGCCGACACCGAGTTATCACGAAGGATTTCAAACGGTCGATTCCGATACCGCGATCCGGCTGCTCACCGAAGGCAACTCCCGGTTCGTCGCAGGCGAGTCGATCCATCCGCACGAAGCGTTCTCGTGGCGTGCGAATCTCGAAAACGAACAACACCCCTGGGCCGTCTTGCTCACCTGCAGCGATTCGCGTGTTCCGCCCGAACTGATCTTTGACCAAGGTTTCGGTGACCTGTTCGTCATTCGCGTCGCCGGCAACATCGTCGACACCGACGTCATCGCCAGCATCGAATACGCCGTCGACTACCTCGACACGCAACTCGTGGTCGTCATGGGGCACACTCACTGTGGCGCGGTAACCGCCGCCGTGGACAGCGAAAAACACGCATCGCACGATCCGGTCGAGATCACATCATTGGTGCATCGCATCCAACCGGCAGTCAACTTTGTCGAAGGAGAGGATCGCAACGAAACGATCAAACGATCCGTCGTCAACAACGTGGCACTGTCAGTGAAACGCCTCAAAGAGGTCGCTGACCTTCAACGGGCACTCGAACAACGCGACGTGAAGATCGTCGGCTCGATGTACGACATGCACACCGGCATCGTCACCTTCGACGAAAACCAATAGCTTCACGCAAACACTCTCGGTCTCGGGGGACGTCGATTTTATTACTGACGCTTTTGAGGCGTCCTTTGCCCAAGACCTGGACCGTAGTGGACGAGGCGACGAGTCCTTTCCCACGCAAGGGACTCGTCGCCTCGTCCACTACCAAATTCCCGAGAGACCGAGCTACGTGGCGCTACGTACCGCCACTACGCAATCACGTCGTGAATCACGCGGGCCGGTTTCACGCCGGTCAACTTCTGGTTCAGCCCCTGGAAGTAAAAACTCATTCGATCCGAATCGATACCGAGCAGATGCAGCATCGTGGCGTGGAAGTCCCGCACTTGGACCGGGTTGGACGCCGGCAAATAGCCGAACTCGTCCGTTTCGCCGTACGTGAACCCCGGCTTCACACCGCCACCGGCCATGAAGAACGTGAACGCGGCCGGTGCGTGGTCGCGACCGATCAACGCCATCTTGTTCCCGCCGCGATTCTCCCGCATCGGCGTGCGGCCGAACTCGCCGCCCCATACAACCAACGTGTCCTCCAGCAAACCACGCTGATCGAGGTCGGCCAGCAACGCCGCAATCGGTTGATCGACCTGCTTGCACTTCTTCGCAAACCCATCGTTGATCGCCGTCTTCGCTTCCGTGCCGTGCGAGTCCCAACCACCGTCGTAGAGCTGGATGAACCGCACGCCTGCTTCGGCAAAACGGCGAGCGAGCAAACAGTTGTTAGCGAACGAGACCTTCCCCTTTTCGGCTCCGTACAAATCTAAAATTTCCTGCGGCTCGTCGTTGATATCCGCCACGTCAGGAACCGCCATCTGCATCCGGAACGACATCTCGTACTGGGCGATTCGCGTCAACGTCTCCGGGTCATGGAACTGCTCGTGACTCTTTCGATTGAGATCCCCCAACGCGTTGAGCATTTGGCGCCGGATATCGCGAGTCACGTTCTCCGGGTTGGAAATATTCAGGATCGGGTCGCCTTGCGATCGACACTGCACGCCTTGATAGACCGATGGTAAATAGCCGTTCGACCACAACGCCTTCCCGTTACGCGGAACGCCACCCGAGAGCAGAACCATGAACCCCGGCAAGTCTTCGTTCTCGGTACCGAGGCCCCACGTCACCCACGCCCCTTCCGACGGATAACCGATCCGCGCGTTTCCGGTATGTACCAATAGCTGCGCCGGACCATGGTTGAATTGATCCGTTTGCATCGTCTTGATAAAGCACAGTTTGTCGACGTGACCGGCGACATGCGGGAACAACTCCGACACCCAGGCTCCGCTCTCGCCGTATCGCTTGAACGAGAACTGCGGCCCGAGCATCTGCGGAGTTCCCTGGATGAACGCAAACCGTTGTCCGTCGAGATACTCCTGCGGCGCGTCACGACCGTCGTACTTGGCCAAGTCCGGTTTGTAGTCGAACAACTCCAATTGGCTCGGCCCACCGATCATGTGCAGAAAGATCACCCGCTTCGCTTTCGGTGGAAAATGCGGCAGGGTCGCATGCTCGGCCGGTGACGACGCGAACGCGGACTGCGACGCCAACCACATGCCGCCCAACCCCGTCGTGCAGCGCTGCAAGAACTGCCGGCGGGTGTCCTGTTCGAGCCGGGTGCGAACGATCTCTTGTTCAATAGAAAGACGATTCATAGTCGGACCAAAATTCGGAATACAAAAAAATCAAAATACGCACACGCAATATCGCGGCGGGAAATTATTTGGTGATCACTTCATCGAGGTTCATCAACACGGCGGCAACCGATTGCAACGCGTTCTCCGCATCGCTCTTTTCGCAAATCGTTTCATGCATCGCCACCAAACGTTCCACCTCGTCTGAATCCGCCGGCCGGCAGGTAGCCAACAAAAACCCATACGAGACCCGTTCGGCCAACTCGTCGCTGTGTTCGCTCATCCGTTTCGCGAGCGCCTTCGAACACTCCACGAACCCGACGTCGTTCATCAACATCAACGGTTGCAAAGGAGTGTTCGATCGCAAACGCTTGGGCACGCAGAATTCACGCGACGGCGCATCAAACGTCGCCGAGATCGGGAACGGCACGCTGCGTTTGACATACGTGTAAACGCTCCGGCGATAGCGGTCTACGTCACCCGGTTTGGGCGTTTTCCACGATCCCCTCCGTGCCCGCCAAACTCCCGGAGGCAACGGCGGATACGTCGGCTCGCCGAACATCTTCTCCGACAGCAAACCGCTGATCGCGAGCATCTGGTCACGGACCGTTTCAGCCGGCAAACCGTGCCGCGGCCCGCGAGCGAGAAAGCGATTACTCGCGTCCTCTTCGAGCAACTCAGGACGGATCTCCGAACTCTGCCGGTACGTCCGCGACAACGCGATCTCACGGAGCAACTTCTTCACGCTCCAGTGGTAGTCCTCTCGAAAGCGAACCGCCAAGTCATCGAGCAGTTCCGGATGCGACGGCCGGTCACCGGTCGATCCGAAATCTTCTTCCGTCGCAACAAGACCAACTCCAAACATTTGTGCCCAGTAGCGATTCACTGCCACCCGCGCGGTCAGCGGGTTGGAATCGCTGACCAACCATTTCGCCATTTCGAGCCGATTGCTCAGCCGATCGTCCTCGCCACGCAAAGAATTCGGCACGTCGGAGAAGACCTGGTGTTCCTTCGTCAAAAACAAACCGCCGCCGAAGACATGCGTCGGCCGGGCAAATTCGCCCTCGCGTTCACGCAGCACCGGCACCTCTGTGCTCTTGATCGCAGCGAGTTCGGATTTGGTCTCTTTCAATTCTTGCTTCGCCTCGGCGATCGTTTCGTCCTTGGGAAGCTGCAAGAGACTCTCGTCCGAAGACACCGCAAAGTGAGCCCGTTTGGTCACCAGCGGGAACGCAGCTAGCTCAGTGATCCGGTGCAAAATCTTCAGCCGCAATTTCGATCCGGGTTCGACCGCGACCGCTTTATCGAGCACCACAACCGCCTGCCTCGGATGATGGATCCGCGAGTATGCCGAGAATCCTCCTCGCTCGTTATTTAGACTCCCGTTCGGATCGTGGTACGGATACGGCTCGTCGCCATAAACGCGAGCCAATCCGATCGGCACCGGCTTCATCTTCGGATCGGCGTCCTCCGGCGGCAACAACTCGGCGGAAATGTGCGACATCACAAATCCCCACTCCGAGTCAATCAACGCTTGGTCGGGATCGTGCGGCATCGCGGTAATCTGGATCCCCGTCAACTCGTCGATCGATTCGGGAATCGGCATGTCGACGGTGATCGTCGTTCCGCTCGATACCGTGCCGCTCGTGTAGTACTCATCCCATTGGTCGTGCGGTTCAATCACCAACTTGGTCGCCTTCGACGTTTTGCCCGCCGCGATTCGTAGGTGTGTCCACTTTTTCGCCTCTGACGCGGTTTCCCATTCGCGCCGCCAAATGTCACGTGTCAGTTCATCCACTTGCCGGCGAAGTCGCGAGGCTTTGTCGTAGTCGTCCTGTGACAACGGAACATCGATCCGCGGCCAATCATCGTTCAAATCACAGTCGACCGTGTTATTGAAATAATCGACAAACTGGTAGAACTCGTCCTGTGTGAAAGGGTCATACGGGTGATCGTGACATTGGGCACACCCATACGTTGTGCCTTGCCACGTTTGCCAAACCGTGGAAACACGATCGAGCACCGCCGCGATGCGGAACTCCTCGTCGTCCGTCCCGCCTTCCTCGTTCGTGTTGGTCAGCCGATGAACCGCCGTCGCAATTTCGTCCTCGATGGTTCGCTCCGGCAACAGATCCCCGGCGAGTTGCTTGATCGTGAACTGGTCGTAAGGCAAATCCCGGTTCATCGCATCGATGACCCAATCGCGATACTTCCAAATCACCCGCGGCGAATCCTCACCCTGGCCGCGTGAATCGGCGTAGCGGACCAGGTCGAACCAAACGCTCGCCCAACGCTCGCCAAAATGCGGTGACGCGAGCAACCGATCGACAACGCGTTCATAGGCCGCCTCTCCACTCGCAGCGAGGTCACTGAGGAACGCGTCACGCTCCTCGAGCGTCGGGGGCAAACCGATCAAATCCAACGACACTCGGCGGAGCCAGCGGTGCGCCAACTCATCATCGGCAGGTTTGATCCCACGTCGCTCGAGTTGTTCGAGCACGAAATGATCCATTCGCTCACGCGGCCACTGCGATTGCGAAACCTCTGGCGTTTGCTGCCGCTCGGGAAGTCGATACGCCCAATGCTTCCCCCATTTCGCACCTTGGCGGATCCATCGGGTCAACAACTCCACCTCTTCGTCGCTCAAACGCGGCCCATGATCCGGTGGCGGCATCCGATCGTCGTCTTCCGGTTCGAGCACGCGTTCGAGCAACACCGAATTGTCCGGGTCGCCGGGTTCGACCGAATACATGGCCGAGTCCTCATAAACAAACGACAAGTCAGCCGCCTGTTTGACTCCGCCGTGGCACGACGTGCAATGTGACGTGAAGATCGGCCGGATCTGGTGATCAAAATCGATCGGCTCTTCGGCAACCGGGGACGCAGCATCCGGGTCAGCAATGTTTTCATTGGCAACGACAGGCGGTGCGCTCACGCTCGACAGCACGCCCACGACCCAGCAGGCGAGCATGCCCACTCGGATCGGACGAACAACCGGATCAATCAAACTGTTTTTCTTTCGATCATCGCGTTCTTGCTAAACGTTCACGAGTCACTAGCGACCGCATCGCTGCCTCAGACTGAGTCCGCGGAGCCGAACGAGATGTTCCGCTCGGCGAGACCGGTAAGGACAGCGATACGCAGGCAAACGACCAAATGCTAGGAAAGAGGTGGGGAAGGAAAGCATGCATCCGCGACATATTCATTACCGCCGTGTTCTGTGAAACGTCGATCCCTCGCGGCAACCCATCGGTGCCTCACTGCAACACAGCACGCTGCTGGCGATCCCGTCCCGCACGTCCATTCGCTCGCGAACGCGTGGCGTATCCCGCAAAGCCCGCACGACTCTAACGAGCGGACTTAATGCGAAAGGGGACAGTGTATTTTCTGCGGTTATTTCATCTACGGTCGGCTCTCAGCACTCGAGACGAATGCCTGCCCGATATCGCGGCAGAACTCCCGTAACGCTGGACCAAACCGAGACCAATGAACGGTCGTGGCCATGCCGAATCACGACACTGAACGATCCCGGTCAGTCGGAAACCGGAACATGCCGTGATGTGTCTACTGCCGCGGAACGAGAATTCAGCCCCTCGGATTCGAAAATTTCTGCGGAAATAAGCAACCGTGTTTGCGTCGCTCGAAACAAAAACTCCGCCCCATCCCGCCAATTGCGAACGCATGCGATTCCGGCGCGCATGCCGACTGACCCAACCAACCCGCTTCTCCATAGACCTGTAAACCACGCGGCCCCTCAACCACGCGGCCCCCAACGATTCACCGGTATCTGAAACCGAAATACCGGCAAGCCCACCAAAATCTCAAGCCGCTATTGGATTTGCGATCATCGGCACAGAAAGGGGCGTCGGGCACCGCAAAAGGAACACAGAGAAACACGACGCCCCCCTCCGCAGGATTAGACCACTCAAAAATAAACCACATTTTCAAAATTCCGATCAAAATGCAGAGGCAAATTGTCGCCTTTTGGCAGTAACCCTTGATAGCACCGAAGAATCGCCGCCAAACGGTTGCAATCTGCCCCCCTCTCGGCATCGACGGTACGCACCCTCCCCACATCCTGCCTCTCTTTCCATTTACATCATGGAGTCTTCTACAATGAAGAACCGCAAAACCGGGTTCACGCTCGTTGAACTTCTTGTAGTCATTGCCATCATCGGTGTGCTTGTAGGCCTGTTGTTGCCTGCCGTCCAAGCCGCCCGCGAAGCCGCCCGCCGCATGTCCTGCAGCAACAACTTCAAACAGATCGGCCTGGCGATCCACAATTACCACTCGGCATACAACCAACTGCCGATCCAGGGCGACGGCACGTGGGAAGTTCCCGCTTCGGTTGCCACCAAACGTTGGGGCGAATGCGGAAGCGGGTCGAGCCCCGGTGCATCGATCCTGTCCAACCGCGGACAACTGAGCATCCTCGTCGGCCTCTTGCCGTTCTGCGAACAGCAGGCTCTCTGGGAACAAATTTCAAACCCCGCGATCTACAACGGCGTCTCGTTCCCTCGCATGGGGCCAAACCCAACGGGAAACAGCAGCCAGACCATCGAGTACGTGCCGTTCGTCACTGAAATCCCGATGTATCGCTGCCCGAGCGATCCAGGGGTCGGCCTTCCCGCGATGGCACGAACCAACTACGCGCTCAACGGCGGCGACACACCACTGCAGTTGGCGCGTGGCCCCTTTGCACGTTGGTGTGTGACGGACGTTGACAGTGGCGTGGGCATGTCTCGCGACGATGCCTTGCGAGTTGAGCGTGAACAGGTCCCGCTTTGCCGCGGTTTCTTGGTCCCTCACATGCGATCGGAATTCACCGACGTGAAAGACGGCCTGTCCAACACCATCGCGATGGCCGAAATCAACACCGACCTCGGCGATCGCCACCGCACGACCGACTTCGTTCGCGTGACAGCCATGTACGACAACATTCATGCCTGTGACAAACACCTCGATCCCGATCGTCCGCAGTTTTGGAAAACCACGATCGCCGAGGGCGACGGGGAAGACCTGTTCGTGGCCACGTCCGTCGAGAAACGCGGCTTCCGTTGGTCGTCGAGCTCACCGAAATACACGATGGTCACGTGCAACCTGCCGCCGAACTCCGCCAACTGCATCCGGTTGATCATTGAGGACGAAGGCAACTACTCCGCCAGCAGTCGCCACCAAGGCGGATGCCATGTCCTGATGGGCGACGGAGCAGTGAAGTTCGTCACTGATTCGATCGAAGCGGGCAACCAGCAGTCGCCCCCCGTCGGACGCTCGGGCGGCCCGTCAACAGGTGAAGAGAGTCCCTACGGTTTGTGGGGAGCCCTCGGCACACGCGCTTCCAACGAAGTCATCGACGGCGACTTCTAACACTCGCTCGAACTCGATTTGGCAGTAGGCCGGATGCGATCGCCTCACAGCACTCGCTTCGGCCTACCTGAAACCGACTTAAGAAACCCCGGCCGACCGGCGAATCAGATCCAAGATAACCCACCCGACTGACCAACAACGCCACGCGTCCACCAAAGACAGGCCGTGGCAACCAGCGAACTCTCGATCACGTCAGCTCGCACCCAAAACACACCTTCCGACGCTCGCTGAACTCGGGGCAGTTATGAGTCACGAGCGTCACCCCTCCCGCCTCCCGACATCCCACCTCACTCGATACCGGCGTTTCCTTTACCCCCAAGAAAACATGAAATCTATCAGCAAACTGCTCCTGCTATTCGCACTTTGCCCGGCGGCTCTCTCAACCCTCGGCTGCGGATCCAGCAACGAAGTCATCGAAGTCAACGACGCAGCCCGCTCCGCATATGACGAAGCCGGCGCGAGAGCCGAAAGCATGGCTGCCGCGGCGATGAAAGAAGACCGCTAGCGGGTCACGACAACTGAGGCCGTAGCGAAAGTCGCCAAGACTTTCGGCGATCAACAAGGCCCTCAGCGATCAGCAAGACTTTCGATGATTGACAAAGCCGCCCCGAACTCTCGGTGAATGTCACTGCTTGAACGTTGAGCTCTCACGGACCGCGACACCCGCCTGCAGAACCAGGGCTGCCCGCCCTGCAGTCCACGCACCGGTTACGCAATCACCCTCGCGAGCCACGAAGACAAGTTTGTCGCTCACTACGTCCGTCTTACGCAGTGCCCTGTTCGCGACACTGAAGACCGACCCAACATCCGTTTCTCTAGAAAACTTTACATTTTATAAGGCAAATAATGACGCACCCGGCAGTAAACACCTGCAACGAGCGATTGCCCCGCCTTAGCCTCCCACCTCAAACCGAAAGAAGAACAGCCATGCCAACAACATCCCTGTCCCCTTTTACCGCTGGTGCTTTCGCGCTGTGCCTCACCTTCAGTTGTGCCGTTGGATGTGACGGCGGCACCGAGAACGTGCAGCCTAACCTCGATGAGAACGACCCGCGTTTGATCGAGTCCGATGAAGTGATCAACTTTGTTCCTGAAACCATGAGCAAAGAAGACGCTGAGTTTTACAAGTAAGTCATTTTGAGATGCGAGAACAGGAAGCCGCCCTGCACCGTGCCTCGCCAATTAAAACGCTCGAACGATCGCCTCTACATTTCAAATCAGCGTGGTCGTTCGTCCCTGACCGTCGCACCGAGGCGTGTCTTATCCACCGATCGTAGTTTCTTTATCCGATGTCCCAATGAGGAAGATCATGAATCCAGAACGCAAAACAGACCGCCAAGGCTTCACGCTCGTGGAGCTACTGGTGGTTATCGCCATCATCGGCGTGCTGGTTGGCCTGTTACTGCCCGCCGTTCAGTCTGCTCGCGAAGCCGCTCGCCGCATGTCGTGCGGTAACAACTTCAAGCAGATCGGTTTGGCCATGCACAATTACCACTCCGCCTACAACAAGCTGCCGCCATCGACGGGTGGTACCAACGGCTGGACCGGAGTTACCCGTCACGACAAGACACCGGCCGATCCGGATTCTAAACCCATCGGTGGCGACGACAAGAACAACCGTGCGATGCTCGGTTATATCGTCGGTCTGCTTCCGTTCTTCGAACAACAGGCTCTCTGGGAAACGATCTCGAACCCGCTCACCGTCGGCGGCTCAAGCTGGCCTGCAATGGGTCCTTCACCGGAACGAAGCACCGCCTACCCAGCCTACCGCACGAGCGTCCCAACGCTTCGCTGCCCATCGGATTCCGGCAAAAGCCGCACCGGCTTCGGACGAATCAACTACGCCGCCTGCATCGGCGACAGCTCGATTATCCCTAACTGGGCCTATCCCGATGGCATCCACCGGACCGCTCACCGTGGCGTTTTCAAACCGTTCTTGGGACTCGCCTTCCGCGACATCCTCGATGGACTCTCCAACACGATCGCAGGCGGTGAAATCGCGAGCAGCCTTGACGACCGACGCGTCCAAGGCGCAATTCGTGCCTACATGAACGCTGGCGACATGTACGCCAACCCTGGCTCCGCCTGCTTTAATAACGTCGGCGGCGTCATCGACCCGGATCGCCCTGGCTACTACAACGGCCAGAACTACTGGGACGGCTCCGACGCGACCAAATACCTGTTCCGTCGCGGAAACAACTGGGGCAGTGGTGCCATCGGTTGCAGCGCCTTCCAAACGATCGCCCCACCAAACAGCGCAAGCTGCAGCGGCCACCGCGGAAATCCACGTGGCAACCCATGGCCAAACTCGGGTAACAACTCCAACGGAGTGTTCTCAGCAGGCAGCTATCACCAAGGTGGATGCCACGTACTGATGGCCGACGGTGCGGTGAAATTCGTCACCGACAGCATCGACGCCGGCGATCCCGACGGCAACACCGTGGGCCGATCGGTCGACACAAACATGGCGACCTTCTCGCCAGCCGGATCGGAGAGCCCATACGGCCTGTGGGGATCGCTCGGAACCCGTGCCGCCAACGAAGTGATCGGCGACGAGTTCTAGCACCCTGACGCAGCCTGATTTGAGGGTAGCGAAACTCGCCAAGAGTTTCGGCAGGCCACATGATTCACCGAAAGTTCCGGCAACTTTCGGCACGGCCCCAATCCTGATATTTGGCTGGAACAACCCACTCCCTGAAAATAAAGCTGGCTTAAACGACCAGTCCACTTCACGAATCGAACGACGTCCGAATCGAGCCCTGTGGGAGCAATCTTCCCAGGGCTCTTTTCACGTCACGAGGGCGCAGGACCAAGATCCGAGGACGTGTTCTTAGGACCATGGTCCGATACCGCCCACACGTAAAAACATCAGCAGAACGTGATATTTGACCGCACAAAAAACGATTGCGAGGCACCATCTCCCCGCAAACATCGCCACAATGTGGCCAAAGGGCCCATAAAACAAAAAACCGGTTAAAATGAAAATCGTTTGGCCGAACATTCGCTGTTCGGCAGTAACTCTATAGTGCGATTTTCATGGGATCGGAAATGAACGAACAGGCAGACCGATCGGGCAGTGATGCCGAAGTCGCTACTTTTGTCAATTTATACACCACGAACTCACGCCGAATCCGGGCGTTCTTGTTCACCCTTCTCGGCGACCGCGATTCGGTTGACGAAGTGATGCAGAACGTCAGTACGGTGCTTTGGAAGAAATTTGACGAACTCGAAGATCCGTCGGGATTCTTGAAATGGGCTTATGTGATCGCCCGGTTCGAGGTTCTGGCGTATCGAAGACGCCTCGCCCGAGACCGATTTGTTCTCGACGAGGACCTAATCACGACACTTGCCGAAGAATACGCAGGGGACAATCAGTCTCTCGATATCGAAGAGCGGATCCGATATCTGAGCGATTGCTTGACTCGACTCGACGGCAAAGAACGTCATCTGTTGATCGCCGCCTACGCTAGTGGGACGCCGATCAAACAGGTGGCCGAGAAGAACAGCCTGCCCGTCAATCGCCTCTACAAACTGTTGGGACGACTGCGACGCAGACTGAAAGAATGTGTTGAACTGAAGTTACTGCCAAGCTGACACCACCGTCCTCACCTATCGATATATGTCAACTTCCGCCATGAACGCTTCCGAATTCACCGACTTGGTGGATCGCTATTGCGCCGGCCTGCTCGACCAGGAGGCGTTCTCAATACTGGAGTCAACACTACGCGAAAGCGCCGAACGTCGACGCCAATTCCGCGAGACAATGGCCACCCACGCGGCACTCCACGAGATCGTGGATGTCTATGACATTGACCAAGAGGCCGCCGACCTGCATGGAATCTCGCTCGCCGAGATCATGAACCAAGAGGCCGCCCCCAACGCCACGACCACACCGGATCGCGGAAACGCGACCAGGGCAAACGGCCAACCGATGTGGATCGCCGTGGGGTTGGCCTGCGTCGCCTCGTTAATCCTCGGATTCTTCACCCTGCGACTCGGTGAAGCCATGCCGGACAATCTGAGCCACGCGATCGTCACGTCCGACGATGAGTCGATCGGGATCCGAACCAAACCCCGCGTCCCACCATCGAATTCGCTTCTCCCGCCAACCCGTTTGGTTTCCAACCGTTCGATCGCGTTGATCAAAAGCGCCGTCGACGTGAACTGGGGCCCGGCCTCAACTCCTTTGAAAGTCGGCGAGGTCGTCCCGAGCCACTCGGTACGCTTCGAATCGGGCATCCTGGAAATCGTCTTCCTTTCGGGAGCGATGATCGTTGTCGAAGGTCCTGCCAAACTCGATCTCGTCTCGGTCGACAAAGCGTTCCTGCACAAAGGCAAGGTGAGGTGCTACGTTCCCCCTGCAGCGGTCGGTTTCGCGATCGAAACGGCGAACACAAAGTACCTCGACTTGGGAACCGAATTCGGCGTCGAGATCAAACCCGACGGCAAGCAAGAACTGCACGTTTTCGACGGCGAAGTCCGTGTCGATTCGCTCGACGGAACCATCACGTCTCAAACAGTCTTGTCGGGCGAGGGCCTGCAACAGAAGAGCGACCAGGAATGGGAACGGATTGCATCGGACCCGAAACAGTTCACCAACACGACGGACCTGAGCCGCCGCAAAACGACACAAGAAAAGAAAAGCTACGAAGCGTGGCAGGAATACCGCGCCAAGGTCATGAACGATCCGAGCCTGATCGTGTTCTATGATTTTAATTCCCAAGCGGAAAACCCACAGGTCCTCCAAGACCTCAGCAAGAACGCCATCGACGGTTCGATCATCGGTTGCGAACTGACGGCCGGCAGATGGGAAAAGAAAACATCGCTCGAGTTCAAAAAGCCTAGCGACCGGGTTCGGTTGAAGATCGACGGCGAATACCAGGACGTGACGATGACAGCCTGGCTGCGTATTGATGGATTTGACCGCTTCTTTAACTCGATCTTTTTGACCGACCGTTATGAAGACGGGCACCTGCACTGGCAGATCAAATCCACCGGCCAGCTCGACGCGGGCTTGAAACTCGCCAAACTGAAACGACGCATCTACGTGACCGATCCGGCACTCGGGTATGAGGACCTCGGCCGTTGGATCCACTTGGCCGTCGTTGTTGACCTGAAGAGCCAAATGCTGACCCATTATCTCGACGGCTCACCGGTCGAACAGATCGATCTGCGCACCGGTAGTGAAGCGGGAGAGCCCGGACCGCCTGTTGAAACAATCCGTTTCGGAAACGCGGAACTCGGCAACTGGAGCCCGGTACGCATCTACGACGATTCCCCGGTCCGAAACCTCAACGGCCGTATCGATGAATTTGCCATGTTCGGCCGAACGCTCACCGAATTCGAGATCCGTGAACTCTACAACCAAAGCCGCAACTAAGCGCACTTCCTCTCCGCCAAGCGCGTCTCAACCTCTCGACGTGGCACAACCTGAACAAGGTTTTTGTATCTTTTTCGGGTTTTGATGGGCGAATAATACAAAATGCGGCAGTAGACCACCGTGCGGATTAACGTTTCCGCGGCCACCTGCTGCGTTTCTTTCTCGCGACCTTTGCACCACTGCGTGCTCTCGTCCTGCGAGCATCTACGGAAAGGCACTTTGGTCTTAACCTCTTTTCTCATTCAACTTTGGTGCCTACGTATGCCAGAAAGAAACTGCCGCTCGTCTCGAACGGGCTTCACCCTTGTCGAACTGTTGGTCGTGATCGCGATCATCGGTGTCTTGGTCGGACTGCTACTGCCCGCAGTGCAAGCCGCCCGCGAAGCAGCCCGTCGCATGAGCTGCAGCAATAATTTCAAACAAATCGGTTTGGCGATTCACAACTATCACTCCGCTTACAACCAATTGCCTGTTCACGGTTCGGGTACCGTACGCGGCACCGGCAGCTGGAGTGCGTTCACTCACCACGGTAACAACCGTGAACTGAGTTTCCTCGTCGGTATCCTGCCGTTCATCGAGCAACAAGCGTTGTGGGAACAATTCGCTAACCCACTTGAAACCGACACGCATTCCTTCCCACCCTTCGGTGCGAACCCGACCGGTGGAGCGATCGTGGATTACCCACCGATGGTGACAGAACTGCCCGCCTATCGTTGCCCGAGCGACCCAGGTCGTGGGGCCCCCGCGGCGGCACGTACCAACTACGGTGCTTGTCTCGGCGACGGGATGTTCCGTATCGGCCGTGGTTACCTGGGGCGTTGGGACGTTTCTCCGGAAACCGATCCGCGCAATCAATACAACCGTGGCTTTTTCACCGCCCACGAAGATTCGGCATTCCGTGACGTGCTCGACGGTTTGTCGAACACCATCGCTGCCGGTGAATTGACAACCGACCTCGGTGACCGCTCGGTGCTCACGCAGCGTGTGCGCGGCAACTCGCTTCACACGATCACCAACGACTGCGACCAATACGTCAACCCCGAACGTCCTTCGCACTGGCTCAGCTCCGCTCCGGACGAGGGTGGCGTCACCGAACAACGCGGCCTCCGCTGGGCATCGCAACACCCGTTCTACAGCGGCGTAACCACGGTCCACCCGCCAAACAGCCCGATCTGTGCACGCGGTGGTGAAACCGATTCGCTGATGAACATGAGCAGCCGACACACCGGCGGGGCACACGTCCTGTTCGGCGACGGTGCAGTGAAGTTCATCACCGACTCGATCGAAGCCGGCGATCGTACCGCGAAATTCGTCAACCCCAACCACAACGGGTCGTCCACATCGCATGGCGACATCAGCCCGTTCGGTCTGTGGGGAGCACTCGGCACCAAGGCGATGAACGAAACCGTTGACACCAGCGGCATCTAAACATCGCGTTGGTTGAAAGAGACACGGCAATCGGACACCTCGTTCGGTTGCCGTTCGACGAAAGTCATTTTGGTCTGGCGAAAGCAGCAGACCATCCCTGTAACCTTTATCGATTACCTCCCCTCCCTCGATACCGAATCTCCAACGCGTTCGCGAGCGGCGATATCGAGACACCACTGTCCCCCACTAGGAAAGCAACCATGACTTCACTTTTCAGCCGCGCGGCATTCGCCGTGGCATGCTTGGCGATCGCATTCACCTTCGCAGGTTGCGGCAGCTCTGAGCCGGTCGTCTTGGAACCAGACCAGGCTCTCAAGGACCAATTCCGCGCAGACGCCGAAGCCAGCCAAAAGGCGATGCAAGCGGAAGACCCAAAAGGCTTCGGCAAGATCCAAGATGACGATGCTCCCTAACACGTCATGACATTGATGTAGCCAAACATCGATTTGAAAACACAAAGAACGAACCCTTCGTTCAAACTCCAAAAACTCCGTTCGCAGTGCATCTGCGTGCGGAGTTTTTTCATGCCGCGGCGAGCACCTATCCAACACCTACGCCTACCTGCGTTCCACTAGAATGCGTTGAAACAGGGCGCGTTCGAATCACGCGAGTTTTCTCACTGAAAGCAACTTTTTTTGCGGCAGAATCGATCGGTTCCGCAAATACAAAGCTACGGACACGACGATCCGATCTACCGCCATCCTCCCCACAATTTGGCATCCCATGTTTCGAACGATCCTCCATGGCGTGTTGCCGCTGCTCGCGTTTTGCATGTTGCTCTCGCCCGCGAATGCTCAACTGACCGCACGCGATCCGATCCGCCTCACCCACGGCCCGATGCTCGGCATGTCGACGGCAGATTCGGTGCGAGTTTGGGCGAGGACATCCGATCCCGGCGAATTCACTGTGCAGTACGGGCTCGCTGCCGACGCGTTGGATCAGACCGGTCCGGTGGGACGGACGCGTATCGAACACGACAACACCGGCATCGTCACACTCGACGGTCTGCAGTCAGACACGCGGTACCATTACCAACTCGTCGTCAACGGCCGGCCACATGGTTTGCCCGGCAGTTTCCGAACCTTGCCCAGTGCCGCCGAATCTCGGAACGAGGATTACAACCCCAACGGCCTGTTTAATTTTCGCTTTCAAATCGGATCGTGTGCGAACCAAAACCCATTGCACGGGGCCGGGCATCGTGCGACGACCTACGAACACCTCAACCGCGATTGGGCCGACAAAGTTCATTTCCATATCATGAACGGCGATTGGCTGTACGAGGAAATGCGAACCTATCCGGCGGAAGCATGGCGGTTGGTTCAGGGCATCCACACTCTGCCGACGATCGTCGAAATCGCGCCGACCATCGTCGGTGTTTGGGAGAACTACAAACTGTACCTCGAACGTGGCGTCGCACTCGCCCAGTGGCATCGCAACGTGCCGAGCGTGTTCACCTTCGACGATCACGAACTCGTCAATGACATCTGGGGAGCCGGCGAAACCGGAAAACGGCACCGACGGACCGTCTTCCGTGACATCGGCACCCAGGCATGGTTCGACTATCTCGGATGGGCCAACCCGATGGAGCACACCACGCCGATTCATTTCGGCAAAGCATCCATGTCCGCCGGCAGCGACGTGCTCGTCGATCCCAACGCGGACTTCACCAACCTGCCGATCGACAACATGCTAAACCTGCACGTGCATTGGGGCACCGCGGAAGCAGGCGTGAACGATATGCGATTTGACAACGACGACGGGAACAAGAACTCCTACGTCTACGACATCGTGGAGGTCATCGACGAACACCGTTTGCGTTTGCACATGCCGGCAAAGGTGGACGATGATTCAATCAGCTATTCAATCGGTCGCCGCAGCTACGGAAAAATGCGAGTCGCCAATTGCGAGTTTTTCATCCTCGACACACGTGGCGATCGCGACATGCATGACGTGACCGAGCGTGACAAACCAGGCGTGACGATGCTCGGACAATCCCAAGTCGAATGGTTGATCGATTCGATGAACCACAGCGACGCAGACTTCTTCTTCGTCATCTCGTCCGTACCGTTCATGATTCCGCACAGTGGTGCCGGAGGCTTCGAAGCGGACGCGGCGAACAAGGAAGAAGCATGGACCGGCTTCTTTGACGAGCGAGAAAAACTGATCGATGCCTGGGACTCACTCGGGAAGAAAGTGTTCGTCATGACCGGCGACCTGCACAACAGTTTCGCGATCAAGATCACCGAAAACGTTTGGGAGTTTTGCTGTGGACCGCACAACAGCGTCAACCACGTGCCCAAAAACGACGAGAGCGATCGACCGGCGACGGGCAAATGGAAGTTCGGCCCGCGAGAGATGGACATCCGATGGAGCAGCTACGTCCTGCCCGACATCCCACGGCTGCAACGTTTGTACCCGCACTACTGCGTGGTGCAGGTCAACAACGTATTCAACATGCCCAAACAGTTGGGCGAGAAACGGCTGGTCGCCTACCCGCACCCACAGGTCATCTTCCAATACTTCGACGGACGCACCGGCGAACTCGCCTACGCCGAATCTGTCTCGGTCGACCACGAGTAGAAGACAATTCCGAGTGGAGGTCGTTTCAACTACTGACGCATTTTTATTGTCCAGACTTCACCCTCTCTTGAGACGTCGTTTTTCGACGCGTCCCTCGCCGCGAACGTAAACGTAGTGGACGATGCAACGAGTCCTTCCCCACGCAACGGACTCGTTGCCTCGTTCACTACCCAATGCTGCACCGAATCAATCGACGTCCCAGAGGGATTCTCAGCAAACTTGCCGTGATCCCGGTTTCTGGAAAATCCGGGCGACACGGTCAGGCGGCACGCGCATCGGGTCACGCAAGCCTTACGACCCATTCGATCGTCTGCTGCGTGAGACAAATAGTCGCTAGAGATCCATAGAGGGGCTGTGGTTTGCGGGGACGTGTGACGTTACATTGCCAGTCTCCGTTTGGGGCTCGCCCCCGTCCCGCCACGCCCTTCCCACCGATCTGATCATGAAATCGCTTGCTGCTTCCGCCGCCGGTATTCTGTCTCATTTCCCCCTGTTGATCGCCTGCATCGCCTTGACAATAGGTCTCAATGTCGCCGCGTTCGCCGAGGCCCCTGATTGGGAAAACGAACAAGTTATCGGCATCAACAAACTGCCGCCGCGAGCCACTTCGCTGCCTTATCCGGACCGCGAATCCGCCCTGAAGGCGTCGCCCGACGCCACACCGTACTACCAAAGCCTCAACGGCGATTGGAAATTCAATTGGTCGAAAGACCCGAGCGAACGGCCACGCGATTTCTTCCAAACCGACTTCGACGTTTCCGGATGGGACGACATTCCCGTGCCGAGCAACTGGCAACTGCAGGGCTACGGCGTTCCGCTGTACACCAACATGAAATACCCGTTTCATGTCGATCCGCCTCGCGTCATGGGCGAACCACCGAAGCACTTCACCAACTACTCGCAGCGCAACCCGGTCGGATCCTACCGCCGCGAATTCAACGTCCCCGAGTCTTGGGACGGACGAAAAATCTACGTTCAGTTTGACGGTGTCGATTCGGCGTTCTACCTGTGGGTCAACGGCGAAATGATCGGATACAGCCAAGGCAGCCGAACGCCGGCCATGTTTGACTTGACCTCGCACGTCACTCCCGGAAACAACACGATCGCGGCCGAAGTCTACCGCTACAGCGATGGCAGCTATCTGGAAGATCAAGACTTCTGGCGACTGAGCGGGATCTTCCGTGACGTTTATCTGTGGTCGGCCGATCAACTGCAAATCCGCGATTACTTCGTCCACACGGATCTGGATGAAAACTATCGCGACGCTTCCTTGTCGGTTGACGCCGAAATCGCCAACGCACTCGATTCGGCCGCCGACTTCACCGTCTCCGCCGAACTGCTCGACGAAAACAGCGACGTCGTCACGACCTTCGAAGCCTCGCAATCGGTCCAGCCCAACGACGCGGCAAAGGTCACACTGCAAAAAGACGTCGCCGCGCCCAAACTGTGGACCGCAGAAACACCGAACCTGTATCGGCTCCTCCTGACTCTCAAGGACGCCGACGGAAACACCATCGAATCGACTTCCACGCGGATCGGTTTTCGCGAAGTCGAGATCAAAGGTCTCAAACTGCACGTCAACGGCAAACCGATCTACCTCAAGGGAGTCAACCGGCACGAACACGATCCGGAAACCGGACACACCGTCTCCCGCGAAGACATGATCGCGGACATCAAGTTGATGAAACAATTCAACATCAACGCGGTCCGGACGAGCCACTATCCGAACGTGCCGATGTGGTATTCGCTCTGCGACGAATACGGTTTGTACGTCGTTGACGAAACCAACATCGAGTCGCACGGAATGGGCTACGGCAAAGAGTCGCTCGCCAAAGATCCGAAATGGGGCAAAGCCCACATGGACCGTTTGCAACGCATGGTCGAACGCGACAAGAACCATCCTTCGATCATCATCTGGTCCCTCGGAAACGAAGCCGGAAACGGAGTCAATTTCTTCGCCAACTACGACTGGATCAAACAACGTGACCCGTCACGCCCGGTCCAGTACGAACAAGCTCACTTTGGCGACCGAAACACCGACATTCGCTGCCCGATGTACGCCTCGATTGACCGAGTCGTCAAATACGCGACCGAGAATCCGGATCGCCCACTCGCTCAGTGCGAGTACTCCCACGCGATGGGAAACAGCGTCGGCAATTTCCAAGAATACTGGAACGCGTACGAATCCCACGACGCTCTTCAAGGCGGTTTCATTTGGGACTGGGTCGACCAGGGGCTACGCAAACCGGTACCGGATCGATGGACCGTCACGGATTCGCAATCGGGCGAACTGACATGCACCGTTCTGGGCGAGCGAGATTCTGAAAAAGGGGTCACCGGTGCAGTTGTGGTGCCCGACGAAAAATCGCTGCAATTGACTGACGCACTCACGCTCGAAGTCGTCGTTCACGGCGATCGCGTAGAAACCTACTGCCCGCTGATCAGCAAAGGTGACCACCAATACTTGCTGCGAATGGACAACGTGGGAATCAACTTCACCGTCTTCACGGACAACTGGAAGAGCCTGAAGGTCAAATATCAGGACGCTAATTTGACGAAAGACGCCAACCGGATCACCGCGACCTACGACGGCAACGAAATGCGTGTCTACGTCCACGGAAAACTGGCCGCTGAGTCGGAATTGTCTGGAAAGCTCGCCGCGAGCCCGTATCCGGTGAACGTGGGACGCAACTCGGAAGTCACCAAGCGTTCGTCGACGTTGCCGATTCAATCTGCACGTATCTACGACCATGCGTTGACCGAATCCGAAGTCGAATCGCCCGCCGACCGCGACACCGACGGTTTGCTACTCGACCTCGACCTACGCAGCGTATCCAAAGCCGAGGACGCTGCATCGCAGACGGAGATGTTCTTCGCGTACGGCGGTGACTTTGGTGACCAACCCAACGACGCCAACTTCTGCATGAACGGTTTGGTTTCGCCCGACCGAAAACCCAACCCTCACCTGTGGGAAGTCAAAAAGGTTCACCAAAACATCAAAGTCCATGCCGATGACGTGGGGGCCGGACGGTTCCGAGTTGAGAACAAATTTGTCTTCACCAACGCCAGCGAATTTGTTCCGAAGGTGGAACTCCGTCATGGCGGCAAACTCGTCACCCGTGCGACGTTGAAACCGTTCGACATCGAACCTGGCACTGAAAAAACGTTCGTCATTCCGACGTTGATGAAAGACGACATGGACGACGAGTGCCTGCTGACGATCTACTTTGAATTGCCCGAACAAACTCCGTGGGCTCCCGCAGGCCATCGCGTCGCATGGGATCAATTCGAGTTGTCTCCCGCCGCGTCATCGAACACTCCATCAGACGCCGCCGACACCGAGGTAACGTTGACCGAAAACGAATCGACCGTCGTCGCCTCCGCGGGCGACCTTCAGGCAACGTTCGACTCGCAAACCGGCGAGATGGTATCCCTGCAGATCGGCGAGACCGAAATGCTCAACCAACCTCTCGGATTGAACTTTTGGAAAACACCGAATGACAACCAACGTGGCAACGGCTACCTCAAACGCCTCGGGGGGTGGCGTGACGCTGCCGACCAAATCGAAGTCACCGATTTCAACGCGACCGAAACCGCCGGTGGCGTTGAGATCAGCGTCAGCGGGAAACTGCCGATCGCTGGCTCACGAGTCGAGTTGAGATACACCGTCGCCTCGTCACAGAGCCTGCATGTGAACGCAACGTACTTGCCCGGCAAAAAGCAATCACCGCTGCTGCCTCGGTTTGGAGTTTCGTTCGCAGTGCCTAAAGACTACCAGAGCGTTTCCTGGTATGGACGTGGCCCGCACGAGACCTACTGCGACCGCAAAACCAGTGGCGAAATCGGCACCTACGAATCGACGGTTGACGAGATGTTCTATTCCTACTGTCGGACTCAGGACACCGGAAACCGATGCGATACACGGTGGATGTCATTCCGCGACGATTCGGGTCATGGCCTGATGATCACCGGCGACGTGCCACATAGCATGAGCGTGTGGCCCAACACTCTCGCCGATGTGGAAACGTCCCGGCACCCGCATGACCTGAGTCGTCGCGACTTCAACACCGTGTTTGTTGACAGCAAAATTCACGGCGTCGGAGGAGACAACAGTTGGGGAGCCCGGACGCACCGCGAGTACACCCTCCCGGCCGACGAGAGCTACGAACTGGGTTTCACAATCACGCCAGTGAAACCGTAGTACTTCATGTCAACTTGATTTTCGGGTAGATGGGGATGAGATGCTCGCTGCAGAGTAAAACCAAGTGATATCTAACTTCCCCTGATTTCACTCGGAGCAACGAGCAATGTCGAAAATAACCTATCACGTCGGCTTGGACTATCACCAACACAGCG
>NZ_ANOH01000436.1 GCF_000346505.1 Aporhodopirellula sallentina SM41
AGCTAATCGCCCGACGGTTTGATCAGGGCAACTGTGAATGATCACGGCAACCATGAATTGTCAGGTAGGAATGGTCTTCGGACGCCGGCGTGCGGGTGATCCAATGAAGCCATTTGCTTGACGGGTGCGTAGTTTGCGTTGGATGTGCGGGCGCGTCAAGTGGCCCAGCAGTACCGATAAAACCGTTAAAATCTAGTGAATCACTGTTGACGTCTACCCCGATGCGGGCGGATACTTTGCGTAAATTGGGGTTGACGTCCGGATTAGCGGGTAGATTCACGGAGAGTGCCGGATAGATTCACACAGTGGATTCCGGGTTTTGCGAGCCAAACACTCGCATTTTTCCCGCAATCGATCGTGAACACTTGGCTGGCCGGACGCGGGCCTCAATTACGTACTATCCTCGAGAAGGGGATATCCGACACCACTGTCGGGTTCACCTCTTTTTTATTTCTTACCTTTTGTGCCGGTAACGCCGCCGGCCGGAGAAGATTGCTTTAGTGGCATTGGCACGACGAAACGCCCAACCGGACAATCGCGATTCGACGCGAATCAACCAACAAATTCGAATTACCCCTATTCGCGTGGTGAGTGAAACCGGCGAACAGCTCGGGATCATTCCTACCGAACAAGCTCTCGAGAGGGCCCGCGACGCGGGACTCGATCTTGTCGAAGTGGCCCCCGGCGAACGGCCGCCGGTCTGCCGAATCATGGATTACGGCAAATTCAAATACGACAAGAACAAAAAGAAAAACAGCGGTTCTTCGCATACCAAAACGAAGGAAATTCGGCTGCGGCCCAAGACCGGGGACGAAGACATCCGCACGAAAGTCCGCCAGGCAGAGAAGTTTCTCGAGCACAAGGACAAGGTCCAGGTCAGCGTCCTGTTCCGTGGCCGTGAAATGGCTCACATCGAAGAAGGCCGCAAGGTGATGGAACAGGTCATCGAGATCCTGAGCGAACACGGCAAGGTCGAAACGAAGCCGCAACAACACGGCCGCCGTATGATTTGCATGATCGCGCCTAAGTAAATCGCTCGTGCTGCGAAACGGATGGAGCCATTGGCTGCCATCCATTTCGCCTTTTTTTGCAAAAGCGAGCCGGTTTTGTGTCCGGTGATGCGGCAAAGTGAACATTTAACGGTTGATACGGTTTGCCGATTGCTACAATAGCGGGCAATCACACCTTCGTTGTTCACTGGTCCCGTCTCGGGGAGAAAATTCATGCTCGGTTTGAAATGGCGTTCTCTAATGCTCGCGAGTGCAGTCGCTGTAACTGCCTCGGCTTTCGCCGCCTCCTCGGCCGATGCCGGCTGGGGATATCGTTACGGCTACTCGTATCGCCCGGCGGTTGTTCCCGTCAGCGTTTACCGTCCGGCCTACGTTGTGCCTCGCTATGTCGCTCCGGTACGTCGGGCGTATCGCCCGGTCGTCGTGGCACCGGCTCCTGTCGTCGTTAGCCCTTATCGCGCCGGCTACCGCAGCTACCCGAGCTACGGCGGATACCGTGCAGGCTATGGCGGATACGGCGTGAGCGTGAACTTTGGCGTCGCCCCGGTCGGCTATATCGGCTACTAAGCATCGGTCGCCAAGTGAACGAGTTCGTTGAAACCGTCGTCGTCGGTGCCGGACCTATCGGCATCGAGACGGCAATCGAGTTGCAACAACGTGGGCTGCCCGCACGTGTCTACGATGCCGGCCCCGTTGGGCACACCATCTCGTGGTGGGCGCCCCAAACACGATGGTTCAGCAGCAACGACCGGATCGCGATCGCAGGCGTTCCGCTGCACACGGTGGATCAGTCGAAAGCCAGCCGCGAGGAATACCTGAACTACCTGCGGGGCGTCGTGGACCAATTTGACGTCGACGTTCGCACGTTCCACCGGATCGTTTCTATCGAACCGATCGCCCAAGAGTGGGACGGCAACGGCGAGGCACGACAGGAAAACGATACCGATCCACCGGCATCTCTCGCCCGATGGCGGTTGGGCATGGCTCGCGTCAACGACCAACGCTCCAGCGAAAACGGCTGGGAGCCCGACCCGGCGTTCTTTGTTGACGCCCGTTCGGTTGTGCTCGCGATCGGCGGCACGGACTTCCCCAACCGACTCGGCGTTCCCGGTGAAGACGCGCCTCACGTGGACGGATATCTCCGTGAGGTGCATCGTTATCACGGCCGGAACGTTTTGATCGTCGGCGGCCGAAACAGTGCAGTTGAGGCAGCGATCCGGCTACACCGCGGCGGTGCCAAGGTGACGCTGTGCTACCACCGCGACCAGTTGCCGGATGACGGCATTAAGTATTGGCTGCGTCCTGAAATCGAAGGGCTGATCCGCAGCGGGTCGATCGACGCGTTCTTCCGCTCCCGCGTGACGGCGATCAACGGCCCAGAAGTGACCATCACAACGGGACAGTCCCCGGGCGAGACGACTTCCCGGAAAATCGCCTTTGACGATGTACTGTTATTGATCGGCTATCGGCAGAACCCACGATTGTTTGGCCAGCTCGGGATCGTTTCCGATGCACCCTCGGGGGCACCGGTCTTCGACCCCGAAACGATGCAGACAACCAGGGCAGGCGTCTACGTGGCGGGGACCGCGATCGGCGGGACGCAGAGCAGCCGGTATCAGATCTTTCTCGAGAACTGCCACGACCACCCGAAAAAGATTGCTGACCACGTTTGCAGCGAAACGGGTGTCGCTTCGGGCCCAGAAGGGGACACACAGCCAGTTGCGGCTGGCTCGGAACGTGGAGCGGTGATGCGTGAGCGGGCTGGGAGGGGCGATCAGGGGCTTCGCCAGCGGATTGAGTTGCAGCCGGAGAGCTGAGTCGGTTTCGGTGGGGTGCGGTTGGCGGTTGGTGGGATCTTTAACAAGATCCACTACGGGAGGGTGGTTTGGGGGTGTTGGTGGGAGGCTGCATGAAAAAAGCCAGCACGCTGTGGAGCGTACTGGCTGGGCGATTGGCTTGGATAGCCGGCGATTTTGGTGATGCAACGCGGCGGTGGTACCGTCGCCGATACGGGCGAGCGGAGTTAGTTCGCTGCCATGGCGATGACGAAGATTTCCAGTCGCTCGGCGACTTGTCGAACGTACTTGCCGTCTTCTTCGCTGAGGCGATTCATCGGAACGGTGCACGTCTTGCCGTTTGACTTCAGCAGACGAACGTGGTCGTCACCGATCTTGATCAAACGTCCTTCGGTGCGGAACGTTCCGGTGTTGTCGACCCAGGTTCGCACTTCGGTTTGTTCCATCGAGGTCAGCGACTGCTCGGCTGGCTTGGAGACCACTTTCTGAACGGCTGCCGACTGAGTCGCGCCCGCGTCGGCGGGAGCCTTGCCGAAGAGGTCTTCGATTCCGGTGTCGCCGGCATCGTCCGCTGGCGGTTCACCGAACAGATCATCGATGCTGTCCGCAGGGGTGTCGGGCATCGCGGGTTCCGCCTCGGGGTCGCCGAAGAGGTCATCGATTCCACCGCCTTGCGGTTCCGTTTCCGGCATGTCGCTACCGGCAGGGTCGCCGAACAAGTCGTCGATGCTGCTGTCGTTCGCCGGAGCAGCAGGTTCACTGGCGGACGGATCACCGAACAGGTCGTCGATTCCCGACGCGTTGTCGGCTGGCATCGCGGGCTCGTCGGCCGGTTCGCCAAAGAGGTCATCGATACCGCCGGCATCGGCAGGAGCAGGATCGGTTTCAGGCATTTCCATATCGCCGCCGAACAGATCATCGACCGATTCGGTCGCGGGAGCTTCTGGTTCGGCAGGGGTTTCCGGTTCGGATGGCATTTCGAACGGTGTTTCCTCAGCCGGTGGTTCCGATTCGCCGCCGAAGAGGTCGTCGATCGAGGATTCTTCCGCGGGAGCCTCGGGCTCGGCGGGAGTCATCTCAGGCACAACAGGTGGCTCAGGAGCCGGTTCTGGCTCGGGAGCAGGTTCGGGCGTGGCGGGAACTTCCGGAGCCGGTTCTTCGACCGGGGCAGGCGGAACTTCCGCAGCAGGCTCTTCGGCTACCGGTTCTTCCGGAGCCGCGTCAACGGCTGGATCAGGAGTTGGCTCGGGTGCCGGTGCGGGCGGAGCTTCGGCGAACGGGCTGGGTTCGTCCGCATCCATCACCGAATCTCCGGTGTGTTCGGCCGGTTCGTCGGTTGGTGGTTTGGCGGCAGAAGTCTTGCCGGCGTCCGACTCGAGGCTTGGCGATTCGACGATTTCGGCGTCATCGAGCGACGGGATCGACGAATCCATTGGAATGATGGTTTCGTGAGGCACGACCGACTCGATCGCGACCGAGCCGCCACAGCAACCGGCGTCCATCACGGGCGCCGGGTCGATCATAACCGGTTCCGGGCAGCAAATCGGCTCGGGAGTGCACGCAGGCGGTTCAGGGCAGCAGACGGGCTCTGGGCAGCAGACGGGTTCAGGACTGCAAACGGGCTCGGGACAGCAAACGGGCTCGGGACAGCAGGTCGGCTCGGGGGTACATGCGGGCGCGGGATCGCATCCTCGCATGCGTTTGAGCAGCCAGCCAGCCGAAACGGGACCAGCACTGAGGAAAGTCGCCAACGTGACCACGAGGGTCCAACGCATGGCACGGCGAATTGAACGCTTCATCATTGTCTCGGAAGGAGTTGCAAAGTTCAAAAGTAGTCGGATATGGCACGTTAACTCGGTGTCTTCCCTGACAATACTCACGCATCCTAATTATCAGGCAAGAGGCAAACAAGCATCAAATGGGCGTCGTCTCCCCTCCGGAGTGGGAAATTTGCGAGAACTTCGATGGATATTCCCTTCGTAGTAAAAAGTCGGATTAGACGGATTCATCTCGTCACCGCGGCCGCTTTCGGTCAAACTAGAGCGGGCGATCGAAAACCGGTTTCGACGCCCCCGTCTCCCTCGATCCGTATTGCTGATGCTGAGGTTCGTCCAAGGCCTGTTTTCGTCGATGAGCCTAGAACGCAAGTGCCTGCTGTTCTTTGGCTCGGCTCTCGTTGTGCTAATGTGCGGTGCGTTTTGCGTCGTACTGTTGCTCGCCGACCGGTTTGTCAGCATGACGACGCAGCAGCAAGCCCGGGACGCGGCGGCGACGGAAATGATGCTGTTGCACTCCAACGCGATCTACAACGAGGGCGATTCGTCGGAAGAACAGGAACTGCGACGCCAAAAAGTCGACGCCTTGCGATCGCAACTGCTCAGCGAAGACATCGAATTCGACATTCTGGGGCTCGAGGATCCGCAGCCGTTCGATAACCTGGCTCCACCCAATCCACCGGCCTCGGACGCCGAACGGATGCTGTTGGAAGAACTCGAGCCGCTGTTTCGGGCCCGGATGGCGGACCGTTTGCGGGAGGACCAGCCCGGTTTGGCGCAACCGGTGAACCTCGCCGACGATGCCGCGATGAGCCGAATCGGACCGGGGAACCGGCCGCTGTTCAAATCCATCGGGCCGGTGAAGGGGCGATACGTTTACTACGAGCCGGTCTTCATCACGCAGGACTGCATCGCCTGCCACACGCCGACGGGGGCAACCATCGCATTGTCGCCGGATGTCGATCCCGAAACCCGCGCGGCGCAGCTGCCGTTCCGGGTCAAACGCGTCAGCATGCCGGACGAAAAAATTCTCAACGACACGACACAGATCCGTGCCACGGTGGTCGCGATGGCCATGCTGATCGTGGCGGTGACGTTGTTTGTGTTGCACGCGATTGTCCGGTATCTGGTCCTGCAGCCGCTGTTGCACCTACGTGATGTCAGCGACGCGATTACCCACGGGGACACCAATCAACGTGCGGTGATCGACACCGAAGACGAGTTCCGCGAACTCGCCGACGCGTTTAACCGAATGCTGCGTCACCTGACCGAAACCCAAACGCAATTGCAGAGCGTCAACCGGGAACTCGACGCACGGGTCGACCAGTTCGCTCAGTTGAACCTGCAGCTGTACGAAGCGAACCGATTGAAGACGGACTTCCTGGCGAACATGAGCCACGAGCTTCGCACGCCGCTGAACAGCATCATCGGTTTTTCAGAAGTCCTGCAGGGGATCGATTCGCTCGATGACAAACAGCGGCGTTACGCGACCAATATTCAAAAGAGCGGCCGACTGTTGCTGGAGATGATCAACGACATCCTCGACCTCGCCAAAGTCGAAGCAGGCAAGATGGAAGTCCGCCGCAGCGAGTTCGCCCTGTCGCGGTTGATCGGTGCCCAGTGCGATATGATTCAGTCGCTCTCGGAAGACAAAAACATCTCCTTGTCGGTCGACGTTCCCGATGATTTGCCGATGGCTTACCAAGACCCCAACAAGTTCGGTCAGATCATCAACAATTTGCTCAGCAACGCGATCAAATTCACTCCCGAGGGCGGCATGATCACCGTCAAAGCGGTCGACCTCGGCGACGGCCGGTTTCGGATGTCTGTTACCGATACCGGTGTTGGGATCGCCGAGGAGGATCAGCCGATCATTTTCCAGAAGTTTCGACAGAGCAAAAAAGTGCTCGACGGTGACGGACTGACTCGCGAGTTCGCTGGCACCGGATTGGGCCTTTCGATCGTGAAGGAACTGGCGATTTTGCTGGGCGGCGAGATTGATTTCCGCAGCGAACTCGGGCGCGGCAGCACCTTTTGGGTGACGCTGCCGTATCGTCTCGGTGAGCAAGAATACGACGACGCGGCGGCCTCCGGATCAACGCTAACGGCGGACTCGATCGCGGCAATGAACTGATTTTTGAAATGCGACTGCCCGGCAGAGCAACGAACCGAAACACCCGCCCCGCGTCTGTATGTTTGCTAGGCGGGCCTGTATGATTGCCAGGTGGGGCGACCTGGCGTAAAAGTGTTTACTCTTCTCCCCTCCTCCCTCAACCCAAATTCAACTGTATGAGCGATTACGGCGTTTTCGGTGACGAATATTACGTCAACATGAATTTGTCTACCGAAATGGAAC
This sequence comes from Aporhodopirellula sallentina SM41, assembly GCF_000346505.1. GTDB lineage: Bacteria > Planctomycetota > Planctomycetia > Pirellulales > Pirellulaceae > Rhodopirellula > Rhodopirellula sallentina. The sequence continues at coordinate 6,938 of NZ_ANOH01000436.1, forward strand.
TGCCGCAAGGACGCGAATCGGTGCTGCATTACTTCGAACAGGTTCGGAAGAGATATCCGACGATGTCGAATTTTTACAGTCGCGAGAAAGGCGAATTTGTCCTCGAGGAAGAGAAAGACGGCGGCGCCTACCGATGGGTCTCCACGGAACCGAAGCGGATCAACAGTGGGATGGTAAACCCCGATTCGTTCGTCGATGCGTGCGAACAGCACCACGCGATCTTGGAAATGGTGCCCTACGAATTGTCGATCAGCCCGCTCGATTGCGAATCGCTCAGCGTGATGTTGGGGTTTGACTTTGCGTGCAAAGGAAACCACAACGAAATCCTGCATGAGGCGATCGGGATCGCACCTGGATTGGACAAGTTCACAAACTTGCCCTACGGGAAGATGCTGTCCAATGAACCGTCGATTCAATTTTCGCTCGACGACGATTGCCGAACGCAGTGCCGGATCAGTTTTGAAACACGCACCACGGCGTTCCAAATCCGATCGGGCGAATTCAGCGAAGAACCGCTGAGCGTTTACATGATGGTTCGCCGGTACGATTCATTGGGGGCCAACGAAAGCTACGCGAGCGAATTCCAGCGTCTCTCAGGCTTGTGCCGCGACTTGGTCGATGAGTACCTGATCGAGTCGGTACTGCAACCGCTGCAAACCGCGATTGCGATTCGCTAAAGCATCCTGAAATTTGATGTGCCCGATCCCGGTAGCTGGGTTCGCTAGAATTCAGTTTGTCGTTCGTAGGCCGGACCAAGCGCAGCGACGTTCCGGCAATCACCAGACTGCCGGATGGGCGCCGCAAAGCCTCCTTCATCCGGCCTACTTTGCAGCAACCACTGCAGATCGCGATTTGTTTCGGATCACTCCGGCCGCAGCACGGGGAACAGGATCACGTCTCGGATCGACTTGCTGTTAGTCAGCACCATGACGAGTCGATCGATCCCGATCCCGAGACCGCCGGCCGGTGGCATTCCGTAGCGTAGGGCACGCACAAAATCGTGATCCATCTTGGCCATTGAGTCTTCATCGTCCTGTCCGGCGAGCTGGGTCTTGAACAGCTCCTCTTGCAGGTCCGGGTCGTTCAACTCGGTGTAGGCGTTCGCCAGTTCCATGCCGCAAATGAACAGTTCGAAACGTTCGGCGATCTCCGGGTTGTCCTGCTTGCGTTTGGTCAACGGGCAGATACTCGCCGGGTAATCGATCACGAAAATCGGGCCTTTCAGCGAGTCTTCGACTTTCTCTTCGAAGATTTCGTTGCGAACGACATCGGGGTGTTTGTCTTGGGTGTCGATGTCGAGTTTCGCAGCCAACTCCAACACCGCCTCTTCATCGGTCGGATTGATGCCGGTCGCTTTCTCGAACAGCTCCGCATAGGTGGCGCGTTGAAACGGCGGGGTGAAGTCAATCTCTTGGCCGTTGTACTCGCGTTTGTAACCGCCGCCAATTTGGTCGAGAGCGTCACAGATGATCCGCTCGGTGAGCTCCATCATCGACTCGTAATTGCCGTAGGCCTGATAGATCTCGATCATCGTGAACTCAGGGTTGTGCCGTGGCGACAAGCCTTCGTTGCGGTACACGCGTCCGAGTTCGTAGACGCGTTCCATGCCGCCGACCATCAGTCGTTTGAGGTGCAGTTCCAGGGCGATCCGCATCGTCAGCTTCATATCGAGAGCGTTGTGATGCGTTTCGAATGGCCGGGCGGCGGCGCCGCCGGGGACGGTGTGAAGCGTCGGCCCTTCGACTTCGCAGAACCCGCGTTCATCGAGTGTCGATCGAACGCTCTTGATGATCTTGGTCCGGTCGAGGAACGTTTGGATCACGCCGTCGTTGAACGCCAAATCGGCGTATCGCATCCGCTGACGCAGTTCAATGTTGGTCATACCGGCGTGCTTTTCCGGTGGGACCTCGAGCATCTTCGTGAGCATGAACAGATTTTCGGCGAACACGGTCAGTTCGCCGGTGTTGGTGCGTCCGAGCCGTCCTTCGACACCCACTAAATCGCCGAGGTCGAATAGCTTGGCGAGGTCGAAGTTTTCCTCACCGACCTGCTTCTTGCCGATAAAGATTTGGATGTCGCCGGTCCAATCGCGGAGGTTCAGGAAGATCAACTTCCCCGCCGTCCGGGCGAGCATGATGCGGCCTGCGACGCGAACCGTCGGGCCGATTTCTTCTCCCGGGCCGTTGTCGTTTTTCCACTGACGGTAATCGAGGTCGGGGCTCTCGAAGTCCGGCAGTTCGAGCGTTTTGCCATCCGCGGTGACGAACTTCACCTCACCGACGCGGGATCGGCATTCGCCGTTAAGGGTACGGTCGTCAAACCGTTGCCCCCAGGGATCGATTCCGCGTTGGACCAGCTCCGCGAGTTTGTGCCGTCGTGCGGCGTGCGGGTCGGTCAAGTCGGAATTGTCGTCGGGATTGGGTGCGGAAGAGTCGGCCACTGCGGATCGGTTCGTGTTAAAAGGAGGGAGGCAGAAACAATCGGGCGGCCCAGATTGTGGATTTCGCCGCCCGGGGACGCAAGCCGACGCAGACCGCATCTGGCAAAGCGGCGAGATTTCGGTCAAACTGCGTCCTGCGAGGAGAGGATTCCGAGACGAAAGGCTCGCGAAAAATCCGAAATCCCCCCTGAATCGCCGATTTAGCAGTGAATCAAGAATTCTCGGTGGTTCAGTCAGTCTCTTCGCAAGCCATCTCTGAAGACCATCTGCCGCACCCGTGGCACAATTGGATAGCGCGTCGGCCTCCGAAGCCGAAGGTTGTGGGTTCGAATCCCGCCGGGTGTATTTTTGCATCGCTCTCGCCTCGCGATGCTTTCCGGGAACCGGGTTTCGCCAGACCCCGTTTTTATTTGACGGATGTTTTCCGCCCCGAGTGATTGTGCGATGGGTCTTTGGGTGCGAGATGCATCGCGGATACGGCCCATCATGGCAGTCCCGCGACTCGTCTCGATTGCAGCAAAAAGTTTAGGTCGCCCCCGTAGCGAAAGTCGCCAA
>NZ_ANOH01000437.1 GCF_000346505.1 Aporhodopirellula sallentina SM41
GGTCAAATCAACACCACGCAAAAGGCGGAGTTGGTTTATCTCACGATTCTGTCTCGTTACCCGAGTGACGATGAAATGTTGATCGCGAACACATGGTGTCAGGATGCTGCGGGAACTCGCGAACTCGCGTGGGCATTGATCAACAGCGATGAGTTTTTGTTTCAGCACTGAATGGCTTGAGGAAAGAACAATGCGGCATTATTACAGCGATCACGCCACGTGTGGTTTGGGTTTGACCCGTCGGCAAGTGATGCACAGTAGCCTGCTCAGTGGTGCGGGGTTGGCGATGGCGTCGCGTCTCGCGGTCGCTCAGGCGGCAACGGCGGTGAGTGATGCCGGGGTTCCTGCCGTGCCCGCAGAAACGGCGAAAGCGAAAGCCGTCATTCAGATTTGGTTGTCCGGTGGTCCGGCGCATACAGACATGTTCGATCCAAAGCCGGACTCCGGGAGCGACTACACCGGGCCGCTAAGTCATCCGATCGAAACGAACGTCGCGGGAATTCGAATCGGTGAATTGTTGCCCGAGTTGGCAAAGGTTGCGGACAAGTATTCGTTGATCCGGAGCATGACCCATGGCCAGAACGGGCACGAGACAGCGTCCTATTTGACGCAAACAGGACGGATGCCCGGACGGTTGGTTTATCCCGCCGCGGGCGCCGTTGTCACCGCGTTCAAAGGATTTCCTGATTCCGAGGCAACCGCAAACGGATCAGGGGCGAAGAGTTTGATACCGCCGTACATCGTTTTGACGCAGCCGATGGGCCGATTCTCCGAAGCCGGTTTTATGGGGATCCGTTACAAACCGTTTGCAACCGGTGGCGATCCGAATGCTCAACGATTTGAGGTGGAGGGGATCATTAGCAAGGATCTCTCGGACAACCAACAACGGCAACGACGCGAGTTGCTAGGCAAGCTGAACTCGCTCAGCAAGGTTATCGGTCGGAACGCAGGATTGCAGGCCGCCGCGGAGGCACGCAGCGAGGCATATGATTTGATCGTGGGCGACGCTGGACGCGTGTTCGACCTCGGACAGGAACCCGACGAGATGCGACAACGTTACGGCCGTAACAAATTCGGGCAGTCATGTTTGGCGGCGCGTCGGTTGGTCGAAAACGGGGCGAAATTTGTTACGATCAACCATGGTGGTTGGGACACACACAAAGATCACTTTGCGACGATGCGACGGAAATTGCCGGAGTTGGATCGTGGTTTGGGAACGTTGATTGCCGATCTGAGTGATCGAGGAATGCTCGACGACACGATCGTTTGGTGCATTGGCGAGTTCGGCCGCAGTCCAAAAGTTGCCGTGGAGTCGCCATGGAACGGCGGGCGACACCATTTCGGTGCTTGCTTTTCGAGCTTGTTAGCGGGCGGTGGTTTCAAAGGCGGTCAAGTCGTCGGCGAATCCGACTCTCGCGGGGAAACGGTGAAAGATCGACCGGTCTATCCCGGTGATTTAATCGGCACGATGTATGAATTGTTGGGAATCGATCCCGAGGCCAGTTTGCCACATCCGATGGGAGAGTTCGTGCGAGCAACTCCAGGCAAGGATGAAGGGCTCGAGAGCGGCGGACGTTTGACGGAGTTGATCTGATGAAGTTGGTTCAAGGTTGTCGTCTCGCTGTTCGTTTCTTCCTTCTACTCCTGATCGGATGGATGTTCACCGGAGACATCGCCCAGGCTCAGCGACGTGGCCGGGGGCCGCATTTGGCGTACGCGTATCCGGCCGGTTGTGAACGCGGGATGTCCTGCGAAATCACCTTGGGTGGCCAGTACCTCAAAGATGCCGATGACTTCTTTCTATCCGGTGATGGAGTCACGTTGGAGATACTCGACTGGTACCGTCCGATGTTGCGTGGCGAGTTTGCGCAGTTGAATCGAAAGCTCAGGGAAGCCGAGGCCAAACTAACCGCAGAGTTACAAGGCGAGGGTGGGAAAACACCGACAAAAGCAGACGTTGCGCAGTATGCGGGCGTGACCGAAAAGCAACTTCGCGAAATGGAGATCTACCGACGGCGAGATCGAGATCCTAAACGTCAGCCGAATGAACAGCTCGACGAGACGGTTCGTGTTCGATTGACCGTGGACGCCAACGCCAAGCTCGGTAAACGGGAGTTGCGTCTGATTGATGGGGCCTCGATATCCAACCCCTTGTGGCTGCACATCGGTCGATGGCAAGAGGTGAAAGAGTCGCCACCGAGCGATATCGTGAGCGTCGTCGAAACGGTCGATGAAGTTGTCGACACATTGCCCACGGTGATCAACGGTCAGATCATGCCGGGCGAAACAGATCGTTTTGCGTTTGAGGCACGCAAAGGAATGAAGCTCGTGATCCAGGTGGATGCGAGGGAGGTGATCCCTTACCTCGCCGATGCGGTTCCAGGATGGTTCCAAGCCGTTCTCAGGCTGACCGACGAGGACGGCCGAGAGGTTGGTTATTCCGATTCGTTTCATTTTCGCCAGGACCCGGTGATGTATTTTGAGGTTCCTCGAGATGGTCGATACATCATTGAAATCCGCGACTCGCTTTACCGAGGACGCGAGGACTTTGTTTATCGATTGACCGTCGGCGAGATCCCTTTTGTGACAGGAATCTTTCCGTTGGGGGCGCCGGTTGATTCCGATCAGACGATTCAGGTGCGAGGATGGAACTTAACGAACAATCGTTTTTCGGTTTCGACGATGGCACGCAAGCGTTTTCGGCCGACGATGCATTGTCGTATGGCACAGTCAGGTGGAATCGGGGTGCATTTTCCGTTGCAGGTTGGATTGTGGCCGGAGGTGTTCGATAGCGAACCCAACAACACGCAATCGGAGGCTCAGACGATTTCCATGCCGGTCACGGTCAATGGTCGGATCAACTATCCCGGCGATGAGGACGTTTATCGAATCGAAGGCGGCGGGCGATTGGTTGCGGAGGTTTTTGCACGGCGTCTCGGCTCACCGCTTGATTCGATGCTGCGTTTGACCGATGCGGACGGGAATGAAGTCGCGTTCAACGATGACTACGAAGACTTGACGTTGGCACTGCAGACTCACCATGCCGACTCCCATCTATCAGCGACCTTGTCGGGTGGGCGTGCGCATTATCTGCATATCAACAACGCACAGTACGACGGGGGCAGCGAGTTCACCTACCGTCTCTCGCTGCATCGCCCACGCCCGTCGTACACGCTCCGGGTGACGCCTTCGAACCTAATCGTCAAAGCCGGGCAAGTCGTGCCGATCGACGTTTTTGTGATGCGGCAAGATGGGTTCGATGAAGACATCGAGGTGTCGTTGGTTGAACCGCCTGACGGCTTTCGAATCGACGGGAACGTGATCCCCAAAGGCAAGGACCATATCGCGATGACATTAGCGGTATCCTCCTCGGTCAAAGCCGCCAAACGCAAAGAACCTTTCCAACTCGAAATGCAGGGTGAGTCGGGTGGAAAGCGTCGAGGTGGAGCGATGGTTCGACCGGCGATTCCGGCGGAGAACATGATGCAAGCGTTTATCTGGCATCATCTCGTTCCGGTGGAGAATTGGAACGTGGTCGTCGACGGGAAACGTGGAGGCAACATGCCCTTTTCCATTCCCAACGGCGTTGTCAAAGCGACCTTGAGTTTGAAGAAGAAAACGTACCTTCCGATCGTGCCGTCATCAAAAAACTTCGACCCTGAGGTTATCTTCGTCGATGTGGAAGATCCGCTCGATGCTCTTCAAGCCACGATCATCCAGACCAACACCGGAGGTTTTGCGATCGAACTGGACGTCGATAAAGAGTCGGCTGCTGAGGAGAAGCAACTCCAACCGCGCGAACGGGGTAACTTGCTGATGAGCGTGTACAAGGAGATCACCGCGAAACCGACCGAGGAGAATCCGAATCCCAAGCCGCGTCGAATCAACTACGGCTACCTTCCTGCGATTCCGTTTGAGGTGTTGGCGGGGAAGTAGGTTCTTCTTCGGCGGTAGGGACATCACAGGAGGCGGACGTGGAAGGTTCGTCGCCGGATGGTTCGAGAGGCGCGGTTGCCGTCGCGAGTGCTTCGTCCTCGTCGATTTTCCACGGGTTCTTCCATTCGGACCAATGGTCCATGTAGTCAGAACACGCTTGGCATGTTTTGGCTTGTTCTTCGATCCACTCGCGTGCTTGGGCGATCAGTTTCGTTTCACCTGCGAGGTTGACTCGACCGGTGAGAACCATGCTGCGCAGGAAGACAAAGTAGGTGTCGAGCACGTCGCACCGGCAGTAGTCGCTGATCGCCTTCAGGTCGCCCCGGTCGTAGTAGGCTTGGACCTGATCGCCACTGAGTCCCATCTTTCCCGGTTTGCCGAGCGACTGGGCGGCGAGGTTGAGGCCGCCGTTAAAACGAGCCGCTGAAAAATTCGTCAGCAGTTCTTGCAAGTCGAGATGCGAATGGGTGCTGAATCGGTTTCGGCGAGATTTATAGCCGCTGTCATCGAACCACTTGGGGATCGATAGCCCGAAGCGAAACGCAGCGAGTTCCATCAGTGGGATATCGAACGAGCGTCCGTTGAAGGTGACCCACTGCGGCATGCTGTACGCCTCCCAGCCTTGCCAAAAGTGTTTGGTCATGACGTGGGGGCGAAAATGCGGTTCGTCGAGCGACTTGATATCGAGCAGGCGGAAGTCGGCGGTCACCTTCGCGATCACCACCGAGATGGGCACCATGAAAGTGTGAGGGATGAACGTGGAACCGGTTTGTTCGAAACGTTCGGCTTGATACTTCGCGATCGCCTCTTCGGGCGTGAGGGATTCTTCGGGATAGCGAACGGCGGAGATCAGTTCTCCATCGGCAATGCTCTCGACGTCAAAGATGAGGTGGGCAACGGCATCGCTCATGGGATACTTTTCCTTGTGAAGACCTCCGCAGATGAAACTCGTACGGAGATCCTAACATATTTGCATTTCATCTAAACGGACCGATCAATCAATTGATCCGCAGGAAATGCTCGTTCGTCGCGGACGCGGTGGGCCCTAGGTCAATTTGGTCTGACCCGGTATGGCGTGCCCGGATGACGCGGGGAAGTTGTCAGGTGATAGCGATTCGGGGAACAGGTTCAACGTTGATTTCTTGGTGAGGAAATCCCAGGTTACCTGTTGGCCTGTGTAGGCGGCCAAACGGCCCATCACCGCCGTGAGTGAGCTTTTTGCGGTTTCTTTGAGTTCGACGATTGGCTTTCCCGATGTGATCGAATCAACCAGTTCTTTGTGTTCGTGGCGGTAGGCGTCGGAGATGCTGCCCTTCGCTGACCATACTTCGTTTCCTTTTCGGTCCATCATGCGTGAACCACGACTGAGGGCGTCGATGTACATGGTGCCTTCGGTTCCATAGATCACGTTGCCGTTGTCGCTCTTGGTGTTTGGGATTTGACGGCACATGAATGAAAGGACGCGGTTGCCGGGATATTGGTAATCGATCGACATGCTGTCCCACATTTCACTGCCATCAGGACGGGTAAAGCGTCCGCCCGACCCGTAGGCGGTTTCCGGAGCGGAGCCCATCACCCAGTTCATCGCATCGATATTGTGGACGGCTTGTTCAACGATCTGATCTCCTGACAACCAGATGAAGTGCATCCAGTTGTTTAGTTGATAGTCGAGTTCACTCATGCCGGGTTGGCGATTTTTGAACCAGATGGAGTTGGAACAGTATCGTGATGTTGCGCTGACGATATCGCCGATGGCTCCTTGTCGGATTTGTTCGACGGCTGCCACGTAGTTGGTTTGACGTCGATACTGCGTTCCGGTGACGATCGCGGTTCCGTTGGTGACCGCCCGATCGTGAGCGGCTAGGCAGGTGTGGTATCCGGCCACGTCAACACAGGTCGGTTTTTCGGCAAAGATATGTTTGCCCGCGTCAACGGCTTCGGCGAGGTGCGATGGACGGAAGCCGGGGGAAGTCGTCAGCAGCACCAAGTCGACGTTCGGGTCATCCAAAACACGTTTGTAGGCGTCGAGGCCTTCGTGCATTTTGTCGTCGGCGACGTCGACCTTTTCTTTGTGTCGACCGAACATCGATTTGCGGGTGCGTTCGCATTTCTCTTTTCGCAGGTCAGCGAGGGCAACGAGTTTGACGTTGTCGTTGATGCTCATCGAGTCATTCAATGCTCCCGTTCCCCGGCCTCCACATCCGATCAATGCGATGCGGATTGGTTCACCCGACGATGAGGTGTCTGAGGTCGATTGATGAACCGCAGGGGTTTCGTTTGCGTGCAGTGTGGAAGAAACCGATAGAGCGGACGCGGTCGTGACCAGACCTCCACGGAGAAACTTTCGGCGACTTTCGCTCGGGTTGGCCTGCGACGCAGTAGATAAAAACTGCGACGCAGTAGAGAAAGCCTGCGGCGCAGTAGAAGAGTTGTCGTGCTGATTCGAAGTAGGCATCGGGGATTCCGTTTCGAAGAATGAGGAGGGAGGCGGGGTGGGGGAACGTGAGGCGGCCGGTCGATCGCCGTTTGGGTTAGCAAACGGGACGATTGTTGGTGCCGATCATGATTGAGAACTCGATGGTTCGTCGGCCCCCATTCTATTCGCAAATCATGCTGCACGGGGTAATGAGTTGCGTGGGGCAGCCAATCAAGAATCAATCGTGAATTCAAGTATCAATCGCGGATGCACCATCGGGCGAGCATCCCACGAGGCAAACCGGGCAGAACGCTCGGTGGCACGGGAGTGGTGTTTTTCGAATGGTAGGTTTGGCGAACACGATCCGCAGCCATGCGGCCACTAATGACCGCGCCTTCCATCGTGGCAGGCCAACCGGTTTGCACGTAGTCACCGGCGAGGTGCAGCCAGTCGATCGGTGTTTGTGTGGTGGGGCGTTGTGCTTCGAATTCGGGACTCACGCTGAACACGGCCGCGGGGTCTGTGACGACTCTCCAGTGCATCAATTGGGCTGCTTGTGATTCAGGAAACGCGATCCGAAGTTCGTCCATGACGCGTTCGATGAGTTGTTCCTTGGATGCGTCGCTCCATTCATGTCGACCGCTGATGACGACTTGATGATAGTAACCCGCCGAAGCGTTTTGGTGGTCGACACCGTGTTGAAATAGCCAATGCGCCGTTGTTCCCACCATGACGATATGCGGATGACGTGTGAGGTTCCGGTCCAACCACAAGTGCAAACCGGTGATGGGTGACGGCGAGATGGAATCAAGAGCGTCCACGGTACGTGTCTGCCACGCTTTGGTAATTTCCTCTTCGACTTCGAGTGAACGAATCAATCGTGATGCTGAACGCCACGACGTTGCCAGGATGACTTGATCCGCATCGATCGTTTCGTCGTGTGAGGTTTCGATTGTTGTGCTGCGACGTAAATCACGGTGGCGTGGAGAAGGGGACAGCGATGTGCGTTCTGTGGAGAGCGGTTGGATCGAGCGGACGGAGGTGCTGAAACGAAACGTCACTCCTCGCTGTTTAAGAACCGAGATCATTTGCTGGCCAAAAATGGTCGACAGCGAACTGCGCGGTACTAACACGTTGCTGGCCGTGCGGGCTCCTGCGAAGCCATCAATAATGACTTTTCTAGCCGACGCCATGGAAACCCGTTCGGGCAGATCGCCGAGCGCGCTGACGAGGATCGGATCCCAAAATCGGGAGCGGACGACGTCGTCTTGATGATGGGCGGCCAACCACTGTGCTGCCGTCGTATTCGCTAGCTTTGCGGTGCGCGTTCGCATGAGCGACCACAGCCCGGTTCGGATGCGGAGTTTCTGCGTCGATGAAAGATAGGCGAGTCCCGAGAGCGCCGAGTTCAAATGCAACGGTGGCGGCAAGGTCGAGTGGGCGCGGAAAGAAGAAAGCCCGGTTGAAGGGTGGTAGAACTGCAATTCCTCATCGCGAGAAAACTGGTCCGCGAGCCCGGCGTCGTCGATCAGGTCGATGAAATTGGTGCAGCAGCCCATTGCGACGTGTTGGCAATAGTCGGCGGTCGCTCCGGATGATGGGTCGACGAATGAGCCCGCTCGTCCTCCTGCCGTTTTCCTCGATTCGAGAACGGTCACGTCGAATTCAGTGGACTGCGAGGTTCTGCGTTCTGATGCGGTCAGTGCCATCGCCGCGGCGAGGCCCGCGATTCCTCCGCCAACGATCACGATGCGTTTGCGGTCAGCGGAGGGACTGGATAAGTCCTTCGTCACGGATTCGGCTTTGCGGATGTGTTGTCAGGGGCGTTGAGGTTGCTGCCGATCTCGACCGGTGGGATTGGCAGTCGACGATAAAGTGGACCGACGAAGTGTTTGGAAACAATCCCGAGGCGTTGTCGCATGCCGAGCGAAACACGATGACGGACAACGGCGTCAGGGTCTTCGGCGATTCGTTGCAGCAATGCCCGGTACGTTCGCCACATCATGCTGAACATCGGCCGGCCGGTATCGTCGAGGGAATCCCAAACGCGCCAACCTGAATCGAATAACTCCGACGCTCGGCGGGTTTCGTCCAGGATCAGGCACCGAAGTCGGGCATCCCGTCGTGGGTTCAGCAGGTCGTCTTCATCGAGGCCATGTTGTTCGTAGTGCTGCCGCGGCAGATAGATGCGTCCGCGAGCGGCGTCTTCGCAGACGTCGCGCAGGATATTGGTCAACTGGAACGCGAGCCCACAATCCACTGCGGCTTGTTTGGGCAGTGGTGAGCGGAAGCCCCAAATGTACAAACAGGCGATGCCGACCGCCGAGGCGACGAGGTAGCAATAATGTTCGAGTTGTTCGAACGTGTCGAAGCGATTCTTTTGTTGATCGGCGAGCACCCCGTCGACAATCTCAAGGAGATAGCGTGACGGGATCGAATAGCGGTCCGATGCGTGCCGCAGAGCGGGCATGATCTCTCGGGCACGACCGACCAGGTCAATGGAGGCCTCGGCGGAAAGTTCTTCCATGCCTTCGGCGAGCCGGATTTCCCCGTTGGCTTCGCCGATCAGATTCATCGCCGTGGTTTGTCGCCAGCAGTCAAGCCAATGTCGACGCAGCAGGATGGGTTCGTCGCTGTCGCCGAGGTCGTCGGTGATTCGGGCGAACGCGTAGAGCGCGGACATCGCGTCACGTTGGTCGCGTGGCAGCAGCCAAAACGAACGGTAGAAACTACTGCCGCTGGTGCGGGAGATTCGGCGGACGGCGGCGTAGCTCTTGGCGACCTCTTTGTGTTTCGGCGATCTCATTGGGCTCCCTCTCCGATGGTCGCGGATCGACGATTCGTTGGCGTGTGACTTTGGCGGATTGAGAAACGCCGCAGTAGAGTCAACGCAAACAAAGAGGCCTGTTTGGTTTTCCCAACACGGGGGCGGTGACGAAGAACGTCGTAATCGATTCGGGCGATCGCATCGAGCGTTGCCAGGCCGCCACGAATGAATAGTTCAACGTCCGCCGCGAGCCATTTCGGCACTCGGTCACACAACACCCAACCCCGTTCAAACCGTGTTCGTGTCCGGTCGCACTGGTGGGCGATCGCGTCGCGAATGCACCGAGGGGTGTTGGCGTTGGAACGGAGTGTTTGTTCGATCAATGACTCATCGAAGCCGTGTTGTTTCATCGAGTCGGCAGGCAGGTAGATCCGGCCGATCGCGAAGTCTCGAGCGACATCTTGCCAGAAATTGGCGAGCTGCAACGCGGTGCAAATCTCATCGCTCGTCTGCACGTTCTCTCGCGTGTCGCTGTTGGCCAACGCGAGAACGAGACGTCCTACCGGATTGGCCGAACGGGTGCAGTAGTTCAACAATGACTCTTCATCCGCATAGCGTTGCACCGTTTGGTCCTGCAAAAACGCGTTGAGCAAATCATCGAATGGTTGACGCGGCAATTCAAACCGACCGATCGTGTCGGCCAGAGCGATGAACAGACCGGATACGGATCGGTTTTCATAGATCCGCGAAATGAAGTCTTGGTAAAGGTTGAGTGATTCACGGGCCTCCTCGGGAGATTGAGATTCGTCGGCGAGGTCGTCGGCGGTTCGGCAGAAGGCGTAGATGTCAAAGAACGGCTGCCTCATCTTCCGCGGCAACAGCAGACTGCCGACGAGAAAGTTTTCGTAGTGCGAACGTGAGATGCGACGACACTGACGCCGCGCATCGGCGAGCTGGGCTGCGGTCGGTGTACGGTCGGAAGAACGAGGGCTCAAGAGGATCGCGTGGAAGGGCTCGTGTGGACTGCCTGGAAAAATGGACGCACCCGACGAAGAAGGCACCCGTGGGGGCTGAAGGTGGTGCGGTCACTCCCACGCGGCGAAAACGTGCAGGACCCCACCGAAACCTGGTCAGCCGATCGGCGTTCGCCGCGGTTAGCACGGAACCGGCAACGCCCGCAGGCAAATCAATTTACCGAAGTTGCGGGTAGGTTCGATGGACAACCGGGAAAACGACCACGCCGGAGGGATCATCCGTTGGACGAGTCCGTGTGTCTGCGGTTATTCTACCCCGTCGGCGATGTTTCGAGTTCCCCTGGTGACAATTCGTCTCGACTATCGATTGGCCCCTGTCGCGTTTGACCGTTTTATGAAAATTATCTTGGCTGCCCCGCGTGGTTTCTGTGCGGGCGTACACATGGCGATTGATTCGCTCTCCTTGACGCTGCAAAAATTTGGGCCGCCGGTGTATGTCTATCACGAAATCGTTCACAACCAATTCGTCGTGAACGAGTTTCAGGGCAAAGGAGCGGTCTTCGTCAACGCGGTCGACGAGGTACCCCGGGGAAGCGTGCTGATGTTTTCGGCTCACGGGGTTTCGCCCGAAATCCGTCAGGCCGCGAAAGAACGCGAGTTGTTCGCGATTGACGCCACCTGTCCGTTGGTGACGAAAGTTCACCTGGAAGCGATCAAGTACGCCAAGGCAGGCTACACGATTATTCTGATCGGGCACGAGGGACACGACGAAGTGCTCGGTACGATGGGCGAAGCCCCCGAGGCGATCGTTCTCGTCGAGGATGAGGCGGACGTGGATGCCCTGCAATTTCCCGAAGGAACGCGTTTGGCATACCTGACGCAGACGACTCTCAGTGTCGATGATGCCAATCGAGTGATCTCACGATTGAGGAGCCGTTTCCCCGAGATCGAGAGTCCTCCCAAAGAGGACATCTGCTACGCGACGCAGAACCGTCAGGAGGCGGTTCGCAAACTGAGCGATGAGGCTGACGTCGTCGTCATTTTGGGTAGTCAGAACAGCAGCAACAGCCAGCGGTTGCGGGAGCTGGCCGCGGAAAAGGGACAGCGCGCTTTTTTGGTCGACGGACCACAGGATTTGTCTGAAGAACAGTTCCAATTGGACGACACGGTGTTGATCTCCGCCGGAGCGAGCGCGCCCGAATCGGTCGTCCAGTCCGTGATCGAGTGGTTGCAGCAGCGGTTCGACGCGTCCGTGGAACCACGTGAAATTCGCAAGGAAGACGTCCGATTCCCGCTGCCCAAACCACTGCGGGAGTACGCCAAGGAAGCGAAGGCGGGGGAAGATCGGCTCGCGAATCACTGAAGAAAACGGTTCTCAAGCACGATGGTTTCTGCTCAGAAGCCCCGTCCCTCCGCTAGCCGAGTAGGGGGCGCACCCGGTACGTTGCACCTGATGGAACTCGAGGCTGCGGTCTCGACATTGAACGCCTTCTGACATCCTGCACATCGAGAGTTCGAACATGGTTGAGCCGTTGCCGTTGCCCGCACCTGAAATCACCGTTTCCGCGAAATTGCCCCAAGATCCCGGTGTTTTGGTCATCTTCGCGATTCAAAACGACTCCGATGGCGGCGACGCGGTTGTTTCATGCGACGCGGATGTCTGCAAAGCGCTCGACGAATCTGTTGTAGCGGTTGTCAACCGTTTGATCGCCTCGGGCGAAATCAGCGGGACGGCTGGTGAGTTGGTCGCGGTCGCGACACCGAGCGAGCAGGCGCCGATGTTGGTCGTCGCGTCTTTGGGAAGTTCAGCGAAACTCAACCGGGGCGGAGTGGTTGATATCGGAGCGAGTGTGGTTCGCAAGCTCGCCGATAAAGCACGTGATCAGATTACCTTCTATGTCGGCAAAGAAATCGCGAGCGACGATCACGATGCGTTGATCGCCGGAGCCGTGACGGCGTGCGAAGGCCAGCATTTGTATCAGAGCCAACCGTCGACCTTTGTTCCGGCCGCCTTCACGTTTGTTGGCGTTTCGGAAGAGGCGGCCCAGAGCGGCCAAAAGATCGGTTCGTCGATCAACCACACCCGTCGCTTGGTGAACGAACCGCCGACGATCATGAACCCGAGCGAATTCGCAAACCGGGCCGCCGAAATGGCGAAAGCCGATGGGCTCGAGTGCGAGATTTGGGACGAAGATCGCCTCGCCTCGGAAGGGTGCCGCGCTATCTTGGCAGTCGGTCGTGCGTCAGCGAGCCCACCGCGTTTGGTCATTCTCAAACACAACGGCGGAGGCTCGGAGCCACCGATCGCGATCGTCGGAAAAGGCGTGACGTTCGACAGTGGCGGCCTGTCGCTCAAACCGAGCGAAGGCATGGTGGACATGAAGTGCGACATGGCCGGCGCCGCCACGGTGGTCGGGGTGATGCGGGCGATCGCGCAGTTGGGCATCAAACGAAATGTCATCGGTCTGTGCGGGCTCGCTGAAAACATGGTCAGCGGCGATTCCTACAAACTCGGCGACGTGATCGAAACGCGATCGGGCAAAACGATCGAAATTCTCAACACCGATGCCGAAGGGCGTGTGGTTCTCGCGGATACTCTCGACGTCGCCGTGGAGCATGGACCTGCCGCGATTGTCGACCTGGCGACACTGACCGGTGCCTGCATGGTCGCGCTTGGAAATGACGTGGCGGGCTTCATGACGAATGATCAGGAGTTGTGCAACGAGGTCACTGCCGCCGCGAATGTCGAAAATGAACCGGTTTGGCAACTGCCAATGTTCACGCTGTATAACGACAAGGTGAAGAGCAAAGTCGCCGACATCAAAAACGTCGGCGAAGGCCGGTGGGGCGGTGCGATCACAGCAGCGAAATTCCTCGAGCATTTCGTCAAGGACACGCCTTGGTTGCACATCGATATCGCCGGTCCGGCGTTCGTTGATTCCGCCAAAGCCTCGCGTGACGCGGGTGCTACCGGGGTGATGGTTCGATCCCTCGTGCGTTGGGTCTCCCAAAAGAAGTAGTCCAGCACGCCGATAACGCACCCGGTGATGCGGTGATTTCGTGAGGGGGTGTTCCGACGAGGTTTTCCGCCCCCCTGGCAAAGTGGGCGTCAGCGGTCCTAGCCGAAAAGGTTGGGACAGAGCGAACCAAATCCCGCTCAAAATGCAGCTCTTTTTGCCGGATTCTGTCGATCGAGCCGTGGCAGTGACCGATAGTCAATTGCGGGCACAGAGGATGGAACGCCAACGAGACCTCGCGTCTCGAGAACGCTTCTGGGGTATCCTCAAGACTTAGCAGTGTTCGGATGGTCGGCACCTGGGGGCACAGGGTCGATCATCCGGACATGTCTAAGGTCTCACTCGGAGCAGCCACTCATTACTCTTATAGGAGTGGACTCTTTTGGGAGTGGCGACGACTCTGAGCCATTCTCGAGTCGCATGGCTTTCAACGCCATCTTTCGCGGCCCGTTTCGTGCGTTGGGCGACGTGCGTGTTCTCTCCGCTTCGCGGACAGATCCAGCCAAAAATTCGAGTTAAGGCCGTAGCGAAAGTCGCCAACGGTTTGTCGATTTATTCGTTTAACGGGCAGC
The DNA here is from genome assembly GCF_000346505.1 of Aporhodopirellula sallentina SM41. Taxonomy (GTDB): domain Bacteria; phylum Planctomycetota; class Planctomycetia; order Pirellulales; family Pirellulaceae; genus Rhodopirellula; species Rhodopirellula sallentina. The sequence goes on from NZ_ANOH01000437.1 coordinate 13,683, forward strand.
CAAAGGCGACCTACTTGCCACTTCACGTCGCCTACGGCTACCGGTTAAACGAAAACAGGTTGACTCTTGAATAAATCGACAAACCGCCAAGACTTTCGGTGATTCACGAGCCCTCCCGAAACTCTTGGCGAGTTTCGCGACCCTAAAACTAGGCTTTGACGCACCTCTAGTACTGAACTTCGGTCACGCCGCGGGCACCTGAAGGCAGTTTACCGGTGACGGTGATGTCATCGAGTCGATAGCGGCCAGGAACCCAACGTTGGTTGCTCTTGGTCGCAAAAGCCGCTTGCCGGACCACCAATTCCTCCCCGGCCGCGAGCGGTTTGTCTTGGTAGAGGAAGTACTGCCCGTTGAGGTTGACGGTGATGTTGGGGATTTCAAAGTCGGCTTCGTTTTCGATCACCACCACGTCTTCGAGCAGACGCTTGTTGCCGTCCTGGGTGGGCAACGGCCGCCGGTCAATGAGCACGCTGACGGGCAGTTTGTGCTCACTCGCTTTTCCGAAGATGACCGCGTAGACGCTCAACGTGATCAACGGGAACAAGCAAACCGCGCCGAGTGCGATGAACAGACCTCGGGCGGAAAGTTGGGCGACGGGCGCGATCGATCGAGGGTCTTCGTAGGCCGACTGGTCAATGTCGGTCGAGGGAGTGGATTCGGTGGGCTCGGGCGGTGTTGATTCCGCGGAAGTCGAGGCAGGATTTTGCTGCGATGATGCGGGAGTAGTGTTCATGTTCTCATGATAGCAAGCGGTCATCCGTTTCCGCACCCGCAGGCGGATCTGCCCATTCCCACTCGCCGATGGTTTCGATCTCAACATCGTCTTGACGCTGCGTCGGAGCCACCATGATCAACGGCAACGTGATCGCAGGATCCGCCAACGCACTTGAGGCAACGGAGGATTTCTTAGCGGAGTCTTCCGCGTCGTTTTCGGCGAAGCGTTTCGCACCTTCGCGGCCCATCACAAACAACCCGGTCGCCAAGGCGTCGGCGTCGATCGCTCGCCGAGTCAGCACGCTGAGCGACAGCAGATCGCCGGCGGGTTGACCGGTTCGCGGATCGATGACGTGCCCATAACGTTTTCCTCGGTGATGAAAGAACTGCTTGCCGCTGCCGCTCGTCGCGAGTGCCGCGTCACAGAGCCAAATCCCGGCGAGCCGTCGGTTGGGTTTGGTCGGATGAGCGATTCCGACTTTCCAGCCACGAGGTGGCACTTCGTCGCACTCCTCGCCGGACGATGCCACCGAACAATCCGCGTCGGAATTGGACGGGCCAAACTGGTTTCCTCTAGCGAGAACGCTGCTTTGTCCCGCGTGGATCAGAAAGTCGTTGACCCCCTCGGACATCAATCGATCTGCCACGCGGTCAATCGCATCGCCTTTTCCGATTCCCCCCAAATTGATTTGCATCGAAGGCTCAGTCAGCTCTGCGGTCAGATTGCTCGCGTCGAGCATCAGCCGCGAACTGCCCACCCTGCTCCGGGCGTCCTCGATTTCCTGCGCTGTCGGTTTTCGGCCTTGCCGGGTCGTGAACCCCCAAGCGTCGATGAGCGGCCCGGCGGTCACATCGAACGCACCGCCGAGACAACGACTCATCTCAACGGCATGTTTCAGCACATCGAATGTCTCCTTCGAGACCGTGACCGGCCCCTGCCCTGCGGATCGGTTGACCGCTGATGTTTCACTTTGGGAGTCGTAAACGGTTAAGCGTTGCTCGACCGCATCAATCGACTCAAGAGCATCGAGCGCAATATCGGCGGCCGACCGACGACCAATGCGTCGACCGTCGTCACGGACCATGACGACGAAATCACACGCCATCGCGCGGTGGGAAAGTTCGAGAAGGTTCATCCTATCGTTGTAGCACGTTAGGAACCGTTGACGAGCAGGTGCACGATCCGACATGCGTGGCCGCGACTCGATTCGTTGTTCTCTTGCATGACCCGAACGGTGATCCGGTGTGGACCCGGTTCGAGGTCGCTCGCGAGAACGTGTGCCCATGGGATGTGCAGGCCGCGACTCCACTTTGTAAACAAGTCACGGGTTTGCTCAGGGCCGTCATCAATCCGGAAGGAGATCATACCCGCGTCCGGACCTGCCGTGACAAAAAGACCGACGGCGCGTCCGTCGAACTTCATCGAAAAAGTCGACTCGGGTTTTGTCGCGACGAGCATCGGTACGTCCACGAATCCCTCTCGTACCGCCCCTCCGACTTCGTTGTCGCGCGGGTCGCATTCATCGATGATTTCAAACCCAGATGGATCGGACACCGAATCGAGCGGCATGTATTTGCCGCGGTCATAACTGAACGCGTCGATCGGTGGTGATAGCTCGTGTTTGAGAAGGGAATCGCCTAGCGCCGATGGAGATTCCCACGCGGTGCCGAGCATGCGGCGGATCGTGGACGCGTAGATCGAGTGTCCGTACGTGGACGGATGCAGGTTGACGAAGTCGTTCTCCCAGTCGAATTGTCCCGCGTCGATACGATCGGTGACTTCTTCGGCGAGATGAATCGAGGGGACGGCGTAGTGTTCCGCGACCTCCTCGTGTTGTTGAATCGTTTCCGGGACGACGTTGTTTCGGTAGTTGATCATGTGCCGCGGTTCGACGAAGTGCAGCATGACGATGTCCATTTGCGGATTCGCCCTTCTTGCGTGTCGGACAATGCCTTCCATGCCACGCGTCATTTCGACCGGCGTTCGCATGTTGTGCAGATCGTTCACGGCGGCTTCTTCGAACAGCAAATCAACTTTGCCATGGCTTAGCACGTCGTTTTCAAGTCGATACGCACCGGGCGTGGATCCCGTTGAAGGAATCGCAGCGTCAACGAAGTCAAACTCGGTTTGAGGGAAACGATGGCGAAGGTATTCGCAAACGAGATCTCGCCATCCATTCATGCTGGTGATCGATCCGCCCAAGAAAGCAACACGGCCGCGTTTTTCGTTTTCGAAGACCGCGCGGCAATTACCGAGGGTGCCTCGCAAGACGAAGTAGTCGTTGTTCGACGGCAGGCACGCGTTGTTGCGTTCCATGAAATCCGCGACGCGAAGCGGATCGGGGTGCGGGAAGTGATGGCCACCTGACTTTTCGGTGCCGTTGGCGACTTCCATCATGTCCATCTTTCCGCCGAGTTCGCGATACCTTTTGGCGAGGATAAACGTGTTCTCGCTAGGCGGCACGATTTCGTCGTTGAGAGAAACAATGTGCAGGATCGGAATTTTGGCCGATGCGATCGGGGCAAGATTGTCGATCGGGTTGCCGTCGAACAGCGACACCGTCTCTTCGGTTAGACCATGTTCATCGAGGCATCGTTGCCAGGAACGCGAATCGCCACGCCCGGTTCCCTTGCCACCGGGCCAACTGCGGATGTCACAGACCGGCGTGTCACAGTAGATGCAGGCGACACGTTCCGGCCATCGCGAGGCGAAATGGTAGACGAACAATCCTCCCCGACTGACTCCTTCGAGTGACGCTTTGGGGTGAAGATCGCGATCGGTTAGGAAGTGATAGAACGCGTTCCAATGTTGCATCGCGCGATCGCTGCCGAACATGTCCCGCGTGTCGATGTGTGCCACGTGGAAGCCACGGTCCAACAGAATGCGATCCGCCTCGGCATGAAAGCTCGGGAAGCGTGCTCGCCACACCCATGGGTTTCCTGGTGCAGCGACTCGGGGACAGACAACAAATGCGGACCGGCCGTCAATTTCAAAGTCAAATCGGTCAAATCCTTTCCAACTCGTTTTCGATCCTGGCCATGACTGCGTCGTTGCGGTTGTTTCCGCGAACGAGTGGGGTGTTGAGATCGCGTTGAAACCGAGTGCAACGCTCAGGCAAAACAAACAGAGGAAACGCATGAAACTCTACTGAGGGAGGGGAAAGACGATGGCGGCGTTCTCATTGAAAGTCACGTTGCCCGGTTTACCGTCAATACGATATTCGATGCGCAGTTGTTTCTTCGACCCAGGAGCCGGGTCGCCACCGAAAGTCGAATTGTAGTTCGGATTGTCGAGTAAGATGATCGGAAGTTTGCCCGACAACTTTTGCAGCCTCGCAGTGACGTCCACGTTTTCACTCGATGACCCGTAGGTTGCCCGAATGATCTCGATATCGACCTCACGCAAATCCATCTTCGCGAGCAGTTGTTCTACCGCCGGTGTGCGGTCCAGTTCTTGGGCAATCTTCAACGCAGTTGCCTGAGCTTCGCTCTTCAGCGATTCTGATTCGCTCAGTCCCACCGCGATCCTCAGCATCGCGACGTTGGGGTAGCGATTCGCCGCATCGAGAATCAAACGTTTCTCTTCATCACGGTCGGCGATGGGGAGTGCCGCGGCAACCATTGCGTTGCGATCTTTGGTGCGCATTCGGAATTGACGAATGATCCGCAGATAGCCACGGACGGCCCGGATGCGATACGGGTGGTTGGGCTGTTGTGCGATTTTCATCAGCACATCAGCGGCGTCCACCGTCATCCAATTGCCGAGTAAACGGGTGGCCGCGTCCTGTAGTTTGAGGTTGTCGCCCATCGCCGCTTTTTCGATGGCCGAGAGTGCGCCGGGGCCGCCCATCGCGGCAAACGTTTCGATGATCGCGAGTTGCGACTCGGGGGCAACCCGCTGCATCGCGTCTTCGAGTTGTTTGACGCATTGAGGCGAATCACTCATGCGGACTGCGGCGGCGCGGAGCGATTGCTTGGCATTTTCCTTGATTGCCGGAGAGGTCGCGGATTTGTTCTTAAACGCCAACTCGATGAGAAGCGGAATCTCGTCGAGGGTGGCAACATTTGCGAGAGCCGAAATCGCGGTCGTTTGAACCAAAGGTGAGGAGTCGTCGACGGCGTCCACCAAAACATCAATCGCCGAGATCCGGCGGGCACCGATCGCTTCGATCAATGCGGCCAATTCCTTCCCGCTCGCGTGGCGTGCTCGTGATCGAATTTCTGAATCCACGGCTTCGTCGCCAAAAGTAGCCAACGCCGCTTGGCCCGCCGATGCGATGACGGCGTTCTCGCTAACGGCGGCTATGAGCAGCGTGTCCAAACTGGCTGCGTTCCCAATTTTTGAAACGACACCGATGGCCGCAGTCTGAATATCGATGTCGTTGTCGGATTGAGCCGGCGTCCGAATGGTTTCGAGCATCGCGTCGAGCATGGCAGCGTCGTTCCGATCGCCGAGTGCGATCACAAACAACGCGGCTTGTGATTTGGGGACCCGCGGGCGCGCCGCGAGCAATGCATCGGTCACCCCGTCGCCGTCCAATTCCCGGGCCGCGGTCAGCGCGATGTAGCGGATTCGTTTGTTTTCGGATTGCAGGCTTTCCATCAGCAGATCGATACCGTCTACCCCGCGCGAAAGAATCGCACCGCGAGTGGCTTCCACGATTCGTGGGGGCGGAAGGTCGCTTTGACGAACGAGATCATAAAGCCGCTGAGCTGCTTCCGAGGGAGAATCTGCCACTTCCATCGCATGTTCGGCAGCGCGAATCAACCCTTCCGCCGCGGCCGATCGAACACTCATGCGTGAGTCGCTCAGCGAAGCCTCGAGAGCGGAGATCGCATTGTCATTGGTAGTGTTGTCACCGGAGGTGTTGTCGCTAGCGATCTTGCCGAGCGAGAGGGCAGCGGCCTGGGCGATAAGTACATCTTCGCTTGCGAGTTGCTTGGTCAGCGGACCGACTGCTTCCTTAACGCGTTTGACACCGAGTGACTGAATCACGCCAACCCGTGCGAGGTCTTCGGTAGCGGAAAGTGCGTCGAGCAACGCGGCGTCGGCGACGGGGTCATCAATGGCTTCCAAAGTGATCCGGGCCCATGAATTCAGCTCCGGGTCGGGCAGCAACGCGGCTACGGTTTCAACGCACTGCGAGGATCCAAAGACAGCGAGCCGTTTGCATGTGATCGCTTTCTCCGCTGTGGGTGTGGCGTCCGAGGTCAGAGCCGCGATCATCTCGGTTTCGGACGGCACCTCATCGCCATGGGATGTGGTGAAGACGCAGGGTGCGGAAAAGAGGGACAGGCATAAAATGATGGTTCGAGCAAACATGAGAGTGAGCTTTGCTAGTGTGCGGGGGTTCTACAGTTGCCAAGGTTCTCGAGAAGCTTCACCACGCAACCGGTTTGCTTCTTCGTCATCGATGAAATCGTACGTCGTCGTATCGAGTTGAACGTCACGCCCGAGGTAAGCGGCGACGTTCGCCGCATGACAGGTGATGTGGGCGTAGCAGGCTGCCTCCGCATTAGCACGCGGTTGGCTGCGGGTTTTGACGCAGTCGAGGAAGTCACGAACGTGGAACGTCGCGGGGTAACCGCCGATTTCCTCCACGACACGGCCGGCGAGCAGTTCGGGGGAACTGAGTACGAACTTGCCACTGTCGCCGGTTTCGATCCATCCCGTGTCGCCTTCGAAACGAACGGGGCATGAACCGAGCGGCAGCCATCCGTCGTCTCGGATAACCAGTTCGACGCCCGATGGGTACTCTGCGACGATGCGGCCGTCTTGAGGGGCGTGGTACGTTGTTGCCGCGGTCGAATCAGCGCTGGCCGCCCACTGGCAAAGGTCGACGCAGTGGGACCCCCATTCGAGCACACCACCGCCGGTCAGGCCGCCGCCTTTTTCAAAATTGAAACCGTCGAGCCACGCTTTGTTGTATGGCCGATAGGCGGCGGGGCCGAGGTACATGTTCCAATCGACCTGCTCGATCGGCGGTAGGTCCTGCTCGGGCAGCCATCCGCTCATTTTGGTTTTCATGCCCGCCGGCCGAGCGTGTACGGTGTGCAGCTTTCCGAGCCGTCCCGTCCGCGCCAGCATGCATGCGAACTCGAAATGGGGCAGGTTGCGACGCTGCGTGCCGGCCTGAAAGACAACACCGGTGCGGCGCATCGTGTCGGCCAACTGCAAACTCTGCTCGATGTTTTTGGTGCAGGGTTTTTCACAGTAGATGTCTTTGCCCGCGCGGGCCGCGTAGCATGCCGCGGTCGCATGCCAATTCGGACCCGTGGCAATCAAGACCGAGTCGATGTCCTCACGCGCGAGAAGCTCGCGGAAGTCGCGGTAGGTGTCGCAGTCGGCGTTGCCGTGATGAGCATCCACTCTCGCCTTGATACCGGTTCGCTGCGTTTCTTTGATATCGGCAACGGCGATGAACTGCACATCGGATTGTTTGAGGAAGCAACCGAGATCATAAGTGCCGCGTCGGCCGATTCCAATTCCACCGACAGTGATCCGGTCGCTCGGGGCAACGGCTCCGCCGAGTCCGAGTGTCGATGCGGATACGAAACGAGGAACCGCGAGAGAACTCGTTGCGACGGCCGCCGAAAGAGTTCGGCCCAGTAGGCGGCGCCGGGAGATTTTGCCACGCGGTTTGTCTGAAACCGCTACGTCGGAAGAACACGAATGCATGAGATACGACCTTTTGAAACGCGTTTGCAAATGCTGCGTTGGTAACGGCCTGTAGTCTATAGCAATCGAGGTGACGATGCGGAGCTCGGAAACAACCGTGTCAGAATGTCGCGGGGGAGGTTGTACGTTCGATCAGTACCACTGCATCGCATAGGACTGGAAATCTTCCATTGCGATTTGGCGTCGGTCTGCGTCATCGATATACGCCGACCATTTGGGTTGGTGTTCCATCAGACGCCGGTAGAGCAATGTTTTGCAGTACTGATATCGATCCCAGCTCCAGGGGGTGTCTCGGGAATACGATTCGATATCGAGTTGCCGAGACGCAAGCATCGCCCGCACGCCTTCACGAATGATCGCGTCCGGGTGATCAATCAAATCAATCAACGGAAACACCCCTTCGTCGTCAATCGGTTTGACCGCAACCATCACCGATGGTTTCAGGTATCCCGCTGCGACTCGGTTCGTGTTGTAGCGATGTACGATGTAATCTACCGGGAAGACACTGTAGAGCACGACAGCGATTGCAAAGGCGGTTAACTGAGATTGAATCAGCCACGGGAAACTGTGCCGTCGAAGTATTTTGATAATCACGAGCACGAAGCCGATCGAAACCAACGTGATCCCGAAAAATCCGATCGTCCGCAGACGAGTCATGCCGTTGTATCCGACATAGATGCACAGTCGATTGTAAACAGCGAGTGCCAGTATCAGATTCATCGCTGACCAAACCCATGCGAGCTTACGCAGGGAAACAACGCGCGGGTCTCGAAACATGTCATGGTGAAAGATCAAAGACAACGTGAACGTTGCCAGGGCCAACGCCACGGTCAGCCAAGCGGCACCTTCGTGAGCGTATCCGGCGTAGTAGAAACCGTCGGGGAATTCGCGTCCCCACAACGTTTTGAACTCAAAGACAAGGTAGGCGGCGAAAAGAGCGATCAACGCAAGTAACATGTTGCGAAATGGTGGATACCATTGCGATTGCGTTTCAGTGGACTCAGGTGAATCGGTTGTTGGATGCGATTCGCCGACGCTAAACAGCAGCGTGATCCACCGTGACGTGTTTCTCGCGAGCGGACGCAGCAACCCGGCACCCACAAAGAAGGCAAGCACACAAAACGGGAACTCCCAAAAGGAAACCTGTGCGAGAAAGTCAAACAGTCGCCCGGAGAAACTGCCAATCCAATCCCCAAATTGTTGAACGAGGTCTGGGTTGGCCATCACGAAGATCCCGCCAAAGACAACGACCGCGACAAGAGGAATCGCGAATGAAAGCCACTGTCCGGGATGACGGTCGAGCGTCCCGCCACGGCGTAGTTTTTGGAGCCGAGGGATACGGTCCATGCCGAAATAGGGTGACAACGCGAGAAGGGTGAGGGTGCGAGACAATGTCGGCAGCCAACCCGACAGCGATAGCACCAGCGAACAAAACACAAAGCTCGCTGCCACCGAGGTCACAACCGAACCGGACCAAAACAATCGAACGATCACGATCAAAAGAAACGCCCCGGACGCCCATGTGGCGAAGCCGGTGGTGGCGAGGGAAAACGGGGCCTTATCACGGTTTGACCATTTCGATCGAACCAGATGCAAGATGATGAGAGTGCCCAACCCGACGAGAAAGAACGCGGCTATCGCGAAATAACCGCGGGCGCGAAAAACAAACAGGTCTGCTGCCAAGGTCCAGACGGCAAGGGCGGCGATCTCGACCAGCATTGCGAAGGCCGATTCGGTGAAGGCAGGTTGTCCCGGTGAGTTCAACTCATCCGATGCCGCTTCGTGCTGCGAGGAGGTGGTCTCGATTGCCGAGTCGCCGCTGGGCTCGTCAGTACTGGCCTCGTTAGCACTGGCCTTAATAGTACTGCCCTCGTTAGTGTCGGACTCGCCCGAGTTGAACTTGTCAACCTTGGCCTCATTGTCAGGCTCGCTGCCGGGCTCGTCAGTTTCGTTGGACATCTTCGTTCACCACCTTTGAGAAGACGCGTCGGGATAACGTTGCCGTTATTCTAACGCATGCAGGTGGTGGGTTGCTCAAACGCCGGTCTGCTATTGCATGTTCTTCGTCGGTCGCTGTTCCGGTCGCGGCGGTCCGTGAACCGCCGGTTTACGGTTGTTGTGTTTCGGCCGATGTATCGTCTTCATCGGCGTCGTCTTGGTTGGGAACCGCGGTCGGGTCTTCCAAGGGGGCAAGCACAATATGTTTGGTGATCTCTTTGCCACGGCGAAGGATCTTGATGTCTTGTGTTGAACCGACGGGCTGTTGTTCGACGGCTTGTTGCAGTGCGCTCATTTTCCGAACCCGTTGACCGGCGAACTCGAGGATCACATCGAGACTTTCGAGACCGGCGACATCGGCCGCGGAGTCCTTGATGACTTGGTAGACCAACACACCGAGGTAGGAAGGGAGATTGAGTTTGTTCGCGAGTTTCGGATTTAGTTCAGCAAGGCGGACTCCCATTGCGGCGCGTCGCACGCGTTCGTACTGCGCCAACTCGCGGGCTATCCAGCGGGCTTGGTTGACCGGGATGGCAAACCCGATTCCCTGGTACCCGCCGTTGCGAGTGGCGATCGCGGTGCTGATCGCGATCACGTTTCCGTCGAGGTCGACCAGGGGACCGCCGGAGTTGCCCGGGTTGATCGCCGCATCGGTTTGGAAGAGTCGACCGCGACGGATCTTTTCCAAGCCTCGGTTCTTCGCGCTGATGATTCCCGCACACACGGTCGCTTCGAGTTTGAAGGGGCTTCCGATGGCGAGCACCCAGTCGCCGATTTCGAGTTCGTCGGAATCACCGAGCGTTGCGATGTCGAATTGGCGATCCGACCGAATGCGCAACACGGCAATATCACTGTCCGGGTCGCTGTACACGTCATCGGCGATCAATTCGGATTCGTCGGGAAGTTGGATGACAACACGTTTGGCCGCGTTGACGACGTGGTGATTGGTGATGACCCAAACCGTCTTTTCAGTCGCGTTGTCGTC
>NZ_ANOH01000438.1 GCF_000346505.1 Aporhodopirellula sallentina SM41
TACGTTCGGCTTCCTCTTGAGTGAGGAAATCGTTGTCCTTGATCGGTTTTGAAATGATATTTGACCCAGTACCGTTCTCCCTTGGCGTTGACCCACATGTACGTGTGGCTGGAGTAGCCGTTCATGTGCCGCCAATTCTTGGGAATGCCGCGGTCGCCCATCAACCACGCGACTTGGTGTGCGGATTCAGGCGAGAGCGTCCAGAAGTCCCACTGCATGTCATGATCACGCAGTCCGTTGTCGGCGCGGCGTTTTTGCGACCGGATGAAATGTTGGAACTTCATTGGGTCGCGGATGAAGAACACCGGCGTGTTGTTTCCGACCATGTCGTAGTTCCCCTCGGAGGTGTAGAACTTGATCGAAAACCCACGTGGGTCGCGCCATGTGTCCGGGCTCCCACGTTCGCCGGCAACCGTGGAGAACCGCATCAGCGTGTCGGTCTTCACGCCGGGTTGGAACACGGCGGCTTTGGTGTATTCGCTGACGTCTTCGGTGACTTGGAAGAAGCCGAACGCCCCTGATCCCTTGGCGTGGGGTTGGCGTTCAGGAATGCGTTCGCGATTGAAGTTCGCCATCTGCTCGATCAAATAATGATCGTGCAAGACAATCGGGCCATCAGGGCCGACGGTCAGGGAATGCTCGTCGCTGGCAACCGGGATGCCACCGTCGGTGGTGGTTGGTTTGCAATTTTCGTTTGACATGAAACCTTGTACTCAAAACGGACTCTCGACTGGAACCGGCAGAGCATCGTTCGGAATGCATGCAAAACGACGCGACGCCGTGTGGTTGGCGTAGCGTTAGCATACCGTGCGCCGAACGTTCCGTGTTTTTGAACGTCGGGCGAAAATTCTGAGGCCGACGGATGAGGAAGGCTTCGGGGAGGGGCGACGTCGGGGGAGCCGGTCGCAGAGGGGAATCTCCGAAGTCTGGTGACTCCGGTTACGTTTGCGTTGGGGCTTCCAACAGGGGCTTCGGGGCTTCCAACCAGGCGGCGCTTCGATGTGGGAGTCGATTCGCCGTGGTTATTGGGCCCGGTTTCGCGCGTGTTAGACCGTGCCGGCTCGCCATTGGCCGTCGATCAGACGCATGGTTTCGTCGGTCGGGGCGGCGTCTTGGAGGAGTGCAGGCAGGCGGTTCGACCGGATGTTGTCGAAACTGGTCAGTTTGCCAAAACGCAGCAGCGATGCGGGGACGCCAACGGCGGTGAAGCCCGGGTGTCCGGTCGCGGGGTAGGGGCCGCCGTGGTTCATCGCGGGGCTGACGGCGACACCGGTCGGCATCTTGTCGTTGAGGATGCGGCCGACTTTGGGTTCGAGAGCAAAGGTGATTTGGTCGACATCGCCCTCTTCGCTATCGTCGTTGGCCGAGTAGATGCAACCGGTCAGGTTGCCCTCGAGATGATCGATCACGTCGCACAGTTCCGCGACGTCTTTGGCGACGACAATCACGGACGCGTTACCGAACGCTTCGGTTTGGAAGCCCTCGGGGTCAGACAAGAATTTCTTGCCATCGATCCGCATCAGTGTGTTCGCATAAGCACAACGGTCTGGTTCCGGTTCGCCTCCTCCGGTCAGCAGTTCGGCGCCGAGTGACGTCAGCGTCGTGACGCTCTTGCCGAGCGATTTGGCGACGGCGGGCGACAGCAACGTGCCCGACTGGGTCGATGCGAATCGTTCCTTCACCGCACCGATGAACGATTCGGTTTGGTCGCCTTCGACGAGCATGACCATGCCAGGGTTGGTGCAGAACTGGCCGGTTCCCATCAAAACGCTGGTGATGAAATCGTCAACGATTGCTTCTCCGCGTTCGTTCAATGCTCCCGGTGTGATGACCACGGGGTTAACGCTCGAGAGTTCGAGGTAGATCGGTTTGCCGGCGCGGTCGGCGGCTGCTTTCAAGGTCAGTCCGGCCGAGCGGCTGCCGGTGTATCCGGTCGCGCCGACACGTGGGTCGGAGACGAGGCGTTCGCCGTCGGCGTGGCTCGTGCGATAGATCAACTGCACGGTGGCCGGTGGCAGTCCGGTTTCGTTGACTGCTTCCTGGGCGAGTTCGGCGAACAGACGTGTGGTTTCGGGATGGGAGCTGTTGGCTTTTCCGATCACCGGGTTACCCGCGGCGATCGCGGCGGCGAAGTCACCGCCGGAGACACTTCCAAACGCGAACGGAAAGTTGTTGGGGCCGAACACGCAGACCGGGCCCAACGGTCGATAGCAGGAACGAATGCCCGTTTGAGTGTCGATCGTCGGCAACGCCCAGTTTCCACTGCGGCATGTCTTGGCGGCGGCACGCAGTTGATTGGCGGTTCGTGGCAATTCAACGTCGGCGAGTCGTGGCGAACGAGCCAGCCCGGTTTCGGCGAAGGCGGCTTCGACGAGTGTGTCCTTGGCGGCTTCGATCTTGTCGGCGTAGAGTTCCAAGAAGTCGGCGATCTTGGATGCCGGGAATCGGCGCAGTTCAGTGGCGGCTTTGGACGCTGCGTCGAGTGCCGCTTCGCAGTCCTCCCACGTGCTCACCGGAAACGATTGCGGCAACTGCGAGTTGTGGTTCGGGTCGGTCGCGTGGAAGGTCGACTGTGGGGTCGCGTTTTGCCAGGTGCCGTTGATTAGGATGCGAGCGACATCGGTGGAAACTGTGGACATGATGATGGTGGGTGCGTCTTGAAAGGTGGGAAAAGAAGCGTCACCTTTACATCGTGGAACATTCCATAGATCAACTCAACCGGGCTCATCGGGTGGGACGCACGTCTTCGAGCTGTTTCTCGAGTTCGCGCATACTTCGCGAAAGAAGAACACGAACGGCGACGTCGGTCTTGCCGAGTTCCTCCGCGATCGCTTTGGTGGGAAGTCCTTCGACATAGCGAAGGCGAATGGCGCGTTGTTGATCTTCGTTGAGGGTGCCGATCGCCTCGCTCATCCGATGCATGCGCACATCGCGACTGACCGCGGCACTCGGCGATGTCATGCTGGCGGCGAGTAACCGTTCGAGCCCACCGTCGCCCTCGTCGCCACTACCGCCCGCGGAGGTTGCCGGAGCGTGCAATGATTTTTGTTTGCTGAAATCGCGGATTTTTGCGTCGAAATGAAACCGGTGGGCGTCCACGACTCGCCGGCGAGCGATCTGTTGCAGCCACTGCATCGGGGCATATTGTTCCAATGGTGCCGACGATAATCCTGCGATGGCGGTCGCGGAAATCTCCTGGATCAGATCATCCAGCTCCGTCACGGCGAGCAAATGTTCGCCCGTGATCGAACGCACAAAGCCGGCGAGTTTGTCGCGGTGGATCGCGATGTATTCCGCTAACGCTTCGACGTCTCTCGATTCGATTCTTGCGATCAGCGTTTCGTCTGCGTTCATCGAAAGGGTTCCCGGTGAGCTGGAAAAGAGTTGGCATCTCATTGACGATAACAAATCAATGGGATTGCGGTTCGCAAAAGAGACACTCGGGTGAAAGGTTTTCGCGGCCTAGTACTTCATGTCAACTTGATTTTCGGGTATTGGACGAGGCGACGAGTCCTTGATGCGCTAGTCACGCAAGGTGATACCTTGCGTCATCCACTACGATTCCACCCGAAAGTCACGCTGCAGTGGAATACTAGCGGGTTTGGATGTTTGGCGTGTCCGATCCCTGTTGCTGGGATTCGTCCGCATTCAGGCCGGGCCAGGATCCTGCCCACCGAAGTCTGGCGAGATTGGCTGCGTCATTTTTGACAGCTTTCTGGTGATTTTGACGTCCTCTCGAAAGCCGGCGGGCGAGAGCGAATCGGTGTGCATTGAACCGCAATGCGTGAACGAAAAAAGGCCATGCTCAAGCGAACTTGAACATGGCCTTTTGTTTTGATCTCACCTTTGCCGATGGACGGCAGGTGGCGAACGATTAACGCATTGCCAACGTGGTGGCGTCGAAATCGAACTCAAGTTCGACCGTGTCGCCGGCGTCGACGTTGATGGTGCGTTCGTTGCGGATGCTACGTCCGTTGACAGTCGCGCTGACGACAACGGTGTAGTTTTCCCAACGGTCGCCAGCGGCGAGTTGGGTGGTGCGGAAGGTGCGAACCCGACCGAAGCCGTTGGTTTCGTTTCCGGCGAGGGTCACGACAGCGTTGGCAGGCACGTGAAGCTGGACGACGGTTTCGGTCGTGTCGGCTTCGTTGTTTTCTGCGTCGGCTTGTGTCTCTTCGGATTCTTCAGCCGGCTGAACTTCGTCAGAGATCGCATCGGCGTCTTGTTGGAAGACCATTCGCTCCATGTCACCAGGACGCAGTTTGATGGTCTTGCTGTCACGCTGCTCACGTCCGTTGACGTCGTAGGTCACGACGACTTCGTAGGTGTAGAGGTAACCTTCTTTGAGGCCACGCGACATGAATTGGCGAACCATTCCGTCGCTGGTCGTTTCGTGACCATTGACGGTAACGCGAGCCGATTCCAATGGAACCGCGACGGTCAACAGGGCGGCATCGTCATCCAAGACAGGTTTACGAGATTCGTAGCTCGCGCCGCTGTCGATGATGGTTCCGTCGATGACCGAGCCGCTCATGGGTGCCGATTCGCCGTGGATAACGCTTCCTTCAACAGGGTAGCTGCCCGAGTCGATCACGCTTTCGGTCGGATACGATTCGACCGGGTAGCTCGACTGAACCGCAGGTGCGGAGTAGGAAACCGATGGTGCGTACGAGACCGGTGCGACGTAGTTGCCGTGCGATCCGCCGCTGCTGCCGTGCGAAACGACGGGAGCTGCGACGCTGCTCGAGTAGTACCCACCGCTGCTGCCGCCGGTGCTAGCGCCACCGCTGGAGTACGACGCGGTGTAGCCACCGGACGATCCGCCGCTGGAGTGACGTGCAGCGCGAGCAGCCCGTTTGGCTTGCATGTGCGCACGCAGTCGGCTGAAGAGACCGCCACCGGATGATCCGCCGGACGAACCGCCCGAGGACGCGTAGGCTGCGGTGTAAGTTCCACCGGAGGATGCGCCGCCGGACGAACCTCCCGACGATCCACCTGAAGAACCTCCTGACGATCCACCCGTAGATGCACCATAGCTGCCTCCGGACGAACCGGCATGACGAGCGGCAATGCGTGCACGCAATCCGGACAGTAATCCGCCACCGCTACTGCCGTGGACCATACCGCCGGAGCTGCCTCCGCTGCCATAACTACCGTAGCTCCCGTAAGAGCCACCTGCCTGCGCTGGTGCACTGAGAGTCAGTGCCAACGAGAGGCATACCAACAGGTGAAAACACCTCATGTACGTTCCTCCATCCTATGCTGTCTGGTTTAAAAAAGTGGATGCCGCTGGCGATCGAGGTGAGAAAAGAGCTTGCGCGACCGGCTCGTAAAGAGCTGGCTGGGTCAGGCATAGCGGTCCGTGCAAATGGACGCGATACGGCAAGCGGTGCGGGCCTCGAACGCCTAGTTCGCCAGTTGATAGGATAGCGAGGAAGGGGGGCGATCAAGCAGTCTGGGTAAAATTTAACGACCCATTTTCTCAATTTTGACATCATCAAAGTCCACCCGGCCGGTCGCCCCGAACAGCCCGATTCGGATGATCGCTTCCTTCGCAGCCGGCGGAACACGCAGAATTCGGCTGTCTTTCTTCCAGTCGCGGGTCCCACGATAAGGGCCGAGTGTGATCATACCGAGGTCACGCCGGTTCCCGTCGTAGTAACTGATCGCGAGCATCGGTAATGCATCCGCATCGGGGCCTTTGGCGACATTGTGGGTTCGAACTCGGGCCGACAACCGGATCGTGGAGACTTTGCTGCCGTCGATTGCAATCCCCTGCAGCAGGTGTGATCCGAGGCCGGGGGTCACGTTTTCGAACCGTGCCATCGCGTTGCCTTCTTCGACAAACCTCGCGACCTGGCGGCCGTAATACCAACCCTCGATAAACTCGGATGGGTTCGGTGTGGGCGTTCCGAGCGGTTCGAGGGCGTCGCGGATCGCATCAACTCCGACGGGATCGTTGCCGATCGGCAGTTCGCTCTCGGTGGGGGCACTTTCGGTGAGTTCGGAGGATTCGCTTTCCTCTTCAAAGTCGCCGTTGACGATGACCGGGTTTGCGGGGTCAGGCAGCGTTTTTCGGCCGGACTCGGCGGTTCCCGTCATGGGGACGAACAGCGTCGGACGCAAAGGTTGGCGGATCAGTTCGCCGTCACGTTTGACCATCCGGTAGAGCGTTTGTTGGTATCGCTCGCCGACCGGAATGATCATCGACCCGCCTTCGCGGAGTTGTTCCACGAGGGGAACCGGTACCGACTCGGGGCTGCAGGTGACGATAATTTTGTCGAACGGGGCTTCTTCGGGCCAACCTAGAAATCCGTCGCCAATTCTCGTGTGGACATTTTCGTAGCCGAGCCGGTCGAGCGCCGCGCGGGCGGTCAATCCGAGTGACTCGACAATTTCGATCGAGTAAACGTCCGCGACCAAGGGGCTCAAGACGGCGGCCTGGTAACCACTGCCTGTCCCGATTTCCAGAACGCGGTCGGTCGGTTGTGGGTCGAGGGTTTCGGTCATCGAGGCGACGATGAACGGGCTGCTGATCGTTTGGGCCGCGCCGATCGGCAGTGCCATGTCGAAGTACGCCTTGTCGCGAACGCTCGCGGGAACGAATTCGTGGCGTGGTGTTTCAGCGATCGACCACAGCACTCGTTCGTTCTTCACCCCCGCGGTCCGGATTCGAGTGTCGACCAAACGTCTGCGGGCGAGGGCGTAAGGATCCGAGCTGCTGTTCGTGCCGCTTTCGCCACTGCCGGACGATTGTGCCAAAATAATGCGAGAAGGTTCTGACACGTTCGCCGGTAGGGTGAGCGGGGATGGATGGGAATGCGAAGCATTTGCTTCGGGGCTCTGTGCCGACGACGACGGCGAAGCGAGCGTGGCGATTGCCAGCGAGAGCGAAAGCGAAGTCAATCGCATGGTGCGACGAGCCGGCGTTGAGAAATGAGGTTTCATGTCGAGTGATGTCAAAACTTACTCTCCGGCTCGCAGCAAAACGGGGACACCAAAGATGTCTCGGAACAGAGAACTATTAACGCGAAGGGCGAGTTGTTCGAGCGAAACATCGTCGACTCCCGGAACCGAGATCACCATTTGTTTCTCTTCGCGGGTGCACTGCACCTCGCGGATTCGACCGCTCCGGGAATCGTCCAGGGCGATCGCCAGTCGCAACATGGCGGCCATCTTCGTCACCGCGACGCGATCTTTCCGGTCCAACGAATTGTAGCCCTCGTGGCCGGACTGCGGTGAGGCGCGTCGGTGATAGCGGGCGACTAACGCGACGAGTTGCAACTCATGCTGGCTGAGCCCGAACAGTTCGCTGTTGCGGATTAGGTAGTAGGCGTGTTTGTGGTTGCTGTGCAGGTTGACGTACAGGCCGACCTCATGCAGCAACGCCGCGACGTAAAGCAGGACTTCGTGGCGGGCGTCGAGTTGGTGTTCGTCGGTGAGTTGTTCAAAGAGTCGGCGGGCCAACTCCGCGACCGCGCGGGCGTGAGCCTGATCGACGGCGAACTTTTGACCGAGGGACACGGCCGAACGGATGATCTGTTGGCGAAACTCGCTCGTCCAGTTTCCGCCCTGTTCGATATCGGCGAGCAGCCCGTCGCGGAGGTTCGCACCGCTGACGTAGAGATGTTCGAGTTCAAAGTGTTTGGCGAACAGGGTGTACGCGAGCAGGGAAACCGACAACGTTTCGGCTTCCACGAACGTGGCCCCGTATTTCTCGACGATCGCGTCTTCGCTCATCGAGAGAATTCGCGTCGAGAGTTTTTCGAGCTTTGACGTTGGTAGTTTTGCGAGTGATTCCTCGTCCCAATCTTCGATCAGTCGGTGAGCGGCGAAACGAATGTCACCGCCCATGACGACCAATTGCAACGGCGCGTCGGCTTTCAACTCTTCCGCGATGCGGATCACAAAACGACGGACGTGGGTTTCGAGAAGGTTCCGCAGTTGGGCGCCCCGCAGCCCGCTGGCGTCGAGTTCCTGGATCAAACGCAGCGATCCGAGCCGGAAGGAATCCGAGTGCAGGACATTGCCGCCGCGGATCATCAGCAGCTCCGTACTGCCGCTGCCGACCTCGATCACAACGGATTTGGATTCGGCGGTTTCGGCCCGGGCCATCAACATCGGTGTGATGCCCATGTAGGTGATCCGGTTGACCTCGGCTTCGTCAATCGGTTCGACGTCGAGCCCCGTGGCTACGAAGACGCGGTCGATGAAGGCGATTCGGTTGGAGGCTTCGCGGACAGCGCTGGTGGCCACGACGCGGATGTCTTTCGTATCGGTGACCCCATATTCATTGAGCACGCGGCGAAATCGTTTGAGGACCGTCGCGGCGCGTTCGATTCCCTTGCGCGTCAAACGTCGCGACTCGAACGCGTCGCGGCCGAGGTCGACCGGTTGCAAAAGAGTTTCGAGTGTGCGGATTTGGCCGTCGGGATGGATCTCGGCGATCGCCATCCGAATGCTGATCGCACCGATATCGATGACGGCAACGGTTCGGGGCGAATTCGATGCGGTCGAGGTGTCGACGTGAGTTGCAGTCTGGACAGAGGGCGGGGTCATGATCGGGGGGCAGCCTCCAAGCTGGTTTGATTTTGCGTTGCGTGGTTCGGCAGAACGCCGTAGTCGGTGAGCACTTGTTTGGCTTCGTCACCGCCGACGCAGACTTCGGCCTGCCAGCCCAGTTGTCGGGCCGCGTGGACGTTTTCCTCTTTGTCGTCGAGGAACAGGATGGTTTCGGGCGTCGCGTTCGCGATCCGAAGGGCATGACCGGCGGCGGCGTCATAGATCACCCGGTCGGGTTTCATCGAGCGTTCCTCGTGGCTGACGACGCAGACATCGAAGGGGCCTTCGAGGACGCAGTAGGACTGCGAATTGACCCAACTCCAGTGCGCGTTGCATGTGTTGCTGAGGATCCCGATCGGCATTCCTTTCTGCCGGACGTCGCGGAGCACGTCCCGCATCGATTCGATCGGTGTGAACATGTCGCTGATCGCGATCAGGATTTCTTCATCGGTGACCGCTGCGAACGTTTCCGTGTCGACCGATGAGTCAGCCGCCGCACGCATTTTTTCACGGACGGTGGCGGTGTATTCCGGCTCGCTGATCAGTCCGGTCTCGAGTTGATTCTGCAGTCCATCAACATTGAGGATCCGATCGACGTGTGCGGCGTCGCCGGCAAACAGGGCCGCCAATTTCTCGCACGCGCGTCGGCGGTCAAATGAAACCAATACGTTTCCGAGGTCGAAGTAGACGAAACGGATTTTGGTGTCGTTCATTGACATGTGGCGTGATGAGGCGAGCGGGCGTGAAGGGGGACGGGATGGATTGGTCCGACCCATCATAGCCTCGCTGGCCATCATCGGCCAAACACCCCCTGCCCGATTCGAACGAGCGTTTCCGGCTGGATGAGCCGACGTCCTGGGCCGCTAGACGAAGGGGGAATGGACTCTCGGGCGAGAGTCTTGTTTGATTCCGATTAACTTTCGGCTTCGCCGATCTTGCTGACGACCTTGTCGATCAGGCCGTAATCGCGTGCTTCCTCGGCCGACATGAAGCGGTCACGGTCGGTGTCCTCTTCGATCTTCTCGAGGGAGTGACCGGTGTGTTCGATCATGATTTCGTTCATGCGTTTCTTGATCCGACGCAGTTCGCCGACGTGAATTTCGACCTCACGAGCGGTTCCCTGCATGCCGGCGAGCGGTTGGTGGATCATGATCCGTGCGTTCGGCAGCGAGTACCGTTTGCCTTTGGCACCGGCGGTCAACAGAACCGCACCCATCGACGCGGCTTGACCCATGCAGTAGGTCGCCACGTCGCAACTGACGAATTGCATGGTGTCGTAGATCGCCATGCCGGCCGTGATGCTGCCGCCGGGCGAGTTGATGTACATGTGGATGTCGGCTTTGGGATCGTCCGACTGAAGGAACAACATCTGCGCGACGAGTGCGTTGCTGATTTGGTCGTCGACTTGTTGACCGAGAAAGATGATGCGGTCTTTCAGCAGCCGGCTGTAGATGTCGTAGGTGCGTTCTTCGCGGCCGTTGCTTTCGACCACGTAAGGGATGACTGGCATATTTCTAACTTTGTCTTTTGAATGAAATGAATGAATGAGAAGAGGCGGGGATCCACATCAGGCGGGCGGCCTAGATGTCGTCGTCTTCCTTTTCAACCTCTTGTTTTTTCAGCAGGTCGTCGACCAACCCGTAATCCTTGGCTTCCTGTGCCGACAGGAAGAAGTCGCGGTCGGTGTCTTTGGCGATTTGCTCGACCGATTTGCCGCTGTGCTCGCTGATGATTTGGTTGAGTTTGTCTCGGTACCGGAACATCTCCGAGGCTTGGATTTCGATATCGCTGACTTGTCCGGAGACGCCGCCCATCGGTTGGTGCATCATCACGCGGCTGTTCGGCAGGCAGAACCGTTTGCCTTTGGCACCGCCGACGAGCAGGACGGCCGCGCCGCTGCACGCCTCGCCGACGCAGTAGGTGGCAACCGGGCACGAAACCATTTGCATCGTGTCGTAGATCGCGAGGGTCGCCGTCACGCTGCCGCCGGGCGAGTTGATATAGAAGTGGATGTCTTTGCGGCGATTTTCACTTTGCAGATACAACAACTTCATCACGATTTCGTTTGCATTGGCGTAGTGAATTTCGCCTTGCATGAACACGATGCGATTTTCCAGCAACAGATCGCCCAACGTCATCTGACGCTGACGCTGGTAACCCTGACTGGCATGGCTGGCTGCCAAGCTA
>NZ_ANOH01000439.1 GCF_000346505.1 Aporhodopirellula sallentina SM41
CCGGCCGAAACGCAGCTCAATTGGTGGGCCGGTGTGCCATCGAAACAGTTCCTTAACTCCGACGATGCGTCTGCGACGAACGGGGAAGAACGAACTCCTAACGATGAGGATCCTACGTCCGCCGACGCTGCTAATGCAGACCCTACTCATGCTGACCACATCCGCCTCGGTCGGGCCGCGCAAAACGGGTTCATTGTTGTCGCGCCGCGGTGGACACGCGGCGGCCAACAAACCTATGAGTACACGATGCGAGAGCACGATGCCGTGCTGAGAAGTCTTCGTAGTGCGATGCGAAGATTCTCGATCGACTCCGATCGGGTTTTCATCGGCGGACACGGAGCAGGCGGCGCGGCGGCCTGGGACATCGCGTTGTCGCATCCCGACGTCTGGTCGGGGATGATCGCGATCAGTGCGGAACCTCGCAAAACGCTGCACCACTATGACTCCAACGCAGTCTATGTCCCGGTCTACATCGTGATGGGAGAGAAAGACGGCCGCCCGCTGAAACGCAACGGTGCGGTCTACGACGACTACATGTCGTATCAACATGACGCGATGGTGGTGATGTATCGGGGCCGCGGGAAAGAGTTCTTTTACGAAGAGAGCGAACGCATTTTCGAATGGATGAAAACCGCCGAGCACAAACGGCCTCGGATTCCTGAATCGATCGAGGTTAATACGATGCGTGAAGGCGACCGCTTTTTCTGGTGGTTGGAATGGGAGCAATCCCTTCCCGATACGGTGATGGATCCAATCTTGTGGGACGCCGTCTCATCGCCCAAACACGCCAAGGTTTCGGCTAGTGTCGGTGCCAACAATGAAATCCGAATCTCGCAGGCACCGAGTACCGCGTTCACAGTTTGGCTCTCGCCGGACATGCCGCTCGATTTTGGAGACCAAATCACGGTCCGCTATCGAAATCGTCGCAGCAACTTCCAATTCGCCGGTGAAATCGAAACCCTGTTGGAAGACACCCGCCAGCGGGCAGACCGGAAACGACCGTTTTGGGGCAAGGTCTCGATCCCGTAAAGCGGACGACCAACGCGGGTAGACGACGAACGCGGGCAGATTACGAACGACATTTCGAATGAGTTCCCGCGACGCGATCGGCTCCCCCATGCCGAAAATCGCCACCCCAGGAAGGAACCGCAGCAGACAAGGAGTTGCCGTCGTATTCGCGAACGGCATTGGTTCGCTGCTCGCGGAATCTGCTGACCTGCCGTGTCTCTCTCGCAACAACATTGGCAGCTTTCGACGAGAAAGCCATATGATGATCTCGCTCCGTGCCCGTTCCTGCCCGACCGGTCCCGAGTTTGATCCAATCGGCATGGAATCTGCCAGTCGCTACAATCCCGGAACCGAACGCGCATTTTGGCACGCTAACTTTCTCGCGAATCGCCCTGCAGCACTGATGAATCCCCCTTCCAACGATACGAATTCTCGCGTCGACGACCGAGCGAAAGAGGCGGCCCAGCATCAGGCGGCAATGGAGGAGGTGCGCGGCCAGTACGAAGAACTCGCTGAATTGGCCGGGTCGCTGGCACACGAAATCAAAAACCCGCTCTCGATTATTCACATGAATATCGAATTGCTGAGCGAGGACTTGGTCGAAATGGACACCCCCGCGAGCCGGCGTTGCCTGCCTCGCGTGGACATGGTCCGCGCCCAGTGCGAACGGATGGAATCGTTGCTGAGGGATTTCCTGCGTTACGCGAGACTCAGACACATCGACCTGATTCCCGGCAGCTTGAACGACCAGGTTCGTCAGGTTCTCAACGCCTACCAAGCTCAAGCGGATTCGCAAAAGGTCGACTTGCAGCGGTATCTCGATCCAGATTTGCCGTCGATCCGTTTGCACAGCGATTCGCTGCAGTCGGCACTCATGAACCTCGTCAAAAACGCTCTCGAGGCGATGCCCGAAGGCGGCCAACTATGGGCACGGACGTACAGCAACCGTGGTGGCGTCGGATTGGACCTGATCGATACCGGCGGCGGATTGGACGACAACACGGTTTTGCACATGTTCGAGCCGTTTTACAGCACGAAAGACGGCGGATCGGGACTAGGCCTGCCAACCGCCCGCAAGATCATTGAGGCTCACGGTGGCCGGATCAGCGTGCAAAGTGAATTGAACCGGGGAACAAAGTTCTCGCTGCAATTCCCCGTCCCACCGCGTTTGCAGTGACGTTTGCATCCGAGACCGCGTCAGTTCGTAATGCGTCCTCGGTGAGTCGCCGCGATCTGACGATGCTCGATCCGAGACGGATTCACGTGCTCGACAGGTATTTCCCGAGAGACTGGCACTTCGATGCGGCCTGGCATTCCCATTCAAGGTGGCAAACTTTCCGAAGCGAGCAACCGGCACCGGGATACGACTGAGGTACTGCCGGACGCCCGTTTCACGCTACACTACCGCACCGTCAGTGACATTCCCGTCCTTTCTGTTGAACCAGCATGTCCGAAACCGCCACGACCGCGACCGACAACGATTCCGAACCTTCGCCCCAGGAAGCCTGGGATAAGATGTCGCTGCTGCAACAACGGGCGGCCGTGTTTCGGGTTCAGTGCGGACGCGAAACCGCCGAGGCATTCGTTGTCGCGTTTGTGCTGGCGTTGTTGTTTCGCGCTTTCATCGCGGAAGCCTTCGTGATCCCCACCGGATCAATGGCGCCCTCTCTGATGGGTGCCCACAAAGACATCTTCTGCGACCAATGCAACCAACAATTCCCGATCGGTGCGAGTCTGGAGTACCGCGAACCATCGACGGAAAACGTGGTTGTCGGAGGAATCTGCCCGAACTGTCGACACGTCAATTCGCTGGACCTAAAAAACAATCCCGACGACGCGACCTTCAGCGGCGATCGCATTTTGGTGAGTAAATTTGCGTACGCGATTAGCGATCCGGACCGTTGGGATGTCATCGTCTTCAAGGTTCCGGTCAATCCGAAACAGAACTACATCAAACGATTGGTGGGCCTGCCCAACGAAACATTGAGCATTATGCACGGGGACGTCTACGCGTTGCCCACCACGCCAACGGACGACGGTGAACCGAGTGACCGCGATGGCGGAAGCGACGGAGGAGACATCACGGTCAGCGGCGGGAGCCAATCGCTCGGCACCATCCTTCGCAAACCGCCGGAGAAACTGCTGGCGATGCAGCACTTGGTTTACGACAGTAAACACCAAGCCGCCGCGTTGATTGAGGCAGACTACCCGGCTCGCCTACAGCCATGGCGTCCAGGCCTCACCACGCCACCCGATGACTCTTGGGAGGTCACGCGTACCGACGCAGGATTGATAGCCAAGGTCAACGCGGGAGAAGAAGCCGAGTGGTTGAGGTATTACCACCGATGGCCCACTCGCGATGAATGGGAGCGAGCCGAGGCGGGTTTGTCTCTGGCGAACGTTGATCCTTATCGCGGCCGGCTGATTTCGGACTTCTATGCGTACGATGCTTACTTGTTCGTCGATTCGGATCGCGTATACGACTTGAAACCATCGCCACGAGGCGTTTCACGTTTGCAACGCATAATGGGACAAACTCGTAGCGATGGGGTCTTCAAGCCGACTTATCAATCCGGCGGTGACCTCAGCCAATTCCGCAATCACCTGCAGTACGGTGGAACGGGTTACGCCGGCGACGGAGTCCACTGGGTGGGCGACTTGCTGGTAACCGCCGATATCGAAACGGCCGCCGATGCGAAGAAGTTGACAATGGAAATCGTCGAAGCGGGAATCCAATATCGCTGCACCTTCGACCTTGCGTCCGGACAGGCCACGTTATCAATCGAAGGAGACGGGCCGAAACTCTTCGACGCAGCGGACAGCAAGATTTCAAACCCGAACCCAACTGCGAGCACCTCGGTCACCGCCGGCTCTCGCCACGAGATTCGGTTCAGCAACTGCGACAACGAACTGCTCTTGTGGGTCGACGATGAAGTGATCGCGTTCAACACACCGACAACGTTCAACGCCGCGAACTTTACCAACCCGCAGGACACGCGTCCGGTATACGACGGCAAAGGCAACCCGCTCGATGCATCTCCTGTCGGTATCGCCGTGCAAGGCGGCACATCCACGCTGCATCAATTGAAGATCGATCGCGACAAATACTACATCGCGACCAAAGACGGCAATTCGCGGATGCTTGACTACGACATGCCGGGCCTCAGTGAGTTCGCCGGTTCGGTTGTTCGGGTCGAAGAGATCCAGGCCGTGATGGGCGAACCCGACATCTGGGACCAGTTCCCCGGATGGGCCTCTCGGCGAGTGGTCTCGTTCCCAATCGGAGAAGACCAATTTTTCCCGATGGGCGACAACAGCCCCGAGAGTCTCGACGCCCGGTGCTGGGCCGGGACGAAGGAGCGTTTCGGACGCAACCGCAGCGTGGACCCGGACGCGTACCTGTTCTCAGACGCCTCCTACGTGCCACGTGACCTGCTCGTCGGAAAAGCCCTCGCAATCTTCTGGCCCCACCCCTGGCGTTCTCCGGTGCCGTTTACGCCCAATTTCCAACGGATGCGGCTGATTCGCTAAATCGGTTCAGCCCACGACACGCACCCAACAAGGCGAAACCCGATTCGCTCCGAGGTACACGAGTCGCGGACTTCATGGATGCCGCATCATCATGCTTGGCGGTCGCGAAGTCGCTGCTGTAAGGCTGCGAGATGAATCGTAAGTGCATCCGCGTGAAATTCCGCCAGCTCGCTGTCGTCATAGGTGTATCTCCAAGCAGCTCCTGCAGCGTCTGAATCCGACCAACAATCAATCCGCGTTCGAGGCCACGTTCCAGCCCTTCCTCACGCCCTCTTCACGTCCTTCCTCGCGGGCTCCAGAGATGGCCCACTCGTAGTCCGGGCTGTTGATCTATTCGTTTAACGGCAATACCGTTCAATGAAGCACCGGGTTGTGGCGTTTTCGTTTAACCGGTAGCCGTAGGCGACGTTTGACGGAAAACAACCTACCCTTCGGGCACGGGTTAAACGAAAATTGAACGGTATTGCGTTTAACGGGCAGCCAAAGGCGACCTACTTGCTACTGCGCGTCGCCTACGGCTACCGGTTAAACGAAAACAGGTTGACTCTTGATTAAATCGACACAGCCGCTTTCCCGGCCAACCATCTGGAGGAAACGATGAATGAAAGCAACGGAGCCAACACTCATGGTAGCAACGTCAGGTCGACGGGTGCGAATGGAGTCAAACACGATCCGACCGACTTTCGAGATCGCCGATCAATTTTTGGATGGCAACAACTAGCCAGTCCCACAGGTGGTCGATCGTCCGGCCGAACCGGTCCAGCCCGGCGTACGTGCCGCTGGTACCCTGGAACAGGTCGAGCTTCAGGTCGGGCTGTTGGTAGTCGGTCACGACTGTCTGTCCACCGCCGGTGCGAGAGTATTCAACTAGAATCGTGCCGCTGCCGTTGGTCTCACGCAGCCGGCAAGAACGCGAGAGCAGGTCGTCGATCCCGTCACTGCTACCGTAATCATTGAACAGAGCCCGGCCGTCGGGGTAGGTTAACTGCTCTAAACGGGCCCGGTTATTCAGCAGACCGCTGGTGGCGGACATGTCGTAGGTGTACTGGACACTTGGCGTGCTGCCGCCGACGACACCCGAGTGTGATTGCTCTGATTCGCTCACGTTCCCCAGGTCGTCGTAGGTGAGGACGATCTGGTTGGCGACATCCGACGTGTTGTCCGGGTCGTCGGTTTGGTTCCCGTGGGAGGTGATCTTCGCGACACGCCCCAGGGGATCGTAGCCGGTCGTGATCGAGCGGACCGCACCGTCGGTATCGCCACCCAGGCTGGTCACCTGATTGGCCTGCGTGCGGCGCAGGTCGTCGTAGCTGTACGTGATCACGGTGCCCCGTTGATCGGTGCGGGTCTGCCGCGTGCCGTCGACGTGATAGGCGAACTTGATCTGGTCCGAGCCGCTGGACGTGGTGTCCGTCGAATCAGGATAAATCTCACTGGTCAAACGTGAGGCGTCGACACTGTCCTCGTAGAGGTACACGGTCTCCTGGGCCGAGGCACTCGAGCCGTTGTACGCGGTCAGCTTGGTGGTGCTACCCAGCCCGTCGTACTCAGTCTGCACGACGCGGTCCTTGGAGGCCTGATTTCACCACACTCAAATGTGATTGCTGAATGAGGCGATTTTCGGCCTCAGGGAGGCGGTATTTGCTCACGAGGACACGAAACGTGCCTTTCCAACCTGGAAAGCAATCTGCCAGTCGAGATTGTGCTAACAGCGAGATTTTGCGAAGAATAGATCAGGCAGATTTCCCTCGACTCATTTCCGCATCCTCTGATGCCTGATCATCATGTCTGACGACTTCGACACCGCCACGTTGCCGAGCGACCATCGAGCAGAATTCTCAGATCGTGAGCCGATTCTCGAGGCTGTTGGGTTGCAGAAAACCTACGGTCGACGACGCGTGGTCGACGGGGTGAACCTGAGCGTCGGAGAAGCGGAAATTGTGGGATTGCTCGGTCCCAACGGGGCGGGCAAGTCGACCAGTTTCCGAATGATCTGCGGCCTCGTCCAACCCGACCGTGGACGCGTCTACCTCGGCGGTCAGGATGTAACCGATTGGCCGATGTTCCGCCGAGCGCGTGACGGCAACATGGGTTACCTGCCGCAGGAACCGAGCGTTTTTAAGAAGCTGACTGTCGAACAGAACATCTCGGCGTTGCTGGAACTGCTCGGGTTCGATCGCAAACGTCGCAAAGAACGAACCAACGAGCTGCTCGAAGAATTCAATATCACGCACATCCGCAAGAGCCCCGCCGCGGGACTCAGCGGCGGGGAGCGGCGGCGTCTCGAAATTGCCCGATGCCTTGTATCGGACCCGCAAATTGTCATGCTCGACGAACCCTTTGCGGGGATCGACCCTGTGACGGTGCAATCGATCCAAGGCGTGATCACGCAGCTGCGAGACTCCGGCATTAGCGTTCTGATCACGGACCATGCCGCCCGTGAGATTCTAACCACGGTCGATCGATGCTATGTGATTTATCAAGGTCAGGTGTTGATTGACGGAACCCCTGACGAAGTGAAACGGCATCCGAAGGTCCGTGAAGAGTACCTCGGTGACCTCGACGCTGCCGCAGGTGTCCCACAGGCGGCGCCGGAACAACCAAACGCAACGCCAACGCATCAGCGAAGAATTGATCCTGGGCAGCCACTCCAACCGCCACAACAGTCTGCCCAAGCCTCTCCTCGGCCGGTCGCTCGCCAACGCCCACGCCGAGTCACGGACATCTAGCAGGCATCTTTCTGCAGTTCAAAACAGCAACAAGTTAAGCTTGGCGATCACGAAGGCGTTGCTGCAGTTCTGCGAGTTGGCTGGTAAGCACATCAACGCTTAGCGATGACAGTGATGCATCGTTCGCTGGCACCTCGCCGAGAAGATCTTGCAGTATCTGAATCTTCCCCGCGAGTTTTCCCTTCGCCAGGCCGAGCTGCTCGCCTTCCTCCCTGCCTTCCTCCCTGCCTTCCTCCCTGCCTTCCTCGCGGGCTCCCGAGATTGCCCATTCGTAATCACGTTGAGCCTTCTCCCGTTGGTCGTACATCAATTTGTCCTCTGTCTTCGCGGAAATAACTTCAATCGTTGAAATGGCAGTCTCGAATTCAATACCGGTGAGCAGTCGCCGTAGCGTTTTCGCATCGTAATCCTGGGCAAAGAGCAACAGAAACGCCCATTGCTGTAGTTTACTCGCATGAGGAATCGAGCGTTCATCCAGGTGGTATTTTGTTAATTCTACGGTGTGCACCTCAATCGCGTTGGACAATTCGCGACCGCTCTCACGATCGAGCATTTGAAAGCGGTGATGCGGTTGCTCGGAATCACTGAAAAGGATCCGGTTGAGAAGACAAATGGAAATTGACGGGGCAGCCAACGCATAGTTGCCACCTTTGGACAGTTGATCAACGTACATGCCGCAGGCGTAGTACACCAATCGCTCGATCAACCCGGCATAGACCGAAACCTGCATTTCCACATTCAGCCAATGTCCCTCCGAATCTTGGCAACGAACGTCGAGAACAACGAGCTTGCTTTCGGAAAACTCCTGATAGCTGAACGGGTTGAGGATTTCAACCGAAGCGATCGGCCGTTCGAGATCGAGGATCGCATTGAGTAAACCAATCAAAGCCGCCGAGTTTTGCGGCGAGCCGAATATCTTTTTGAATGCGAAATCAACGGTCGGTCGAATCCCCAACGGCATGGAGTCATCCTCGCTAGAGCATTTCAAAATTTGACGTGTCCGATCCCTGGCGCTAGATTCGTCAAAATTCCGGCCACCGAAATCGGACGACATCGGGGACATCATTTCTTATAGCGTTCTCGAACAATGACAGTGTCCATCAACCGCTATGGTAGCGAACGCACCCATGCGGTGTGATGAATACCGGTCACTGATCCGACACTGAGCCTAGCCAGACGTAGTCTGAAGCTTCTCGGTCATGCTTTGGCGAGCGTTCTCGATCGCCTCAGGAAGCTTCTCAGGATCTTTCCCGCCGGCTTGTGCCATGTCGGGTCGCCCCCCACCGCCGCCTCCCACAATCTTGGCTGCGGCGCCTACCCATTCTCCCGCCTTCAATCCGCGGTCGACGAGGTCTCGACTCAAACCACCGACCAACACGACTTTGCCGCCATGAGCAGCCCCCAACAGCACGGCCGATGGACCTTTGCTCTTTTTGCGAATTTGGTCGATCCAACCACGCATCAAATTTGGGTTGGCTCCCGGGATCTCAGTAACGACGAGTAGCGTGTCGCCAACGGTGGTCCCCGATTCGATCAAATCGTCCGCCGAAACTTTCCCGCCCTCGGAGACCTCTTTCAATTCCTTCACCAAACGGCTGCGATCGGAAAGAAGTGCCTCGAGTCGTTCGCCCACGTCATCGATCGCGACATTGAGCCGCCGCGTCAACGCCCGAACCGCAGCGCGAACCGCGTTGTAATCGGCCGTGTCGGTCGGAGTCGCCTTTGCCGCTGCGGGGTCGAATTGAAACTGTTCGGAATGCTCAACGGCTTTCCCTGCGGAGAGTTCTTTCTTCAACGATCGAACCTCCTCCATCAGCGTTTCGGTCGCCGCCTCGGCATATGCCGCCTTGCAACCGAGTTTCTCTGCGACGAGGTCGAGCAACTGCATCGTCTGCTCGCGGTGTTGTTTCGCTCGCTCGCCCGTCAATGCTTGGATACGACGTGTGCCCGTCGACACGCTCTCCTCCACCACAACCTCAAAGGCACCGATATCGGCGGTGTTGGTCAAGTGCGTGCCGCCGCAGAGTTCACGACTGAACTCACCCATCGACACCATCCGGCACGGGTCGGGGTACTTCTCGCCAAAGAGCATCATCGCACCGGCTTTCCGGGCGACGTCGAGCGAAACCGTATCCCAACGAATCGGTTCTCCCTGCTCAACAAACTTCAACACATCCTTTTCAATCTCAACAAGGGTCTCATCCGGAATTGCTTTCGGATTGGTAAAGTCAAATCGCAAACGATCCGGTTCGACCTTGCTGCCTTGCTGTTCCGCATGTCGTCCGACGTGAGTGTGCAGGGCATGATGCAAAACGTGAGTGGCTGAGTGAGCCCGCGACAACGCAGTCCGGTTTTCAACGTCGACTTTGGCCACGCATGTTTCTCCTTCGGAGACCTTGCCCTTGACCAGCTTTCCGTGGTGAACGATCAACGAGGCGTGCTTCTGGGTATCGATAACTTCGAATCGGAAGTTGTCATTTTCGATTACACCCGTGTCGCCGACCTGCCCCCCTGACTCGCCATAGAACGGGGAGTGATCGAGCACGAGACGCAAGATCGCATCGCCTGGACGGTCGAGATGCGAGAGCAACTGACCTTCGTCGCCCTTGCCCTTGCCGTCACCGGTGATGATGCCCTTCACCGTCGCTTCGGATTGAGTCGATTCGTATCCGACAAACGGCGTCTCGCGGAGCGCTTCTTTGAGCGTTTCGAGCGGACCGGTTTGGAACAGAACCCGCTGCCCTCCGTCGCTATCGCCGGCGTGTTTCTCCATCGCTTCGCGGAAGCCGACCCAATCGAAAGTAAAGTTTTGTTCGGCGGCGAGCGTCTGCACCAACTCGGGCGGCACCCCGTACGTCGTCAACAGATCCGCTGCTTCGGCACCGGGAACCATGACCGATTTCTCGGTTTGCATTTCCTCGAAAAGATGGTTGATCCTCTTCATGCCGCCATCGATCGTCGCGAAGAATGCCCGTTCTTCCGCCTCGATCGCTTCGGCAACTCGTTGCGTCGTTTGCCCCAGTTCCGGATACGCCGCTTTCGATGCGTCTGCAACGGCACTGGTCAGTTGATACAGGAACGGCTCGCGCAAATTCATTTGATACCCGTCGAGCACGGCGCGACGAATCAAACGACGAATTACCGAACGAGCATCTTTTGGCCCGGGGTAAACGTTCTCGTGAACCGAGAAGACGGCTGCTCGAGCGTGATCGGTGATCCGACGCAAACGACGTCCATTGTCGCTCTCGTATTCGTACTTCACACCGCAAACTTCAGCCGCGGCATGAACGATCGGCAATAGGCTGTCGATGTGGAAGTTCGTCGGGACACCCTGCAGAACACTCGCCGTCCGCTCGAGCCCCATCCCGGTGTCGATGTTCTTGCTCGGCAGCGGGTGGAGGTTGTTCGGCGGAGGTCCGACACGGTTGAACTGAGTGAACACGAGGTTCCAAATCTCAACGTCGCTACCGTCGTCAAGTTGATAATAAATTTCACTGCAGGGACCACAAACACCATCGGGGCCTTCGCTCGGCGCCGAGGCGGGCCAGAAGTTCTCGTCTTCTTCCATACGAGTGATTCGCGACGTAGGCAAACCAATCGACTCGTTCCAAATCTGGAACGCCTCGTCGTCGTCTTTATAAACCGTAACGTTTAAACGCCCCGGTTCGATGCCCAACCACTTCTTATCGGTCAAGAACTCCCATGCCCACGCGATTGCTTCGGGTTTGAAGTAATCGCCAAAGCTGAAGTTACCGAGCATTTCAAAGAATGTGTGGTGGAACGCAGTTCGCCCCACGTTATCAATGTCGCCGGTCCGCAAGCACTTCTGACACGTCGTCGCGCGGGTGAAATCCAACTTCACTTTGCCGAGAAAGTGATCTTTGAATTGGTTCATCCCGGCGGGAGTGAACAACACCGACGGATCCCACGCGGGCACCAACACGTCGCTCGGTTGCCGCACACATCCTTTGGTTTCAAAGAACTCTAAATACTTTTCACGTAGTTCGTCGGTTTTCATTTTCGTAAGTGTTGATAGAGGTGATGTTCGAATTGAATAGTGGACGATCGACTTTGGGGCGGCCATCGAACGCGCGGTTCTCGCTGAGTTTCGTGACGTTCCAGATCGGTGCCGAGCGGCCCCTGCGACCGGTCCAGTCAGTCCACTGCGACCGCCGCGATGCGATCTGCCTGCGGCGACGGGAGGTTCAGGTCATAACTCAGGCCATCGAAGCGATCGGTTCGAGGACTTCTTTTCCAACCCAAGGCTGCAGCACCTTCGGTACGGCCACCGAACCGTCGGCCCGTTGGTGGTTTTCCAAAATGGCGATCATCGCGCGTCCGGTTGCGACCGCGGTTCCGTTGAGGGTGTGAACATACTGTGTCCCCTTTTGCCCCGGCGTCTTGTATCGCACATCCAAACGACGGGCTTGGTAATCGGTGCAGTTGCTCGTGCTGGTTACCTCGCCCCACTGACCTCCCTCGCCTCGTCCGGGCATCCATGCCTCGAGATCGTATTTCCGATAGGCAGGCCCGCCGAGATCGCCGGCCGCGGTATCCACCACTCGGTAAGGAACTTCCAACGCGTCGAAAAGCTCACATTCGAGTTCCCGCATCTCCTCATGAATCGCTTCGCTTTGCTCGGGCAACGTGAATGCGAACATTTCGATCTTGGTGAACTGGTGCACCCGGTACAAACCGCGCGAGGCTCGCCCTGCCGCGCCCGCTTCGGTGCGGAAACAGTGACTCAGTCCACAAAGCTTCAGCGGCAGCTTTTCGCTTTCGAGAATCTGCCCACTGAGCATCCCGCCGAGAGTGATCTCGGCCGTCGCAACGAGGTTCAATTCCGTATTCTCGATGCTGTAAATTTGCGTTTCAGGCCCACGCGGGTTGAAGCCGGTTCCTTGCAAAACGCTCGTTAGTGCAAGGTCAGGCGTGGAAACGGGCGTGAACCCACGGTCGCTCAGAAAACTGATTGCGAACTGCTGCAGGGCCAAATCTAAACGCACCGCTGCGTTTCGCAGGAAATAGAATCCCGATCCGGCCACGCGAGCCCCGCCTTCGAAGTCGAACATGTCGTGCTTCTCGCCAATCTCGAGGTGATCGATCGGCTTGAAATCAAACGTGGGTTTTTCGGTTTTCCCGAACCCGAGTTCTTTCGCGTCATCCTCACCGCCGTCGGGAACGGCCGGGTGAGTTAGGTTCGGCAAAACTGTCTGAAGTTCGAGAATTTTCGCTTCCAGATCGCTCTGTTCCGCCGCTGCGGCGTCTTTCTGCTCTCGCAGCGCACGTCCCTCGGCGATCAGTTTCTGTCGCTCTTCGTTGTCTTTCGCCCCCGCGATCCGTTTGCTCGTTTCGTTCGCCTGGGTGTTGAATTCCTGGGACCGTTTCAGCGCCGCGAGTCGCTGCGATTCGAGTTCGCAGATGGACTGAACGTCGACAGAAACCCCGCGTCTTGCCGAGTTTTCGCGGACAAGTTCGGGGTTTTGCAGAATAAATTTGCGATCGAGCATCGGCAAAAGTGTCGGTTTCGAGAATGGGAAAGAGTCAGAAACCGCACAACTTAACGCAAGTCAGGCAGATTTCGCAGTCCCAGTAGTTCGGCACAACACCGACAATTCTTCGGGCTATTTCAGCGGCCCACGGCTGTGATGATCTCGTATGCGATTGACCAGCGTCAACGCGGGCCGGTGGGAACGTAAACAGGCGTTAATTCGGCTCGTCGAAACCTTCCAAAACGGAGCCACCAAACTCGGTTGGCCACCACCGACGTGCAAATCGTTCAGCAGCAACGCGAGCACCGCCGGTTTCGCCTCGTTCTGCTCGGCGAGTTTCAGCGGGGACCCACGAAACCGATCACGAACCGCTTTTTCCGCCGCATCGATCGCTTTTCCATCATCGAGGGGCGACCGCGTCCTCAGACTCACCGCGAGCAGATAACGGAGCCGCCGAAACGCGACGTCTCGGTTGCGATGCTGATTCCGCTCCTCAGTCGCCTCCGCGGTGATTTCAGCGGGCCGAAAAGTGATGAAAACTCCCGAAGCGGTCCGATTACGGTGCTGGCCACCGGGACCACCACGGGCCTGCGTTCGCACCTCGCACTTCTTGAGCAACTCATCCAGATCCCAGACCGCCGGATGAGGCGATGCCACCGTTGGCAAATCCAACCGTTCCTGCTCGGCAGGCATCGCCGGTTTGGTGTCCGATGGCCGATCAGATGCGGGCTTCTTCGAGCGAGATGACTCAGACATAAAACGATCTCCTGCGCCCCAGTTATACGAGGAGACGTTTGCGACGAACACAGCGCGTCGACAACCGCCGATAATTCTCGCTCGCGAGGGACTCTCGCAAACGAGTGATCA
>NZ_ANOH01000440.1 GCF_000346505.1 Aporhodopirellula sallentina SM41
CCGGATCCGAATCACAGCAGTTCAATGCCGCCTCGCGTCCTCGACCAACCGCATACGTTGATGTCACCGACAAACAGTTTCATCAATACGGCGTTGAATGGTCGCGAGACTCGATGAAGTGCTACGTCGACGGGAAACTGTATTACACATTCACCGAGAATATCCCTACCGACCCGGTCGATATGATGATCCTGTTGACCATGGAGTTCAAACCGAACGCATGGGATCCGAATCAAGGCGACGGTCGTACCGAAGGCCCGTTTGTATCCGACACACCTAAATTGCGAGAGATGTCTCGAGCCGTGGTCGACTACGTCCGTGTGTTTCGTCAGCACTGAAACGCGAGGCTAGGCACGTTATGAAAGACGCAACGTGACGGGCTTCCATATAGCGATCCGAACGCCTCGGTAGATTGCGTTGCCGGCGGGAGTTGGTTTCGGTTGTTTCGTGTTAACCGAGACTAACGTCGTTAGGCTGATGGTTTTCTACCCAGCTACTTTCCGCTCAGCACTGAAACCGGTAACCACCGACGAACGCTTTCCTACGTGGCCGACGAGAGCGAGAAGGTTTTCTCCGCAATCACTTTCCCGTCGAGTTCGAGCCACATCCGCCACTCACCGATCTTGTCCGCGATCGGCTCCCAGACCGTATCGCCGAGATAGAAGTCCCAATCATTGGTCTTCACATAAACGGTCCCGTCGAAGGGTGCTCGACGTTTGCCTAGGTCGTCGCGAATCCCCGGATGGTCGATGCAAAAGTACAACTCTTGGTTCTTCGCATTTTTGATGTTCACCACAAACCCGAACTCAACATCGACCACCGCAGGAACATCGGTCGTCACCTCCTGCAACCGGGGCAGGTCTTTGGAACCAGACTCCCACTTTGAATAAATGCCGTGAGTACGTAACCGGACCTCTGTTTTTCTCTTCGCCATCAAAATCCCAAACGGATAGTTCTTCGGTTCGAACCGTTATTCTTTCTTGCCTGTTTTCAACGTCGACGCCACCGCACTGGTCAAGCTTGCGAAAGATTTCGGTGTGTAGTTTTTCTCTGCTGCGACCGCTTTCATGGCGTCGTCCATCTCGAACGCGACACCTTGCGGAATTTGCACCAACGCGAAGGCGTCCTTTTTAGGGATTCCCAACAGGTTGAACTTGTCGGAATCCACGTTCATCACTCGATCTTCGTGCATGTTCGGCGGCAACAATTGGATCGTCGTATCGGCGACACGCAAGGTGGACTCATCCGAACCGGGGTCGAGCAACCACACGAGTGTTCCGATGTTTCCATTTTCTGGGAATACCCAGATGTAGTAGCGCACGACCATGTCGCGGTGTTCGCCATTTCGCAGGATGATCGCGGGTGCATCAAAGACCATGCTGTTCTTCGTCCGCGCCACCTGCTCGACTTTCGACAACGACTCGACGTTTCCGTCCAAAACGCTGCGACCGATGATCGACAGATCGCCACCGAGTTCCGCTTGGGTGTCGGACGTGACAATCGTGTTGACCCCGTTGATCTTCATCGAAAAGCCGACCGCGACTTGATCGAGTTCGTAATCGCCCTCCGCGTTCCGATCGGTATTGGCGAGCATGACCAAGTTGAAGATTTCGCTGTAGTACTTCACCGTATCCGACACGGCATCCACATCACCGCTGGACAGTTTGCCACGCACGAACGAAATCAGATTCGACCAGTCCTCCGGTGGCTTTTCTGCAAAGCGAGTTCCCGGCGGAATCTTCGGCAGCGGCACCCGACGGTACAGCACCCGCTGCGATGCCGGAGTCGGTTGATGGCGGACGACTGCCGTTTCAGCGTGCAGGCTCTCGAAACATGAGGCCGTCAGACACAACGCGATTGACGCGATAATGACGATGAGAGGTCTAAAAACACGTGAACAACACATCAGGCGGTATCCGAATGTGAAAGGGGCCGGAATAAAACGGGGGCAGGGACAACCCCCGCCGTCGCCCCGAAAGTATTCGCGTCCGGACAGCAAACGTCTAGACCCGTCCTCACCCCAACTCAAAGCTGGCCCTGATCCCGCTCGGAACCATCACGGACTCCTGCGGCAAACATCGATCCAGACACTTCGTCAGACCTCGGTGCGATCCGCCTCGCATGCACTACGGCAGTTGCAGTTGTCCCGACCAAGGTTGATGCTCGCGATACCAATCGACCGACGCGTCGATGCCTTCGTCCAAGTCGACTTTTGGCGTCCATCCGAGCAGTTCGCGAGCCTTCGTGATGTCGGCCGAGGTGATCTTGATATCCGCCTTGTGGAATGTTTTGTGGTCGACCTTCGCTTTCTTGCCGAGTCGCTCTTCGAGCATCGCGATGATGGTGTTGAGTGAAACCGGGGTACCACCGCCGCCGAGGTTCACGATCTCGTAGCCGACCGGTTTGAGAGCGGCAATGGTTCCCGACGCGATGTCCGACACGTAGGTAAAGTCACGGGATTGTTCCCCGTCGCCGAACAA
The DNA here is from genome assembly GCF_000346505.1 of Aporhodopirellula sallentina SM41. Lineage (GTDB taxonomy): Bacteria > Planctomycetota > Planctomycetia > Pirellulales > Pirellulaceae > Rhodopirellula > Rhodopirellula sallentina. The sequence continues at coordinate 2,481 of NZ_ANOH01000440.1, forward strand.
CTCGATCGGTGTTCCCTCATCGATCCATTTGATGAATCGGAAGATACACATGTCCGGACGGCCTGCCGGTCCGTAGACGGTGAAGTAGCGACAAACCGAAACGTCGATCCCATAGAGATGGTGATAGGCAAACGCCATCGCCTCGGCCGCTTTCTTACTCGCCGCGTAGGGCGAGATCGGTGTGTTGACCGGCAGCGTTTCGACAAACGGCATCGGTTGGCCCGCATAGAGCGACGAGGTCGAGGCCAAGACATATTTCTTGACCCCGTGACGCTGCATCTGATCGAGCAGGTTCAAACTGCCCATCGCGTTGGTCGTCATGTAGACATGTGGGTTCTCCATGCTGTAGCGAACCCCCGCTCGCGCGGCGAGATTCAACACTCCGTCGAATGAGTGCTGCTCGAACAATTCCTCCAACGTTTCCTGGTTTTCAATATCACCACGAACAAATTCGAACTGCTCCGGCCCATACGCCTGCAATCGCTCCAAACGATGCTCTTTCAAACGCACGTCGTAGTAGTCGTTGACGTTGTCGATTCCGACAACCTTCGACCCCGACTCGATCAACTGCGAGGCGACTTCGTTGGCGATAAAACCGGCACATCCGGTAACGAGATAAGTGGTCATACAACAATCATCATCAGAAGCAAACAGAATTTGGGTTGAGCGTCATGGTCGCGACAATCAGACTACGAGCCCGAAAATACCTCGTCCCCCTCCATTGAGCCGAACAGTTTAATCCGTGAATCGTCCAAAAATAGCGGTCTTCTTTGGCACCCGCCCCGAAGCCATCAAAATGGCCCCGATTGTCACCGCGTTGGCCAGCGACGACCGTTTTGAATTGATGTCGGTGTCGACCGGCCAACACCGCGAAATGCTCGATCAGGTGGTCGAAATCTTCCAAATTCCCGTGCATCATGACCTCGAGGTGATGACGCCGGGACAGACGCTCGCGTCACTTTCATCAAAACTGATGACAAAAATTGACGCATTATTAGAACAAGAAACTCCCGATTTCGCTCTCGTTCAGGGCGACACCACGACGGTTTTGATGGCGTCGCTGGCGTGTTTCTACCGCCGCATCGCGACCGGACACGTCGAAGCCGGTCTGCGAACCGGCAACCTGGCGAGCCCGTTCCCGGAAGAGGCCAACCGCGTCCTCGCAACGCCGCTCTCCACGCTGCACTTTGCCCCGACTC
>NZ_ANOH01000441.1 GCF_000346505.1 Aporhodopirellula sallentina SM41
TAGTTCTGTCCGGTGTGCAACCAGCCAACGGATTGCCCGCTTTCACCCTCGAGCTTGACTGGTTTTTTTCCGGCCCCGTGGTTGCCCGTTTTGAAGTACCACGTCAACACAAAGGTCACCGACTTCGACTCGCCGGGCGCGAGTTCGATGGGCGCCGAAAGTGCTCCGTTGATCGTCTTGCCAGCCGCGGAGAACTGCGACGTCGCGGGGCCACTGCAATTGCCTGAGGCGTCAAACGTACTGTGCAAGTCCTCGAGCGAATTCCAGCTCGCACACCCCGACGCATGGTCGGCATTGGTCATCAATACCATGTCCGCGTTATCGATTTCCTGGCGGGTCATGTGCAGCAGAGTTGCACCGTTCTCGCTTAGGACTTGATTGCCGTTGTTACCGAATCTGCCGCCTTTGCCCTCGCTATAACCGAGTGCGTTCTTCTGCGACGCGAGAACATCGACCTTCACCTGCGACGAAGAGGTGTTCTTCGCCGTGACCTTGTAGATCGCACAGGGAATTGCGGAGTTCTTCAGGTCCATCGGGATGAATGGATTGAAGACTTCCAATTCCATTTCTACCGGGAATGCGGAGTCTTCAAAGCGATATTTCCCTAACGGATATTCCCCTTCGAATTTCAGCGATGCCATCGCCGCGAACGGTCCGACCGGCTCGGTTTGCAGTGCACGAACCACCGACTCGCCGTCATCGGATTGTGCACGCACGGCCAGGAAGCTGTCGTCGATGCGGACTTCGTTGAAGTTGCATGCGATCTGCCAAATCGCAGGTTCGGCTTTGCCGTTGAACTGAATGGCACCTGAACCGATGCCGCCCACCATGAAGCTGATCGCGTCGAGGTTCTCTCCCTCGTAGATTCGTGTGGTGCCGGGTGCTGTCAAAGCAGGATCATTCAGGATGCTTTGTTCTTTGCGAGCACGCCGTGCGTTTCGTTCTGACTCGACGCGAGCGACGAGTTCGCCGGTGGCTTTCAAACGCTCTGCCCATCCGGCGGCTTGGAGGTGATCTTGAATTTCCGCTCGCGTGAGGCCTTTAGCGTAACAGGCGACTTCGTCCAAACAGATGTCGGTCGATCCCCATCCGTTGACCGTGGTTGCTCCGAGTGTCATGGTAGATTTTTTGGGGCCGCGACGTGTGAACTCAAACGCTCCGCCGACCAAACTGCATTCGTAACCGTCGAGATAGGCTCGCACGTCGAGATCGTAGCTCGTGATTGCGAGGTGATACCAACGCCCGACTTCGAACTGTTGGTCGGTAGGAGGGTTGACCGTGGTGAGTACGTTGCCATTGACGTTTTGATACAACAGCGCGGAGAGGTCGTTCTTGATCCCGACGATGTAGCGAGCCTGCTGCCCCGCTGTTTGCGCGATGATCACAGGGTCTTCGTTTCCGACCGGCGTGGAGTTGAGTTTGAAGAACAGTTCGATCGTCGCAGAACGTCCTCGCAGGTGGTTGGTGTTCGTCACCGAAACCGGTTTGTTGGGAACTAAGCAGATCGCTTTGCCGTCGACCGCTCCCTCGACAAACGAGGCCGAACTGCCACCTTTGCCGGGAGCCTTCTCTAGCGTGTCGGTTAGGTTACCGTCCAACCGCCAATAGCCACTTAGCGACGGATCGGATTGCAGCATTGCCGCGTAAGTGTCCTTGGTGTCATCAGCGAAGAGCGGCCTTCCCGACAGTCCCGCGGTCAACGCACCCGCCGCGATTAGAAATCGGCGCCGCGTGACATCGATTCCAACTACGGACGGTTCACATCCACAATCACCTTCGCTCGGTTGGCAACATGCTTGATTTTCGTTCATGACGTTTTGTTCCTTAGGTGTGTGTCTGCATGTGTCTGTTTCGCCGCGGGGTCGAAGCGACTGTCGGTAAACGGCTAAAACTTCTCGTGGGGATTTATCAAGTTGTGGGGCCTTTGGTCGCTGCCGACGACATTGAGCCCGCCAATCTCCGCTCGCATTTGATCTGCTTTTCGCATCATCCCACTAGCGACCTCGGGGTGCTGTGGATAGAGGTTGCGTTTCTCAGCGATGTCGGAATCCAATTCGAATAGCATCGGTTGTTTGACCGAAAGGTGGATCTTCATGTGATTGCCTCCCGCCCGTTTTGCCCAATAGGGTTGGTCCGCGATGGTACGTGGCAGGTGCAGTTTCCAGTTGTCTTTTCGGATTGCCTGTAGGTTGAGGCCGTTGTAGTAGTAGAAGGTCTGATGGGGGCTTTCGTTGCTTTCGCCTCGGATCAAACGAGAGATGTCGCGTCCATCGATTGTTCGATCGCTCGGAAGTGGAGTTCCCGTGAAGTGGCAAAACAGCGGCAGCAAATCCATGCTGGTGATCATCGCGTTGGATACCGTCCCGGCGGGGATCTGCCCCGGCCAATAAAAGATTGCGGGGACCCGATGTCCGCCTTCCATGGTGACGTACTTTCCACCGCTGAGTGGTCGTGCCGATCCGTTGACGGCGGGACCGTTGTCCGACATCAGAACGATCAGTGTATTCTCGCTGATCCCCGCATCTTGCACCGCATCGACGACGCGGCCGACACTGTGATCGAGTTCTAAGAGAAAGTCACGGTAGAGGCCGGCCCTTCCCTTCTTGCCCGACGCACCGCGAAAGGACTCGCTAGGGAGGATCGGTGAGTGGGCGATGTGATGAGCGAAATAGATGAAGAACGGTTGTTCGTGTTCCTGTTTGATGAAGTCGACGACTTCGTCGGTGTACAGCCGTGTGACCTTCTCGAATGCAACATGTTCTTCTTGAATCTCTCGATTTCGATAGAGCGTGTCGGCGTGTTCGATTTGCTTGGAATAATTGCTGTGAAGGCCCAGGTATTCGTCGAACCCGGCGTCGAGTGGGTGGGAGCCATCGACATGAAACCCAAGGTGCCATTTGCCGACCGCTTTGTTGTAGTACCCGCTTTCTTTTAGCAGTTCTGCGATGGTCAATTCATCCGACTCGATTCCGTATTCGGCGTACTTGGTCGTGTTGTGTCTTGAGATCGGGTGCCCGCATCGCATCGGATAGCGTCCGGTCAACATCGCGGCCCGCGACGGTCCACATACATTCGCGGCGACGAGACAATCGGTCGAGAGCAGACCTTCACTCGCCAAACGGTCGATTTCGGGAGTCGGATCTTTCGCCCCATAGCAACCGAGGTCGCCATAGCCCACGTCATCGACAAACAAAAGGATGATGTTGGGACGTGACGGGGTTTCGGCATGGGCGGTGTGAAACGCCGTGAGAAGGCAAACGCAGATAAGGAGTTTTGCGGGTGAGGGTGTCATGGGTGGGGGCAGTTAAGAAGTCTCACGTTGTTCGCTCACTCGGAGTCCGAGAGCCTAGGAGGGGAGACATCGTGTTGGGGAAAAGACACGGCCGCGGTGGGCGGGAGGATTTTGATGGAGGTGGTTGGACGGCGAGCACTCGAGGGATTGCTGCGTTCCGGTCGAGGCATGAATTGGACCTCTAATTGGGTTGGCGTTTCTTGTTTTTGTTCTCGCGGGCCTTCTTCCGTTCGGGATGTCTTTCCAATCGCTCGGCTTGAATCGCGGACCGCGTGGCGGCGTCGACCGTCGGCCAGTCCTTTCCGTGACTGATGATCGGGGCGCCCTCAATCGCCGAACCGGTTGCCCGCTGACCGCTGCCACGATGCATGAACTCACCGAGTTCCTGGCGAGTGTCTTCGGCCATGCGGACCATTTGCTGAACGACCTCCGGGTTCGCGGAGGAAACATCCTTCGATTCCGCAATATCGTTTCGAAGGTTGTAAAGTGCCGGCGAGGATGCGTTGATGAACGCCTTGTTCTTGTCCCAGAAAGGAAGTTGTTTCTTGGTCCGAGGCAGATGCAGCTTCCAGTCGCCGTACCGGATCGCCTGCAAGTTTTCGCAGTTGTAGTAGTAGAACGGCTGGTCATCCGGACGTGATAAAGCTCTGCCTTCCCAAAGTGGCGTCAGGCTGACTCCATCGGAAACTCGATCTGTAACCAAAGGTTCGCCGATGATTTCCGAAAGCGTCGGGAATACATCCATGGCAACCACCGGTGTATCCGATTTGATTCCGTTTGGAATCTTGGCGGGCCAATGAAAGATGAACGGCACCCGGTGTCCACCTTCAAAGGTGACGTATTTCGTACCGCGATACGGTGCGGCATATTGCGGTTTGACCGGACCGTTGTCGGACGTAAAGATGACGATCGTGTTTTCGGCGATGCCCGCATCCTCGAGAGCTTTCATCATCTCGCCGATGCCCCAGTCGAGTTCCTGGATCACGTCACCTCGCACGCCATCCTGCGACGAACCGACAAAATCTTGGCCGGCCCTGTATGGGGTGTGCGGATAGTTGTGGGCGAAGTAGAGGAAGAAGGGTTCGTCGCGAATTTCCTGAATAATCTGCACCGCGCGATCGGTGTACAGCTTTGTTAGTTGCGCTAACGGCGTCTTCGCATAGACCTCTTCGGTGCCGTCGTAAAACGCGGCGGAGTGTCCCGCGTTGTTGGGCATGCCATAGTAATGATCAAAACCGTGCCGGAACGGATGGAACTCGGGCTCTTTACCGAGGTGCCACTTTCCGATCATGTAGGTTTGGTAGTTGCTATTCTTAAACTGTTCAGCGAGCGTGATTTCATTGGGATTCAATCCTAGGAACCAATGTTCGTCACGAATCGGATTGATGCCCATGTAGAGGCCACATCGCTGTGGATACGCTCCGGTCAAGAAGCAGGCCCGCGAAGGTGAACAGATCGACGCCCCGGTATGAAAATCGGTGAAACGGATTCCATCGGCAGCCAACGCGTCAATGTTGGGCGTTTTGACCTTGGTCGCGCCATAGCAACTAACATCGGCGTAGCCTAAGTCGTCGGTCAGGAAGAAGATGACGTTGGGACGCTTCGCATCATCACAGTAGCCGAGGCATGGAACCAGAGCTTGGATCAACGCGCCAACGAGAAACATAGATCTCGGCGTACTCACTACTTGCCTACCTTTTGTTGGCGTTTCGGAGTCTTGTCCTTGTTGGCGGGCTTTTGGGGGCGGTACGAATTGAGCAACGTCTCCATTTCCTGCACCACTTCGGGGAATTGTCTGTAAACATTTGTTGTTTGTCGGACGTCCTGTCCGAGATCATAGAGCTGTGCCGGTGGAGCGTTCTTCTTGATCTTGCCGTTTTCGATGTCGCTGTTCGGGCTGCCCAAGAATTTCACTCCGGCCGGTCCGCCCCAGGCGTGTTGCGGTTCTCTACTGCCGTTAAACCCGCCGCTTCCCCGGGCCCTGATGTACATCCACTTGCCTTTGCGAATTCCGAGGTTCGACGTTTTGTGTGGTGCGAGCAGCAGTTCCTCGCGGATGGGTTCGTCCGGTGTTTCGAGCAGAGCCGGCAGCATGTTGATGCTGTCCTTTTTCTTCAGCGCTGCGTTGTCGCTATCGAGAAGTGCCGCAAACGTGGCGAGCATATCCACGTTGCAGAGCAGTTGATCAGAAACGCTCGACGGTTCGATCTTCCCAGGCCAACGAGCGATAAACGGAACACGGTGGCCGCCTTCCCACGCACCAAATTTGAACCCAAGTAGATCACCGTTCATCCGGTGTCCTGCTCGGACGGCGTTTCGTCCTCCCAGATTCAACATGCCACCGTTATCACTGGTGAAGACGATCAGCGTGTTTTTGGTAAGACCGTGGTTTTCCAAAGCATTGACGACTTCGCCGACTATCCAATCGAGTTCTTGGATGAAGTCACCGTAGAGTTCAGCGTCGCTCGATCCTTGGAACCGCTTCCCCGGGGTGAACGGGTGATGGATGTGAGTCGTCGCCAGGTACAGGAAGAACGGGTTGTCCTTGTTGTCGGAAATCCAGTCGACGGCCTTGCCGGCCAAGACGGTCCCCACGGTATAGTCGTTGTATTGCTTGTGAGCTTCGACGGCGCCTTTGAACATGTTTGGCGTTCGTTGGGAAGCTTCCGGAGGAATCTCGGTGATTGGAGTTGCGTCCGTGTGACGACCACGTCCGAGGTACACTAAAGGGTCATCCGGGTCGCCACCGACGATTTTGTCGTTCTCGACGTAGACGTACGGCGGGGCGCTGTTCACAACAGGAAGACCGAAGTAGTAATCGAAGCCGAGGTCTTGAGGCCCTGGTCGGAGCGGTTCTTTCCAATCATTTTTTCCCTTGCCGAAACCTAGGTGCCATTTGCCCATCGCGGCAGTTCGATAGCCTGCATGTTGAAACACATCCGCGAGCGTGAACTCTTCGGTATCTACTAGCAGTCCGGAGGTCACGGGGGCCGGTCCCCAAATGCCTTTGCCTCCGCTAGCACGAATCGGATAGTTGCCGGTCAAAAGTGCGTATCGCGACGGAGTGCATACCGCCGATGCGGAGTGAGCATCGGTGAACCGGCGACCCTCCTTGGCCAAACGGTCGATGTTTGGCGTTTTCAGCTTCGTCGCGCCATAGCAGCCTAAGTCTCCGTATCCCAAGTCATCCGCGAGGATATAAACGACGTTCGGCGGCGTGGATTCGGCGGCGACTGGTTGGTGCGTCTGAGCAATTGTCAAAAAGACAGTGAGCAGCATGACGATCGCACCGGAGACGCAATGCGATCGCGTGTTGTTTGATGTTCGTGTGAGGAAACTCATGGTGGGGAAACTCACTTCTCACTCCTGGAGGGAAATCTTCCGGCCGACCAATTTCTAAAAAGACTTGGCGGAAGCCGATCGTGTGTTACTTAATTGGTGTTGTTAGACGCTTTGCAAAAAGCTGTCGCGGCTAGTTGCGGTTGGGAGTCGTTGTTCTTGGGAGTCGCTGTTGTTGACGTTTGTTGCTGCGGGAAGTCTCGGAAGCTGTTTAGAAACTCATCAGCGGAATCGTGTCGGCCGTGGTTTCGTTGCGCCAGGCGGGGGGCTAGCGACACCGGGGGCTAACGACCGTCGGCTAATTGGTTGCTCGAGGTTTTGGGGTAGGTTCTGCGTTTGCTTTGTAGTGCGGTGTGCCTCGGAGCCATTCGTAGTTCGCATATTGATAGTTGTTTGCCCCTTTTCCGCCTGGGTTCCAAAGCGGCGGTTGGTTGGACGTATTCCAGGCTTTCCATTTCGCGAGCATGTGCTCTGCCCGTTGTGGTTGTTCCTTGGCAAGATCATTGGACTCGGTTGGATCGCTTCGTAGGTTGTACAGCTGGGCACTCCCTCGTTTGACGAGCAATTTGTAGTCGCCTTCGCGAAGCACTCCCGAGAAGTCTTTGGGACTCTTGCCAACGTGCCAATACAGTTCTTGGTGCGGAGCGTCGCTGTTTTGCGCCGTTATGTATGCGGTGATGTCGCGACCGTGCAGTTCAGCCTGAGCAACATCACCTCCGGCGAGAGCCAGCGAAGTCGCTCCGATATCGAGCGACGTCACCGGGTGATCGAGGACGGTGCCCGGTTGGATGCGGTTCGGCCAGCTAACGACAAACGGCACGCGTAGTCCGCCTTCGTATGCGTTTCCCTTTGCCCCACGCAGCGGTCGGTTGTCACTCGTGCGTTTCATTCCGCCGTGATCGCTAAGGAACCAGACAACGGTGTTGTCGCTGAGTTCCAATCGATCGAGAGTTTCCAACAGTCGACCGATGCCCTGATCCATCTCATCGACCATCGCCGCATAGACCGATCGATTCTTGGCAGGAACACCAGGAACCTCTGTCATCGATTCTGGCGGATACTTCGCGATCGTCTCCGCAGGTGCTTCGAGATATTCGTGGGGTGCGTTGTAGGACACGAACAAAAAGAACGGCTGCTCGCGATTCTTTTCGATGAAGCGAATGCCGCCGTCGGTCAGTTCACGCGTCAGGTATTGATCCCACTTGACGGGTTTGCCGTTGTGCAGCATCGGGAGTGTGTGGTGCATGTCCCGCACGCTCCACGGTTTCGTCTTGGTCAGATAGCGACCGTCGTACGAAGGGTGATCCAGTGGGAAATACATCAGCCCACCGCCGTAGAACCCGTACCAATCGGAGTATCCCATCGCGTTTGGACGTTGATGGTCTGCGGTTCCCATGTGCCATTTGCCGACACCGCCAGTCACATAACCTTGATCCTGCATCCAATGCGCGACCGTCTTGGTGTCGGCAGGAAATCCTTGAGCAGGATTGAGAGGTTGGGAGGCGTTGACGTAATAGCCAAAGGTAGACTGAATGCGTCCGGTCAGAAAACCGGCTCGCGATGGTCCACACATGCACCCGGTGACATACCCCTGTGTGAAGCGTGCCCCGCTCGACGCGAGTTGGTCGATGTTGGGCGTCCGAATGTCGCGGCAACCTTGAAAACCGACGTCGGCGTAGCCCAGGTCGTCCGCCATGATGACAACGACGTTAGGTTGGTCTGTCTCGTGTGGTTGAATGACGTCAGCGGCCTGAACGACACACATGCTCATCGCCATTACGATGATGGATCGCACTACGAACGTACGCGACGACGAGGCGCACGTCATGGCGGATGTTCCGCCACGTTGGGAAATGAAAGTGCAAACAGAGTTTCGAGGCACGTGTCGGTTCATGCTAGGGGGATCTCTTCGAGAGAGGTTTGGGATCGTCGGCCGTTGCCGCGGGACGACTGTTCTGAGCCAACTCGTTTTGAAAGGCGTCCACGTAGGAACGCAGACGACTGACTACCTCGGGGTGCTCGGCCATGACATCATGTTTCTCGCCGATGTCCGATTCCAGATCGTATAACGCGGGGATGGGTGGCGTTTTGGCGTTCGCTTTCTGTGGCAATGACAAATGGAGTTTCCACTTGCCCGATCGCACCGCCTTTAGATCGTTGTCGCTGAAGTAGTAGAATGTTTCGTGCGGGCTAGCTGCTTGCTCAGTCAGAACAGGCCAAATGTCCTTGCCATCGATCACACGGTCACTCGGGACTTCGCCGCCCGCCAATCCGGCGAGGGTTGGGAAGATGTCCATGGCGGTCACCATTTCATTGATCGTTTGTCCTGCTGCGATCTTCCCCGGCCATCGGAACACAGCGGGCACGCGTTGGCCGCCCTCGAACGTGGTGCCTTTCTTGCCGCGAAGCGGAGTTGCTTTGCCCGCGGTCGGTCCGTTGTCGGTAGTGAAAATGACGAGGGTGTTCTCGTCGACTCCATTGGATTTCAACGCATCGAGGATCTGACCGACGGACCAATCGATCTCACTGATCGCCTGTGGAAACAGCTTTCGACGAGTGCCATAGTTGATCCGATTGCCGTCTTTCGCCAATTTCTGTTGAAGTTCTTCGGGGGCCTGGGCAACGAACTCGGGCGATGCGCCCAACGGTCCGTGTGGGATCGGGTGCGGCACATAGAGAAAGAAAGGTTCGTCTTTGTGTACTTCAATAAAACGAACCGCTCGCTCGGTAATCCGTTTAGTCAGGAAGTCTGGATCCGGATTCATCTCGATCGCGTCTTCGCCTTCGAGCAGGGGAAGGGGCGGGAAACCGAAGTGTTTTTGCCGTGGGTGATGGGGCGCGATGTCATGGCTGTAGGGAAGCCCGAAGAATTCGTCGAACCCTTGACGCGTTGGCAGAAATTCGACTTGGTCGCCCAGGTGCCACTTGCCGAACATGCCGGTGGCATAGCCCGCTTGCTTGAGCACCTCAGCAATCGTCACTTCATCGGGATGCAGCCCCTTGCTGTCACTCGCCAGCAGCACGGTAAAGTCGGAACCCGTCGCCATGTCCACCCGGCGAGGATAGCATCCCGTCATCAATGCCGCTCTCGACGGCGTGCAAAGGGGGGCACCCGCGTAAAAATTGGTCAGCCGAGCACCTTCGGCCGCCATTTGGTCGATGCGTGGAGTGCTGACATGCGTCCCACCGAAACAGCTCAGGTCTGCGTAGCCTTGGTCATCGGTGAACACGATCACGAAGTTCGGCCGAGACGATTCAGCGGTCGCGATCCGCCCGCCGAGCACGCTGATGCCCAACACGCACGCCAGCACAGCGATCATCTTTCGGAACGAAAGCGAGGTACCAACAACCTTGACACACGGCGGAGTCTTGGTGCTCGATTGGGGGTTCGACGCGAACCTTGATTCGTACTTCTCGCGTGGAGAACTCATGGTTGAAAGCTATCCGATCGGAACGGGTAGGCAGGCAAATCGGCTTGGTTTACCAGATTGACCTTGGGTTTCCCCGCGAAGGCGTATCGCACGTATTGCGGGTTTTTCACTTCGGGCGAACGCAGGACGACCGTCTCACCGCGGATCGTCGCGTCGGCTTCTACCCACTGACCGGAATCGTCGGAGATCCAGAACGCCCGTGGTGCGTTTCCGTCTTTCGTGGTCAGCCCATCGCTGTGGTCAAAGTGGACGACCAAGTGATTATCTTCGCGTTCGACATTCTTCATGACCGGGCCTCGCGCCAAGATGTCTTGGCCCAACGTGTCGTGTGCGGCCAAGAGTGCGAGACGTTTGCCGATCGGTAGTTTGTCGGTCGGGTGGATGTTCTTGAGCATCCCAAGATCGATAGTGTTGGCAACCGATGTGTGAGGCAGTTGCAAGACAGACAATTGCGATTCACGCATCCACGCCCAGGACCTCGCGTCGGGACGTTCGGGGTCCGTGTTTGGGCTGCCTTTGACGGTCTTTCCGAAACCGGGGAGCATCACGATTTGAAAGTGCAGGTCGTCGCGGTTCCATTCACGTCGGTAACGTTGAATCCAACGTTTGAGGGTCTCGGCGTAGACCTGCATGGAAGACAACGATCCCGTGTTGGATTCGCCTTGATACCAAACGATCCCACGGCAAGCGTACGGAACGAGCGGGTGCATCATCGCGTTGTAGATGACGTTGGGTTGGGTACGCAAGAAAATGTCGGCTCGACGGTTCCACTCTTCACGTCCTTCGAGAATCGCTTTGATGCGTTCGCGTTTCTCGGTGTCGGCATCAAATTTCTGCATGATGTCGCGGAAGTGAGGCAGCTCTTCGGTCATGTCTCTCGGCATCCATCCTTCGATCGATGAACTGCCCCAGGATGTTTGGATGATCCCTACCGGGACGCCGCTGGATTGCTCGAGGAAATACGCAAACGCCGCAGCGACAGCGCTGTCTGGATGCTTTTCTCGCCACGTTCCCGAACACGATTTCTGTTCGGAGAACGAGACAGTTTGATCGACGAGAAAGCTTCGCAGTTTTTGAGGCTGCGTCATCAGTTTCTTGATTGCAGGGATCTGGGGGATACCCATCTGCATGTTGGATTGCCCGGAGCAGATCCAGACCTCTCCCACGACAACATTCGCGATGGAAACGGTGTCCGATTTATCGGAAGAAGTCACTCGGAGGACTTCAGGATCCGACGACGCGGGGAGTGCATCAAGTTCCAAACGCCATTTGCCGGTCTCGTCGGCGGTCGCGGTCTTCTGTTGACCGGCGAACTCAACCACGACCTTTGCGGCCGGATCGGCGTTTCCCCAAACAGGGACAGGCATGTCCCGTTGCAAAACGGCGTTGTCAGTGAAGACGGACGCGAGGGTCAACTCGGCGAACGCGGTGGTCGGCGACAGCATCACCACGAAAGCAATGGTGACGAGCGGGATTCTCATTCGTTTGAATTTCATGTTGGATTTTCTCGGTGTAGTGAATGCGGTGTAGTGAATGCGGGGGCGATTCGAGAACGAACGAGCCCGTCGGCATTGGCCACAGTAGCGTCAACGTCTCTGTTGTGCTCTACAGATTACTCGATCGGACGCAGGATGATCGCGTTGCCGCCACCGACAGCGAGTCGCACCGTGACAATGTCCGATTTGTTGACCGTTGTGCTGGTGATTTCGTAGGCTTCCGGGTTGGTGACGCCGTGAGCGTCCGGCCCGTCCGAAAACACGGTTGCCTGGTAACGAATGCCGGGCGAGAGGAAGTCGAGCGGAATGTTGAGATCGCGTTGGTTCTGGTCGCCGACTGACGCGATGAACCAGGTTTGGCCGCTCCGCCGGGCCACCGTGATGTATTCGCCGAGTTTTGAATTGGGGACGCGCGTGTCGTCCCAGGTCGCGGGCATGTCACGCAGGAAGTCGAACAGATCTGTCTTCTTGCAATACTCCTCCGGTGCGTCGGGCAGTGTTACCAGGCCTGTATTGATGACAAGGTTTCGGGCCACTTCGCTGACGACCGTAGAAATGTAGGTGTTCCTTTCTTTGGGACCTTTCTCTCGCTCTCCCGCATTGATGCTGTTGATCCCGAAGTTGCCGTTGGACATGTCGAGCGGTCCGGTCAGGCCGCTGACCATCGCCATGTTGAGAAACGTTTCCGGCGTGAACGCTTTGCGGGCGTCCTGTTGGCCGTGGCAATACTCGCGGCTGATCAGGTTGGGCATCGTGCGTTGGACGCCAGTCATTGGCACCGGACCGTCGTGGAAATTGATCAGCAGCTTGTTCTCGGCGGCCGCGTTGATCGACTCGCGGGTGAACGTTGCCTTGTTGCCCATGAATCCGTATTTGATTCCCGACGCGCCGAGTTGGGCATAGTGCTCGAAGAGCGTTTCGTCACCGAAATTTCCCTTCTTGCGATCGTAGTAGAGCATGATCCGAACGCCGTGCTCTTTGGCGTACTGCATCACTTTGGCGATGTCGACTTTGGGGGAAACCTTCATCTTTCCGTTGCCGGCGTGCTCGAACCAAAAGTCGTCGACGGTCAGGTACTCGATCTCATTTTCGGCGCAGAAGTCGATCAAACGCAGATAGCTGCGGGTGTCGATCCCGTAGGCGAAGTCGCCGTTGTGGTAGCCGTGAATTCGCCAATCCCACAATCCTTTGCCAGGCACAATCCAATCCGTATCGTCGATCTGGCAAGGAGCGGCGAGGTTCAACGCGACCGTGTTGACCGTCAACGCCCCCGCCGTATCGCCTATCAAGACGACTCGCCATGGAGTCAAGTGTCCGGCACCCTGCGACACCGCGACGTTGGATGCGACAACTCCGCGGTGTGACGAAGAGTATTTCATGCGCAGGCTCTCAAATCCTGCGGCGGAGTACAGGTCGGATTCGAGTATGGCGACGTGCACGTTGTCGGATCGTTGAACGACCAACGGCACCGAGATACGGCGGCTCGTTTTTAAATTCGGAATTTTCCCGCCACGCGATCCGTTGTGGGCCGCCGCGACATTGGGAAGGCGATGAACGGTTTGGTAGGAGATCTTTCGCCCACGCGATTCTTCCGACATGACGAAACGCAATCCGACGCCGGTATCAAATACTCGGCAAATCAGCTCGACCGGCACACGGCCGGCAGTCAGCGAGAGAGTCAACTCGTTGTAGTGGTCGCGGATCGATCGGAATTGGCCGTAGACGGGCTCCCAAACGGAATCGTGCGTTTGAGTCTGGTGTCCCGTCACCGCCATCGCAGCGTCGGTGAAAACCTCAATTTGAGACGGTGGGATAATCGTCTTCTCGCCGCGGTTGATGGCGTAGGTAAGATCGTCACCGTTGATCTCGAAGGACACCGCCACGGAACCGTCCGGCGATTTCACGATGATCGGTTCTGCCGCGTCGCTGCTGGCGATCGTCAGTACGGCCGAGAGTGCGAACAGCAACAGACCGTGGCGGCGAATGGGGGAGTGGAATGCGAGGGGCGCGAGTGGGAACGTTGTTCGATGGGGGCGCATGGTCGGTTTGCGGTCGTGCGTCAAAGGAGTTGGCAGTGTGGGAGGCGAGCAGCATCGGGGAGCGTCGTTGGGGGAGGACGGACACCGCGATGTGGTGTACGGGCGACAGGTGTTTACTGGTGTCTGATTCGGAGATTTTGCCCTGAGGTGATTTTCTGCCCCCTATCAAAGCGAATGATGGTGCGGAATTCTTTACACTGAACTTCAGCCTTAATCGCGTTTTTTTCTAGCGGGGCCCGGACCCGCCCGCTAAGCCCCAGGCGAAACGCTGCGTTCGGGATTCGCAGCCCAATTGCAGAATTCCTGGCGGGGCGGACGAACCGGTAACCGCCCTCCGTGAGGGACGGACCGCATTTCACCATCGCTCCCGCGGACGGATTGCTGGATTCGACGTCGGCGGTTTGGTGGTGCGGCAACGAAGCCTGATCGTTGGGAGCAAACTTGGAATGCATGTCGGATCGTGCCGCTGAGGGAATGCAAAACCAACGGACGCAGAGCGGGGGGAGGCGGGGAGTTGGACAGGAGCATTGATCGGAGAGTGCAGCACCGGCTTTTCAGCAGTCGCTTTGCCGCGCCAGCAGCATTTCTGCGGATGTTTCGGCGGAGACCGTCTTGCGGGGCCGATTTCCTGGAGTCGTTGCTCGCTGAGGTTGGGGGGCTCTTCGGCGGGCTGGGTTTAGGGGGACTGGCTCTCTGTTCGATCGCATTTTGATCAACCGGTCGGCCATGTCGACGACGCGAGACGACACGACAGTAACGTTTTGCGACGGACTTTATTTCGGGCAAATTGCGTTTTAACGCGAAGGATGGGCTTGTTTTCCAAGGCGACATGGCAGAATGCGTCGTCATCACGGTTGGCAGGATTTGAATCTCGCGATTCGATGTAACTCATTCCGTCATCCGCAATCGTGCATCGCGGGGGAGCTGCGTCACGATCCAGAATGAGCACTCAAGGCCGGAGCGAAAGTCGCCAAGACTTTCGGTGATTCACGAGCCCACCGAAACTCCCGGCGAGTTTCTCTACCCTGGGATCGATTTTGACGCACCAATAGTGCAGACCAAGCAGACAGAATCTACGCGAATGTCGAGTTTGGGCTGTTGATTTGAGGGGACCCCAAAGGCTAGCGATAAGGTATTCGCCCGATGCGCAAGCGAGTGGTTGTGTGCGTGATGCCTCGTTAGCGCATCGGGTTGGTAAATCAACGATTCGGGGTTCGGGATTGGATGCTCGCTGTTCAAGCGGCACGCGAAGCTTTGCGACGACTATGACCTGGAGTGCCTGGATGATTCGGTCGAGGACCGGAACGCAGAACAGCAGTCCTTTTATTTGCCCGCAGTCGTTCGGTGTGTCAGGATGCGTCTCCTGACAAGCTCGCAGTTCCCTTCATTTTTGGAAACGTCATCGTGTTTGCGTTTGAATATGACGTTTCAACAGGACGCCTCGCATGAGTTCATTTCGACGAATCATTGTTTGTTGTTGGATTGCATCTTGCTTCCTTCACACCGCTCACGCGGAATTTGATGATCCCGACTTCATCGTCGTCCAGTCTCTGCTGCGAATGAAGGATGCGGGAACGCTGGTGCGGTCCAACGAGGATGTTCATCAAGCGGTCGATCGATACCTCGATAGCAAAAGGGGACAGCGAGAGCTACTCGATGTGGTTTCGACACTCGGACTTCGTGATCAGACGAATCGTCTCGCGGAGTTCTTCAACGAAGAGACCGACGTCAGTCTCCAAGTGGAGGCGGCACGGTTGCTGCTTTCGTTGGGGCAAGAAGACTACTTGCGCGATCGCATCTCGGTCGGTGATCGCGTTGCTGTGTCGGTCGCGAACGCGTTGGGGATGACGAACGATCGTCGCTCGGTCAGCATTCTCACGCCGTATGTCACGGCCGACGTGCCCGCCTCGCTCCGCATCGCCGCTGCCGGTGGGCTGGGAAGGACGAGGCCCGGTCAACAGTCGCTCGTGTCGTTGTACCGATCGGAAAAATTGCCTCGTGAATGTGGCTATGTGGTTTACAACTCGCTGTTAAATTCGAGCGTGGATCACGCGAAGGAGGTCGTCGCACGCTTGGCACCACCGCCGACGACAGGCGGCGAGGCATTGCCGCCGATGCGCAAACTCGTACGGATGCGTGGCGATCGGAAATCGGGAAAGGTCACGTTCCATGGCAAAGGCACGTGTTCGAAATGCCACAAGGTCCATGGCGAGGGAAAGGACATCGGACCAGACCTGTCCGAAATCGGCAGCAAGCTATCTCGCGAAGCGATGTATACCGCGATTCTCAATCCGAACGCAGGCATCAGTCACAACTACGAACAGTATGGCGTCGTGACCGCAGACGGTTTGGTGCTCAA
>NZ_ANOH01000442.1 GCF_000346505.1 Aporhodopirellula sallentina SM41
CCTAAACCAACCACGGCTGGTAATCCAACTCATACGTGAGTTCGGTATTCCGTTTGCTGATCGGTTTTGCGGGCACACCGGCGACGATGGTAAACGGTTCGACGTCCTTGGTCACGACGGCACCAGCGGCGACCACGGCCCCTTCGCCGATAGTCACCCCGGGCATCACCAGGGCTCGATAACCGATCCAAACTCGATCGCCGATGATCACATCACCACCGCGATCATCAAAGCTGGGGCTCTGCGGATCATGGCCCAAAGTCAAGATGGTCGCTTCGGGACCGATGCTGACGTTATCGCCGGTGACGATCTTGAATTTCCGACCGTCCAACAAGCAACCAAAGTTGATCACGTTTCGCGCGCCAAGCTCAACCTTGCGACCGTTTAAGAACCGACATCGCATTTGGACGTTTGTGCGTTGCCCTGTTCTGCCTAGATAGAATTTCAAGAACAGTGACCTGAGTGACCGCGAGGGCACGTGAGTCCATAGGTTGTTGTAACACCACGATAGAATCGTTCCAGCAAAGAGGCGTGAATTAATCACTCTGATCGCTCTGATCGCTCTGTCCAGCAAATGCCATGATAGTTTCCGGGCATCGAAACTAGCGGTTGGATACCAACCGTGTCGATGATCGAATGGTTCTCGGTCAAGTGCAGTCGAAGTGTTTCGAAGTCGATAACGTCTTGCGCAATCACTAGCGTCTTATGGCGGGCCAATCCTTTCTTGATATCAGAAATAAGCCGGGACGCCAAATGAGGCAGACGTCGATGGATCTCGGTCTCGTTACTTCCCGTCAGTGTGCTCATGTCAAGATTCGTATCGTAGATTTCGACTCCAAAGCCTTTACCAAGAAGTGTTTCTGCGACAGCTACCATTGGGCTTCCGCGAAGATCGTCAGTGGATTTCTTAAAGGACAGTCCTACGATCAATACCGAATCAGTCGCTACGGTAGTGACCAGTTTTAGCAGGTGGTCCAAGTGGGCTTGATTGGTTGGCAATACACTTTCCAAAAGCGGCATTGGGATTCCCTCTTGCCTTGTGAATGCGCCCAAAGCTGACACATCTTTTGGCAAGCACGACCCGCCGAACGGATTCCCCGGTCGAAGGTAGTAAGGCGAAATGTTTAGGATATTGTCTTGGCAAAAGAGCCTCATAAGATGCTGGCCATCAATATCCAGGTGCTTGCTCAATCGTCCGATCTCGTTGCCAAAACCAACTTTCACAGCATGCCAATAATTGCATGCGTACTTAATTAGTTCTGCCGACTCTAAAGGAATCCGTTCACATTTCCCCATCAGGGTCTCGAGGGCCGGGCGATCCATGTCGTCTACATCTCCATACACAGCAAGTGCCGGTGTTTGGTAATCGGCAATTGCCGTTCCCTCACGAAGAAACTCGGGACAAAAACAAACGCTAAGCATTCCGTCACGAACTAGCTCTGGGCGATAGCCCTCTGCCAAATTCCGAACGCTTCCTGGAAGCATCGTGCTACGAACAATGACTAAGTGTTTGGACTGCTTTTCCGCGACCGCGTCTGCAATTTGCTGATACACCTGCCTTGCGAAGCTTAGGTTCAAACGCCCGGATTCCGTGGATGGTGTGCCGACGCATACGATTGAGATGTCGGTTTCCTGAACAGCAGAATCACAATCTGTAGTCGCCGAGAGAAGTCCATCATCAACGGCTTGTTTTAGAATGTCATTCAGGCCTGGTTCCACAATTGGAGATCGGCCCTGGTTGATTCCGTCTACTTTGTCTTGGTTGACGTCCACACAAGTCACAGTATGCCCACGAGAAGACAGGCAACCCGCTGTGACCGCACCAACGTAGCCAATCCCAAAAATACTTACTTTCACTTGAATCTGCTCTCGGCTACGAATGGGGTGTTCGGTGGAATGTGGTGATTCGATCAACCAGTATTTGCGCATTGCGTTCGTACGAATGTTCGGCGCGAAAGCCGTTCCAATCTGATGCGATTGGGCTTTCTTGGATCTGCCGAATTCCATTCGCTATGAGTTTGGGCTCCGAACATGGCATTCTGATTCCCAGTTGATACTTTTCAACTGCATGTCCCAAAGGTCCGTCACCACACGAAACAACCAAAGGTATCTCAAACGGTGTAGCAACATGAAGGATTCCACTCGATGAAACAAAAGACTTGTCGTATGGAAGCAAAAGCACATCCGCAGCAGCGAACAAATCAGCCGTGTCTTCGTCGGATTGATAGCCGATTTTCCAACGAACCCGATCATTCACGCCAAGTTCCTGCGCGATTTTCAAATAGGCGTCCGCTTGCATTTGCCCCGGAGCGGCGTCACTGCCAGCAACGACGAGCGTGACTCGATCATTGTGCGTCAGCGAAACGAGCGAATTTTTCAAGTTCTTGTTGTCACGCAAATGCCCGTAACACAGAGCAACCGCGTTTCCATCTGGCACATCCAAGCGTTTTCGTAATTCTTGTTTGGTGCCAGTTGGATTTGGCATTGGGTACTCACCATGCGGAACAACCGTAACTGGAATGTCCCCAGCGCCATGCGACTTAAGATCAATGGGATGATGCACAAAAACATCATGTAAAAAGGAATAACCTGCGCGAATGGATCTTGCATGCCACCACTTGGGACCTACGACATAATCACGAATTGGATCCAAAGCCATCGCACCGAACCATACATCCCGGTTCTCCGCATAGCCTCGGAATCTGTGTGCCCAAAGTGGCGCCAAATATTCAGAATAGGAAGCGAACAGGACACTCTTGATCCCTAGGGTGTCGATTTGTTGATCCAGTATTTTCGCGTTTCGCATTATCGAACGGGCTGTCTCAATTCGACTCCGTAATCTCGAGCGGTGACCGTGTTTGGGCGGATCCGCTAGGATTCTCGACTGGCGATAGGTCGTCTCGGAGGGTTGCTGTTCCCAGCTTTGAGGACAAAGCATTGTCACATCGACACCGATCTTAGAGAGCGACGTCGCTTGATGATGCGCGTTCAATGCAACTCCGCCTGTCGACGTTGGGCAGAAGTGAAGAACCTGGATTGTCATTGAAGCTACTGCTTTTGAAACAGCCCGACTTGGCCGGGCATCAATGCTGGACGTGTTCGATAGAGCATCTTCACCAAGTTTCGACGCAGAAAGCCTGACTTATTTTCTTCATGCGCGCGGTACCAGTGTTTGATTGTCCCAAGGCCAGCTGTATCAAACAGCTGGCAAAGTTCTTCGCGAGTCCATTCTCGCCAGTGAAGCCCGATGCTCATGGCTTGATTCGGTTCAAGCTGCCAAATCAAGTCTTGAATGGGATTCAGGAATCCTTTGCCACGCGCGAGATAGACTCGATTTTTCAACGAAGCCAAATTTGGGGTGGCACAGTAAACGATCCCACCAGGACGAAGCATTCGAGTGAACTCTCGCAGCAAGGGGATCGAATTGAAATTGAGATGTTCAATCACTTCATTGAAAATGATCAAGTCGAATTGATCGCTTTCCAAACTGAAATTGGTATCCGCAAGGTCCAACGCTACCGTCTTGATTTCTTGTTCATGCATGACGCTTTGAATCGCTGGGTCATTGATGATGAACGGAATATCATGGGCCAATACATCGTAGCCCAACGACTTTAGTGCGATTGACAGAACCCCCGTGAAGGCACCAATCTCCAAGACGCGTTTGGGCGGTTTCGCAATCTCCAAAACGTCATTGGCGGTTAATGTGTAGCGATACCGCATGTGCTCGTTGTAACCCGATAACTCCCCGAATCCGAGCTTCAATGCATTCACGGTGTCGATCGCATCGGTGACGGCTTTTTGCGTCGACGTGTTTTCCAAGTCCTGTGTCATGTGGCCTCTGTTTCGCGTATTGCGGAATCGCAAGCTGCAACCATTCTCACGAATTGATCGACCGAGAAATGTCGCCGTGCAAGTTGAGATTGGTGATTCGCTAGTGTTTTAAAATGGTGAGCGCGTGACTCGATATCACTTATCGCCAAACAAAGTGAATCAGCATGGTTCAATTCACAGGCTACACCAGCACCAAACTGCTCTGTCTGCTCCCAAAGCGTCGTTTGCTGAGTTGCGATCACAGGCATTCCTCGGACCATGGCCTCAATCACTACTCGAGACACACGGTACCGATACGGCTCTCGGTAGGGAAGTAGCATCACGTCAGTTTCATCAAGCTGCCGATCATATCCACCGTCCCCAAAGTACTCGCGAATGTAAGTTACACGTTCATCTGCAAGTAGTGTCGGGTCAGGAGATATGAGATTCCCATTCGCATCATGGAAGTCTCCTAGCCATTGGATCGAGAACCGCGAGTCCGAATCCGGATGCTGATCGAGGTGCTTTCGAATTGCGGCTTGCAAAAGATCGCTTCCCTTTTCGTGCCGGGCTGCACCATAGCAACCAAAGTGCAGCGATTGATTGTCCGTCGTGGCTTCCTGCGGGGCGATCTCATTGGATTCGACAGGATGCGGCAAGTAAGTGAACGGAACGCCCGTGACTTCGCTGAGGGCATCGCGCATGGAGTGTGTTTCGACCCCCAAGATTACTTGTCCAGATCGGACGCCTTCGGCAAGCTGTCCGATCAACCATCCAAACAACCTAGCTGTTGGATCTTGGCCAAGCATGGCCTGTCCAGTTTCATCGTTGTAGGTCAACGGCGTGTTGGGAAAGAACAGCAGCAACTTTGTGTCGCTATGGCGAATCGTTGATTGATACAGTCGCCACCATCCCAGTAAGTGATGCACCAAGACCGTCGGGACGAAGATCAAATCCGGTGCAGCTTGGTGTTTTATCCATCGCTTGACCGCGCGGTTGGTATTCCACGCGTGCGTGGGAACGCGAAGGTAGCGTGTGAGCCGTCCGGCATTGTCACCCATTCGATCCCAAATGGACTCAGGCAGCACCGGATGGATATCGTGCTGGCTCGCAATGAAGTCGTCAGCCGATCGATCGGAAAGAATCGTCACCTCATGACCGAGGGCTTTGAGCCCCGATTGAAACGTAGAGATATATTCCAGCCAGTGACCTTTACGGTTTTTGAGCGCGTCCTCAACGATCAACCATTTCATGGAATCTGTAGCTTGGTTCACGAGTTGCAGAGATTTAGCTGGCTGACTTGCGGAAGACCGCCGCCTGTCCGTGCATGAATGCAGGAAAGAGACGATACATTAAAGAAACGAGTTGGCGTCGCGGATTCATCCCAGGATTTGAAGCGGCATAGTTGCAATAGTAGTGAGATTCCATCTCGAGGCCCCGGCTCTCAAAAAGTTGGCACATTTCCGCTTTCGTATACTCGCGCCAATGCAAACCCACGGACATTCCCGTTTCAGGCGTCAGGTTCCACTCCAAATGTTCGATTGGGTTATAGAACGCTTTGCCTCTGAACAAGAACGTGCGGTTTTTGATTGAGGCGAGGTTCGGAGTTGCGCAATACACGGCGCCACCCGGACGCAGGATCCTCTGGAATTCTCCAATCAAAGGAAGAGGATTGAAGTTCAAGTGCTCCAGGACTTCACAGAACACAATTGCATCGAAACTGTCGTCTGCCGATAGAAAAGGAACTTGAGAAAGTTCATGAGGAAGAACGTCAATGCCTTCCTTCTTAAACAACTCCTTCGTTGCCTCGTCGTTGATCACGAACGGTATGTCGCTTGCGCAGACGCTATAGCCGAGCTGTTTTAATGCAATTGAAACAACTCCAGTAAACGCACCGACTTCCAGAATCCTCGCACCGGGGGGGACCGCTGCTGCCACATCATGCAACGTTCTGTGGAATGTGCTTTTTAACGTCTCGTTGTAGCTCGCGGCATCTTCGTATCCACGCTCACTGCTGGCCGATTTTTGCAAAGCTTGTTCCACAGCATGCTTGCATCGTTCGGATGAACTATTCTCCAAATTCATGATTCTGTTCGTAGTTGATTCTTCGCTGACCCGGTTTTCACTGACTCGTCAAGCTGTAGCTATCGTCCGGCACCATTAATGCAGAGAATCGTATGTTCAAGCTGTGCGAAACTATTCACAAATGCCTTCCCAACTTCTGCTGAGAATTTGCGTTGCGGTTTGATGTGCGTTGGCACAGGAAGCGAGAACTTCACGATATTCAATCGCACGATGATCCCAGCGACAGGAATCGCGATAGAACGCGTGGCCTGCTCGAGCAATCGTTGCGCGTCTTTGATCTGACTCACACAACGAACGCAATGCGTTGACAACCGATTCAAGGTCTCGCGGTTCTGTAAAGATTGCCGTTTCGCCATCTTGCAGAATCTCCGCGACACCGGCGTCGTTGGAAACAACAACTGGGCATCCATTTGCCATCGCCTCCAAAAACACCACCCCAAACGGTTCTGCCCAGCCGACGAGCGCAAAGATGTCTGCTTGCTGCATCTCGACCTGGACCGCGTCGTGTTCGATCGAGCCGAGAAATTCGATAGTTTCCTTCGATGGTAAAGCAGAAGCGATCTCTTCAAGCGTATCCCGGTCGGGCCCGTCACCAGCGATCCGCAAACGTGCGTGAGGATACTCGGAAGAGATCCGGTCGAATGCATGGATCAGCAGTTGAATGTCTTTTCGTCCGTACAGGTTGCCACAGCAGAAAACGACCATATCATCTTTTGCAACGTGACGATCAAGCATCGACTGATCACAAGGTGGAAAACTCGCTCCGTTGTAGATCGTTTGAAACGCGACGCCGGGAAGAACTTGCTCGGCGATATCTTCCATCGTGCGAGAAACCGTGACACCAACCGAGGCCTCCTCCGCAACCGGCTTCATAACTTTCATCCAACGCCCATGATCACGACAGGCGAAGAAATCACCCACCTCATGATCGACCGTGATGTAAGGAATTCCACGAGCAGATTTGATTTGGTTTGCAACGAAGCCATTGACCAGGGAATGATTCGCAAGCACAACATCGGGTTGAAATCGATCGACGATCGCCAGCACCTCACGTCGGGAGGATCGCCATCCCAAGGAAAGAAAGAACCGCGGTGCTCGAGACATGAAACGCCAGAATTGCTTGATCGGGTAACACCACCAACGCGGGTAGTGAACTTTTATTCCTGAAAGATCCGCTTCCGCAGGGCAATCCGTGTAGGTCGCAACGCTTGGGACGACTCGAGCCGCGAGTCGCGGAATGGCAGGCGTCAAACTTATGACCTGGACTTCCATCCCTGCATCGCGAAGCGCCGCCGCATGGTCCAACGACCAAGTGCCCATCCGCATGTTGGAAGGACGCGGAAAGTAGGTGGCTAGAAACAGAACGCGCATTGAAACCAACTGAGCGAGCTGAGTGGTCGTTGTGTTGTCGAACGCATCAATGCTTGAGCGCGATCAAGGCGACGTGCGAAGCTTGGGTGAGCAGGTTCGAAGCCGGGGTCTTTGTTGACATGCTATATAGATGTTTTGATTGGGCTTGCATCTGCTGGAAGTGATCCAACAAGGAAAATGGGTAGAAAATTCCATCCCAATCCGTATCGTGAAAACCCTTGCCCCGAGTCATGATCTTGCCGAGAAGTCGTCGCAGCCCGATCGCACGAAAGGACTGTTTCGCCAGTTTGGTGACTGAGTTTCCCATTCCGTAAATGTTGTGATCGGAAATGAACACCATCTTGGAAGCAACACGAAATGCTTCGTCAATCGCTTCCGCAGGATTGGGGACGTGGTGCAAGACACCAAACATGGTAACGCAATCGACGCTGTTGTCCGGCAGGTCCAGGTTGTCGGCGCTTCCCACACGTATTTGTTTTTCGGAAAACCCCTTCTCCAAGCACTGCTGGCGAAGCGCTTCAACAGGCTCGATTCCGGAGAGTTCAAGATCGCAGTGATCTCGCAAATAACTAAGAGAACGACCCGTTCCACAGCCAACGTCAAGCAGCGACTGAATTTCATACAATTCAGTCAACCCTCGAAGTGCGGCAGTGGCGAAGTAATGCTCGTCACACTTGTTGAACGCGCACATGTCGTCGTAGCAAGTAGCCTTGTTCGCATAGTATTCGCGCTGTTTCTGTACTTCGTTCATCTGTCAGTTCCTGTGATTTTCGCTAATTTTCTATGCGCCTCATGACAAGTTTGAAATGAGATTTGGGGGGAAGCTACTCTGACAAGCGGCGCAGTCATTGGAGTTTTACGTTTTGGCAATTTGACACACCCTTAGCCTGAAATAAATCGTCCATGAGTTCACTTGGAAGTGTAAGCTCTCGGTGGATCACTAATACCCAACGCTAATAAAATGCGTGATGCTGCGAACTCGAACACATTGCCGCGGCATCTCCAGAGTGGATGATAAAACGAACGGGTGCTACGTCGCCTCTGAGAAGGTGGAAGGTTGAGGACTGAACTTTCGCAAAATGTACTTTCTCGCGGGCGTTTCGATCCACTTGAATAGCATCACACTCAATGCAACACAGCCCGCAAATCCAACGAGTACAAACAGAATGCTCTCCTTGGGCGTTTCCCACAGACCTAGTTTCGAAGCCAGTCGTTCTGCGGCCACCATCGCGGCCATGTGGGTAATGTAAAGCGAATAGCTTGCTTCACCAAGCAGGACCAGCAAGCGATGCGATAAGAATGCACGCCATCGGCCATTCATCGCAATCATTCCAACAATCAGCAAGCCAAACAATAGTTCCATGACTCCCGCCAGCACAGGTCTTGATAACCAAGAGCTTCCAAAACCCATTGCGGAAAACGTTGACACACTAGCGACATAAAAAACGAGGTTGCCGGTACGAAACAGGTCCGAGCGTTCTCGCAATAAACGACCGATTGCAAATCCAAACAGGAAGGTGGGTAGATGCAGAAGCGGAAAAAAGGCACCCAGCGGATCGTTTGTTTCTTGGATCGTAATTCTTAAGCAGGCTACCGCGAAGCACATCGCGACGACCCAGCATAGCACTGACTTAACACTAAAGTTTCGCAGCCATAGGGCAGCAAACGGAAATATAAAATAAAAGAACGCTTCGACAGAAAGCGACCAGGCTGGTGGATTCCAAACACCGGCATATTGAGGCACCCAAGCTTGCATAAGTGAAGCTGCGATTGGCAGATCCCATAATACATCTGGATCGAGATCGCCGCGCAATATTGAAAGCGATTTATTCAGCAGTGCAGGCATCAATGCAACGAAGTAGATCGGATAGATCCTTGCGAAGCGATTGAGATAGAACTTCTTGCGACTCGAACGAACTCCATTGTCGGTGTCGGCCAGATAGCTATAAGCCAACACAAATCCAGAGAGAATAAAGAAGAACGTTACCGCCGATCTTCCGTGGGTCAGGAGCTCCTGGAAAAAGTGTGGCCAACTCAAGAACGCTTCACGGCCAAAGTGGTTGAAGAACACGAGTGCCGCAGCAAAAAACCGCATGCCCGTGAGTTGATCCAGATGGGGGCGACTTTGATCAGCGGGCAACAAAACCAAGCTCTTCGATCATGTTTTGTTGCGTTGCCGTGAGTGATCCGGTTTGAAAGGCCGGAGACCAATGAGTTTTGGAAAATCGTGTTCGTAGTGCCTTGCGTATCCGCTGGACAAACAACCGAATCGCATATTCTGTTGACGATCCCTGCGACCGAGATTTCAGGTCGGCGATAAGCGTCTGCTCGTCGGGGCAATGCTGCTCCATCTCAGAGATCGACTTCCAGACCCGCATTTGAAACTCGACGTGGTTCGTTAGCTCGGGATTCGACTTGCAAAGGTCATGCATTGCAATCAAGCATTTTGCCCAATCCGAAATACGGCGTGAACTGACAAATCCAGAACCCGTTACTTTGCCGTGGTCATCGGCGCGGTAAAGCGTGATGGATCGGTCATCGAAGACAACCTTTGCATCCTTCGTCAAGATTCGCACAAAGTATTCACTATCATCACACGTCCACATGTCCGTTCGGTATTGACCTGCAGCTCGCAAGATACTTGTTCGGAAAAGGCAATGTTGGAACACCAATGACCAATCGGTCAGAAACCATTGCAGCGGTGTTCTTGACTCGGGCACAGGTCGTTGTTGCAAGACCGGGCCATCCATTGATATTCGATTTTCGTCGATGAAGACTCGCGCCCAAGGACTGTACACAATATCCGCATTGCTGGTCTGCAAGGCGTCAACCTGAGTTTCCAACTTGTTCAGCGACGACAAGTCATCGCTATCCATCAGCCAAACGTAGTCACCCGTTGCCCGATCCAAACCTTCGTTTCGAGCCGCACCAGGACCTTGGTTGGCCTGCTGGATCAATCGAATTTGATCGCCAAATTCCGATCGAAGCGAATCGACCGAATCGTCCGTCGATCCGTCGTCAATGACGATCACCTCGTGCGGCGCAAGCGATTGCGCCAACACGTTGCGAACGGTTTCATTCACCAAACCACTGCGGTTGTAGTTGGGAATAATGACACTAACCCGGTTCACTCACGCAATCCAATTACAGGATGGAGTTCAACCATGAATGTTTGATCTTAACGTTGCGAGCGATTCACTTTTCGGCAAGGCAAGCAAATACTGGCCGTAGGCATTTTTTACACCTTCCCCCAGTTTTTGCAGTTGAGCGTTCGTAATCCACTGATTTCGCCAAGCAATTTCTTCTGGGCAACAAATCTTCAGCCCCAAACGTTTCTCAAACCCAGCAACAAACTGACTTGCTTCTAGCATCGCATCATGCGTGCCCGTGTCGAGCCAAGCAAAACCACGCGAGAGCGCTTCAACATGCAATCGGTCTTTGATTAAATACTCGCGATTGACGTCAGTGATTTCTAGTTCACCTCGAGAAGATGGCTGTAAGTTCGCGGCGATTTCAACGACAGAATTGTCGTAAAAGTACAATCCGGGAATTGCGTAATTCGAGCGTGGGTGCTCCGGTTTTTCTTCAAGCGAGATAGCCTTTCCCTCTTGGTCAAACTCGACGACTCCGTAGGATCGCGGATCTGGAACGTGATAGCCAAAAATTGTTGCACCAGTTGGCCGCGAAGTTGCCCGTTGCAATAAGCGTTGCAAACCACTGCCGTAAAAATATTGTCGCCCAGTGCTAGGGCAACGTTGTCAGAGCCAATGAAATCTGCACCGATGATGAATGCCTCCGCAAGCCCACGGGGTTGTTCTTGAACTTGAAAGGTAAGCTCCAATCCCCATTGACTACCATCGCCAAGCATCCGTTGAAACGAGGGTGTGTCTTCAGGGGTTGAGATGATCAAGATCTTTTTGATTCCCGCAAGCATCAAAGTCGACAAAGGATAGTAGATCATCGGCTTGTCATAGATCGGCAACAGTTGCTTGCTGGCAGCTTGTGTCAGCGGATAGAGCCGAGTCCCCGCGCCGCCGGCCAAGATAATTCCCTTGGTAAAGTCGTTGTTCTTTTTCATTTCAAATCGTTCTCTTAACTTCCCAATCCAAGGCGTTGTTGCTGATATTCGCCGCTCTGCACACGTCCGACCCACTGTGGGTTTTCGACATACCACGTCACCGTGTCGTGGATAGCATCTGCAAACTGGAAACGTGGATGCCAGCCAAGCTCTGTTCTGATCTTGGTCGTATCGACTGCATAGCGCCGGTCATGGCCAGGTCGATCTTTGACGAACTCGATCAAGCTCTCATGGCTTTGGCCGTTGGCTAGTGGTGAGATCGAATCGACAATGCTGCAAATCGTTTGCACGATTTCGCGATTCGTTTTTTCGGTGTTGCCGCCAATGTTGTAACACTCGCCCACGATTCCCTTTTCGAGTACCACTGAAATGGCTTCGCAATGATCTTGGACAAAGAGCCAATCGCGAACATTCAATCCGTCCCCGTACAGTGGCAATTTCTTGCCATCGAGGGCGTTCAAGATCATCAGTGGGATCAGTTTTTCCGGGAACTGATAGGGGCCGTAGTTGTTGGAACAGTTGGTCAGCAGAATCGGCAGCCCGTAGGTGTGGTGCCACGCGTTGATGAAGTGATCGGATGCGGCCTTCGACGCCGAGTAAGGGGATCGCGGTGAGTAAGAAGTCGTTTCTGTAAACATGCCTTGTTCGCCGAGCGAGCCATAGACTTCGTCAGTCGACACATGCAAGAATCTAAACCCGTCTTTTGCAGGTGCCGTCAGAGTATCCCAGTGCTCCGTGACTTCCTTCAGTAATCGCACCGTTGACAGCACGTTTGTCTCGACGAAAGCAATGGGGCCGTCTATCGACCTGTCGACGTGGGATTCTGCGGCGAAATTGATCACCGCCTCAGGTTTGTGTTTCGCAAGAAGTCCGCGAACAAGTTCGCTATCACCGATGTCGCCCTGGACAAAGACGTGGTTCTTGTCGTTCGAAGGCAGTGAATCTAAGTTCCCAGCATAAGTCAGGTTATCTAAGTTGACGACTTTCACATCGCCTTGGCTAAGAAGCATGCGGACATGGCAACTTCCGATGAAGCCGGCACCGCCTGTGATCAGAATTGTTTTCAAGGCCATTACTTCGACTCGTTTCCGGATTGCGATGAATCGTTTGGTTTAAGGGTGCCCAGTTCGGATTGGATCCATTGCCACGTCTTTCGCATTCCGTCCTCAAATTCCGTTTGAGGACTCCAGTTGAGTAATGTGCGTGCTCTCTGATTGCAGAGCACGTTCTTGTTCACATCCGAATCGCGATTTGCGTCGAATCGTCTCAGGACAGGGCGCCCGGAAACTCGCTCAACTGTATCTAACACTTCAGAAACGCTGCGTCCTTGGCCAGACGAGAGATTCACTGTGTCCGCGGTTTCCGTTGAAAGTGCAGCAATGACTCCCGCGACGACATCATCGACGTAAATGTAATCTCGCTCTGCGCTTCCATCACCAAGGATGGTGACTGTCCGGTTCTCTATCGCACAGGCCATGGCGACTCCGATCAGTCCCTGTACGCCATAGGGGTTATGACGAGGTCCAAAAGCATTCGAGACGCGAAGGGTTGTCGTATTCAACGAACGAGTGCGAACAAAAAACTCGATGTAGCTCTCGATGACTTTCTTGCTTTGACCGTAAATTGATTTTGGATCCAAAGCGTGGTCTTCGGTAATGGGATCCGTTTTGGGTTCACCGTAAACTGTTCCACCTGATGACAAGTAGACAAGCTTTTGAACGCCTTTGTTCACGCATTCTTGCAGCAGTCTTAGAGTAGGGATGATATTGGACTCGATATCGTATATGCCGCTGCTGGTCGTCGTCGCCGGGAAGGTCGTTGAAATCAAATGGACCACTTGATCGATGCCTTCCAGCGACGTTCGGAGGTGCCCTTCATCCGAGAAGTTACCAAATACTAGTTCGATATCATCAATCACACCAGTAAGATTCTGAACAGAGCGACCGGGACGCGAGAGCACTCGTACTTTGGCGCCCAATTCCACGAGTCGGTGTGTCACATGACTCCCGATGAAACCAGCGCCACCAAGAACCAAGATTCGTTTTTCGCTAAGCATTCTGCCGCTCAATCAACTCCATTAAGGAAGCGACTGGTTCTTTTCGAAAAACCTTGCCAGCCGATTCGCATGCCGCAGTACCAATCTCTTGCCATCGATGTCGTTGCTCCCAAGCATTTTCGAGGGCGATTGCGAAGTGTTTTGGAGTCGGGGCGTCTGCAAGAAAACCGGAAACGCCTTCTTCGATGACTTCAGCATGTCCCCCGACATCGGTGACCACGCAGACTCGACCACAGATCATTGCTTCGAGCAAGGCAAGGGAAAGCCCTTCGGCTCGCGAGGCCATGACCAGCATTTGACAATCTTTCCAGATATCACGGGTGTCTGACGCGAAACCAGGGAAGCTGCACTTCGCATTGAGTCGATAGTGATCGACTAGCCTAGAAATGTACTTTTTGTCTTTGCCGTTGCCATAGATTCGTAAATGCCAATCGCGGTCTTTCCAAGGTGGCGTAGCAAGTGCCTCCAACAATACGTCTTGGCCTTTTGCGAACACCTCCAAACGGGCGACGCAAGCCATTTGCAGTTCCGTCTCAGGCCAAGCCAGAATCTCACGTTCGGTTTGGTAGGACACTGGAGCACTAAAGACGGAGGCACTCTTGAACCGTGTTGCCAATTGCCGCTCAGCGAGTTTCCGATTGTGGTCTGAAACAAACACGCAGTGTTCTGCGCGGCTCATGATCCGACCTACTAGCTTGCGATCATGATCGTTGAACGTTTGGTTGTCCGAGTTGAACAGGCAAATCACGATGAGTCGCCCCTGATACGCTTCCAAGTCTTGAATCAGATCAGGATGCAGCATGAAGTCGGCGAGCGAGCCGAGCGACAGCAGAATAACATCCGGGTTGGAATTGAAAACGTGTTTGAATGAAGACCGAAATCGAATTTTCAAATTCCGAAGTCGTCCGCCGCGAATTCGCTTTCGCCAAAACACGCGACCTCCGCGAGACTCGAAATCACTGATCTGACGACAGGGCTCAAAGACTTCGAACAGGGATGCCTCAAATTCGTGTCCACGATCTAAGCAGGCAAGACTGGTTTGATACCATAGTTCTTCGCTTCCAGCCCATGGGCTACCGTAGACGGTGGAGATGGCGGCAACTTTCATACTCGCTCTCCAATCTTTTTCGCAGGGACTCCTGCCCACTTCTCGCCTTCTGGGACGTCCTTGTTGACGACGGCACCAGCGCCGATCACCGCATGGTCGCCAATGGTGACACCGGGCAAAATCACCGTATGGCAGCCGATCCATACGTCACGCCCAATTTGGATCGGAGCTGCGTCGTATCCCTGGTCACGAACTGGGGTTCCACGTGCGCTTTGGTGGTTGGCGGTGATCAAATAACTGTGCGAACCAATGATAGTGTTTTCGCCGATCGTTAGCGGTAAGTAAGCACCCAAGAAACAGTAGGGGCCAACATAGGTTCGATCGCCGAGTTCAAGCAGAGGATTCGCGTCTTCGTCTGCGGCGATCCAAAAGATGCAGCCTTTGTCTATCCCGCATTGTTTGCCGACTGAAATTCTCTCCAACGATTCTGGGTGTCCCTGGATTCTTAGGTCTGACTCGATCGTGCAGCCATCCTGGCTACGAATCCATCGCCGTGCACGGTTGGGAGGGACTACGTCGGGCCGTCCCATAGGCGTCATGCCCAACAAGTGTTTAGAGCGAAACAGCAGGCTATCGAGAAGTCGCATTTCGACTCTCTGGCTCGGAGGTCGCAGTGCGTGAACTTGGCAGCAGTTGTTTGATACAGCGAAGCACATTGTCAAAGACGGGGCCCGGGTCCAAATACTTGTCAAAGAATCGCTGTCCGTTTGCGACCTGGTCGATACAAACCTGGGGATTCGATGAAAGATACTTTGTCTTTGTCAGCACTTCACTGGGTGTCTCCTGATTGACGACTTCGGCAAATCCATGTCGTATTGCGGTTGTCGCTGCAGTGCAGTACTCGGGACCCCAGACGATGATTGGTTTCCCTGTGATCAAGTAGTCCGCCATCTTAGATTTGAAGCTTGTGCTTTCGATTAGCTTACTGTCTTCAGAAAATCCCATGATGACAAGCAGCGCGTCTGCTTCGTCCAGTTCCCTTTGGTACTGGTCGCCTTTGAGGAAGCCGCAGAAAGTACCTTGGTCAGTTAGTCTTTTGGTTTCAGCTTGTGACCATTCGTGATTTTTGCCAGCGATCCGTAGTCGCAGCAGTGGCTCATTCTCCATTTCCTTCGCGAGTGCTAGTAGCATCGTGCCGTACCACTGTCCCAGGTTTCCCGCAAATAGAAGTTGAAATCGTTCGTTCTGGTTTCGCGGAGAATGAGGTTGGGCTTTGTGATCGCGCTGTTTTCCAGGGGGATAGAAGATTTCGCTGTTTCGGTGGGGACCCAACGCTTCCAGCATTTCGGGGCAGATCCCAAACGCAAGATCGCACGCTTGATAGCGTTTGGTGAAACGTTTCGAACAATAGTTCTTGACGATCTGATGCCCAAGCATGCCGTAGGTGGGCCAGTCCATAAAATGACCAACCAAGGGAAGGCTCATCTTTCGCGCCAAACGAATTGCCAAATCGGCAATCCATGACTCAGCGCCCATCATGATGACGTCTGGTTGAAACGCTTCCGCCTCGTCCAGGATGTTCTGGGGAACGCGACGGCTGGCTACGGTGTGAATGTAGTCATGCGCAAAAAGCGATAGTCGCGTCTTTTGCACTCTGCGAACCAGCGGAGAATGTTCGTAATTGATGACCGGAAAGTGAGACGATTGGAATCCTGGCTTGTCAGTGACAACAAACAATTCATAGTCATCACGTTCAACGAATTGCCGGTACAGCAACATGCTTCCGCCCATCTCATCTGCGGGCGGATTAGAGGTGACAAAGAAGACGCGAGGACGACTCAACTTATTGAACCAATATTCATCGTGAGTTTGCCGTCAATACCTGCTCATAGAGCTGTCGATGCTTGTCCACGCAATCGTGTATGCCCAACCGCTTTTCGGCATACGATCGGCACCGCGAAAGCCAAAGGTTCCGCTCGCGTTTCATCGTGGTGATTGCATGTGACAATACACGACTTAAGCTGCTTGAGTCCGCTGGCTCTGCAAGGAAACCTGTCTCGTTTTCGATCACTAGTTCAGGGATTCCGCCAACGTTGGATCCGACAACAGGTAATCCACAAGCGAGAGCTTCACATATCACATTCGGGAAATTGTCGGCAAGCGAGGGGACTACGAGCAAATCTGCGGCGGCATAAATCGACGCTATTTCCTGGTCGTTATCCGGGCAACCCAACCATTTCCAGTTTTGCGGGTATTCGATTTGTGACTCTGGTCCAACGAAACACACTTGGAAATTTGATTGATCTAACTTCGCAATTGCTTCAAGCAGAAAAGCGATTCCCTTGAGTGGCGTGTCCAAGCCCGCGGCGACAAAAAGTAGGATCGTCTGGTCCGCAGAAAATTCCTGTTGTTTCCTGGCCTCGGCTCGCAGATCGGGGTGAAATTTTTGCAGGTCGATTCCGTTGGCGATCACTTTATGTGGAATGTTTCGAAAGAGCGAGCTGTTGGATGATTTTTCGCCGATCCAATGGCTTGGAGCGACGATCGTCAGCCGATCTTCGATGGCTCGAATTGCTTTCTTCCGTCGATTCAAACTTCGGAGTGCTTCGGAATTGAATTCGGATTCTAGCTGCGGACAAGCAGCACAGTCTTTCATGTAACCCTCGCAATCGAAGGCGTGGGAGCATCCACCGGTAAACACACCCATGTCATGAAGGGTCCAAACGATCGGGACACTATTTGGTAACGTTCCTAATGTCTTGGGGTAGTCAATCAGATCGCATACCCAGTGCAAGTGAATCAAATCTGCGTCGGCCAGACTGTGTGCCAACGCGGCTCCGTGTGGGCATAAGTCACTCGCAAAAAAATTCTTCTGCTTGCCCGTTTTTCCGATCGCCAAATCGATTCGCTGAAGTTGTCGTTTTCGCAACGCACGCCAGATTCTCTCACTGAAGGAGTTCGAGTACTCTACGATGGCCGTGTGCGGACGGTCAACGGTCACGGCACCCAACATGGTTGCGTTGACGTTCGATTCGCGAAGCCCGTTTACTAAACGAAGCGAAGCAATCCCCGCGCCACCGGCACCAGGATAGGTGCAAGCATGGACGATGCGTTTTTCGCCTTCTACAGATCGTCGATCCGAGCTAGCGATCAAACTGTGATTTCCACTTGGCGATGTTTGCTGTGGGTAACGATAGGCTGACTGGCGCAGACTTTTGTAGCCAAGATCGAATCGTGTCAAAGTCACCGCGAGGCACCGTGGGCAGTTTCGTGTCTTTGCCGATCTCACGCGCTCGATTGTCCACTTCGATTACTAGTCCGCGTTTTCCGCTATGCAAACAACGAATGCCGCCATGCAATCGAGTCCCCAGGTAGTCCAGGTCGACTTCTGAAGCCAAGAGTGCATCTAAAGCAGGAAGCGAACGGTTTAGCATCGTTCCCTGAAATCCTAATTCAATTGCGTAGTCGCGATCACCAGCGCCTTGGGGCCAAAAGAACACTTCCTGGTATGAGTTCTGAATCAGTTGGACCAGATCCGCATCATGTTTTTCATGACGATCGTAGTCGGTAAGCATCAGCAACGCTTTCGTTGCTCTAGTGGTTGAAATCGAGGACAAGTCTTTCTCAGCGAGGCTCCACATCGTTGGGCAACCTGTGTTCAGAACGCGTTTAAAACCGATGTTTTGCAGATGCTGAAGGGCTTGACCGTCACGAACGGAATGCCAGCCTTTCCAAGATAGGGCCGCCCAAAGCAGGTATTTCGTGTAACGATTGCAAGTACCCTGGTCACGCCACCATCCCGCTCCCATTAGGATCGCGTTTCGCACTCGCAATGCGTCAGACATGATAAGGTCCCACTGGAAATATCCATCCATGTAGGAACTGAGAAGATTTGATCCGCCAACGAAGACATGGTCTGCGTTTCTAGCTTTTTGGCGGTCACCCGGTCGCAATCGCTGATGTGTGGCGATACGTGGGATGTTCTGGGGATCAACGCAGAAAATGCTCGAGAGTTCGCTCAGCACATATTCCTCGATGATCAAATCACCGAGATTCGGACTCGGATCTAAACTTTGGTTGACAACACCAGGACTCCAGAGGAGCAGATCTTTCATTTGGTTTCGATCAGTCTCGCTCATATTTGTTCACCGAGAATTAGGCTACGAATAGAGCGAATGCTGCTAGAAAAGGTACCTGACTTAGTAGGAGTAGTAGTTTTCATCTTTTCCTTGACTTAACAAGAACATCTCTAAATCTTCCTGAATTTCTGATCGGAGTTTTTCGACCATATCGCTTGGCCAATAAACCTGTTCGCCTCGGATTGGCTTAGATCCAAGACGCGAATTTGCGATACTATCGACAACCGCTTTCGGCGCTAACCTTTTTACTAAAGCCTTGAATGGCGACCTAGCGACGAGTTGTCGAATCACCGTTTCTTTGCGACGTTGCGCGTTTGCGTTTTCTACTGTTCTTCCGATAGCGTTGAAGGCACTACCGTCGATCTGCAAGAAATTAGCAAGTCGATTTAGCTCACACATTTCGTTCGACTTCAAGTCTTCTAAGAAAATGGTGTGTATTTGCGTGTTTGGAAATACGTCTCTCCACGCTTGGAGTTGGAATTGGTATTTGGTTGTAGATGCTAAATCCTGAAAAATTTCGTCGTCGCGAAGATAGCTGTCGAAGCCTTGTTTGGCTCTTGCGATATCGCGCAATAGAATTGGGTCGTCTTCAAACGGTTCGATAGATGCGAACATTCGCCAAGCGGATTCGATTCGTCGCAAGGGATGCCGCACCATGTAAATGACTTTCATTCCCGAATAGTAATTGGATGCGCGTAACGGAACTCCTGGGTGGCGGTCTCTGTTCGAGTATGCGGGTGTAGCGTCGCAGACAACTTTCTCTCCGCGATAGTGCTGGAAGTATTTATCCGCATACCAATGTGGCCCCTTGGAATATAGTTTTCCCGAACCAAAAAACATCGTTTCTTTCGGTCTGCTCACGCAGCATTCAGGATGTTGACTCATCCATGTTGCTAAGCTTGTCGTGCCCGCCTTTGCCGCTCCAATGATAATCGTATTGGTTGAGAAACTCATTGCCTACCTTTCGTGTGCTTGTCCGGAAGGTGTGCAATTTGCTGAACGGTGCCATTCTCTAGAGTCACGGTGCGATCGCACGTTTCGATCGTGCTCAAGCGGTGTGCGATAACGACATAGGTCAGATCATCTGAAATTTCAAACACTGCCTTCATGAACGCGGCTTCGGTCGCGACATCCAAAGCGCTTGTTGCTTCGTCTAGAACGATCATTTCCGGACGATGGTAGAGCGCACGAGCCAATCCGATACGTGTTTTTGTTCCACCAGAGAGCCGAATCCCACGCTCACCCACAATGGTTTCAAATTTCTCATCGAGTTCAGATTCGATAAAATTCAGAACCTGAGCGATTCGGCAAACTTCACGAACCCGCTCCACATCGATTTCCTCTGACGGCACCCCCAATGCGATGTTTGCGATGACGGAATCATGCAGTAGGAAGATATCCTGGGGAACGTAGCCAATTTTTTGTCGCCAGGCTTTCGCGTGGGACGGACCGTACGTCGTATCGTCGATCTTCATTTTCCCAGAAGTCGGAAGATGCAAACCCAAAAGCATGTCTACTAGCGTCGATTTACCGGAGCCGGTTGTCCCCACGACTCCCAGTTTCTCACCCTTGCGAATTGTTAAATCGATTCCCCTTAAAGTCGCCTCGTCGGCACTTGCGTGGCGGAAATCGACATGCTCAAACGTGATTTGTTTTTCCCAAGAAATCGGTTCCGATAGCGAGTCGTGATGTTGATTGACCGGTGTGTCCAAGTCTGCCTTCAATTCTTCCATGACGTAGCTTGCAGTCACGACTCTTGTTACGGCGGCGTAGACGTTCTGGATAGCTGGGAGTGTTCGGTATCCTACAAACGCTACGAAGCCCAATGTCGGAAGTATGTCAGCAACACTTTTGTCGTTGGCCGTCATGTAAACCACATAGAGAATGACACCACCAAATGCCAATGGTTCAACCAAGGATCGCGGAAGCGAGCCAAAGATCGGCAACTGTGATTGGAGATGAGCTTGCTGCAATGAGTGTTTGCTGTACGACTCAATCAGCTCGTCCGATGCTGAATGAACGGCAATCGGCTTGACTCCTTGAAAGAAATTGTTGACCGCGA
Source organism: Aporhodopirellula sallentina SM41 (assembly GCF_000346505.1). Taxonomy (GTDB): domain Bacteria; phylum Planctomycetota; class Planctomycetia; order Pirellulales; family Pirellulaceae; genus Rhodopirellula; species Rhodopirellula sallentina. The sequence goes on from NZ_ANOH01000442.1 coordinate 20,653, forward strand.
TGAGCGCGGTGTTATTGACTCGTTTGAGCTTGTTCGTATTCGCTTTCATCCTTGGATTGAGCAAAAGGAACATTATGCAGAAGGCAGCCACCATTATCGACGTTCCGACGATCGTTAGAAGCGGTTTTACAATCAATACGGCCAATATCAACATTGCAGCAGTGCACACACTGGCGATTGCAGTGAGTAACGGTCCCACGATAGTAAGGCTGAACTGAGTCACATAGCTAGTGACAGCTCGAATCAATAGAGATGAATTCTTGTTGATAAAAAACGAATAGGGGAGATCCGCATAATGACGCAGTAGTTGCAAGCGAAGCCAGTGGGCCAGTGATGCGTTGTATCGGCCCTGAACGTAAACACTCACTAGATTGACGATGTTTGCTAGTACCAAGGCAGTAACCGAAATTAGCCCAGCAACAATGATTAACGAGCGTGGTTCTGAAATCCCAGTGAACCCAACAATGAATTCGCCCACTCGAGAGGCCATTGCCGCTTCGGGATCCGATGCGATTGCCAGAAACGGTAAAACAGATGCGACCCCAGCGAGCTGAGAGACACCCTGCGCGAGTATGACCGCCAAAACGAACGCAAGCTTCCGTCGGCCGTACGGACGAGCGAGACGATACGCTCCTCGTACGGTGTTCAGGAACGACGTTTTTGCAACTGGTTGATTCATATGTGAGCGGCTGATCGATGATCAACACGTTTGGTTGAGAACCGCGGTTTACTAACGCGAGAACTCGATCCAATTCGATTCGGTTTCGGCGAAGTCTGCGATTTCGTTGAGGACTTGGTCGGTGCTGGTTTCTGGGGTCCACCCCCAGGTCTCTGTGGCCAACGTGTGATCGAGGACGACCCAGGGTAAGTCAAAGGGACGCGGTGTGTGGTCGGACGCGACTTCTGCTGGGGACCAATGTTCGCCGCACCAATTGCTGAGTTGTTTCAGTGACCGCGACGAGCTAACTCCGCCCGAGACGTTGATGATTCGTGCCTTGTCACCACATTCCGTTGCCAATTGTTTGACCAACAAATCCGTTAGGTCTCGTGGATGCAGACAATCGCGAACCTGATGTCCGTGTCCGCCAAACCCGATGTACTTGAGGTTTCGACCTTCTCGCCAACTGTGTAACCAGAACGCGAAAATGCCTTGGTCTGCTTTGCCGAATTGACCCGCGCCCGCCATCACGCCACAGCGATTGATCCAGACGGGAAAGTCAAAGGTGTGACTGTATTCGAGAGCCAATTGTTCCGATGTTAGTTTTGTGCTGCCGTACAGCGACACGGGAGCAGCGGTTGAAAAGGCTTCGGTCACGCCTTGTGCGGATATGCCATCGGGCAAGGCGCTCGTGTCCGGCACGAAGGCTTCGTCGTGTGCGGTGACTTGGAGTCCAGCGAGTGGTGGGATCGAGTACACGCGGCTGGTGCTCAGGAGGACGAACCCCGCACCATGTTCGCGACAATGCTCGAGCAGGTTGATCGTTCCGCCAAGGTTGTCTTCCAACAGTTTGCGGCTACCGCCGTTGACTCCGGCTAACACGCTTGGATTGGCAGCAGCGTCGATGATCCAGTCGACTTTCCCAATGGCTTCGATGTCGGTGCGAGCGCGAATGTCACCATGTTGCACGTCGATGTCGAGTTCGGCCAAACGCTGTCGATTTCGCCAACTGCCGTTTCGAGCGAGGTTGTCTAGACCGACGATTTGCAGCTGATCGCTGGATTGGCCGCGCCGTAGGTGAAGTGCGATTTCGGATCCTACGAAACCGCAGATGCCAGTGATGAGAATTTTCAAGGGAGATTGAAACTGAGTTTTTAGTGGGAAACTGTCAGGTGGAGGCTGAGTGACGTAACGCCTCATTTTTGGGCTGGCAATTCCTTCCTGCCACCAGCCAAATGATGGCTTCCTATTCCACTTAGTTTCTTGCTTTCCAGGCTTCGACGATTTGGCTGATCGTTTCTTCCAGTGAGACGCTGATATCCCAGCTTGGATAGTGTTCTCGCATCAGATTTAGGTTGCTGTAGTAGCAAATGTGATCGCCGATCCGATTGTCTTCCAGGTAGGTGTACTTCATATCCTGGCCGCTCAGTTTCTCAGCGATCTTGAACGCTTCCAGGATGGAGCAACTGTTTGGTTTGCCGCCGCCGATGTTGTAAACTTCGCCGCACCGAGGGCTATCGATAAAGGCCGCGATGAAACGAGCCACGTCTTCGCTGTGAATGTTGTCCCGGACTTGCTTACCTTTGTAGCCGAACACTTTGTATTCACGGCCTTCAAGGTTGCATTTGACTAGGTAGCTTAGAAAACCGTGTAGCTCGACGCCTGTGTGATTTGGGCCGGTCAAGCATCCGCCTCGCAGGCAACACGTGGGCAAACCGAAGTAGCGACCGTATTCTTGAACCATTACATCGGCGGCAACCTTGGAGGCACCGAATAGTGAGTGCTTGGATTGATCGATGGGGAATGATTCAGGAATGCCATCGGAAAAGGCTGGATCGTCGTAGTCCCAGCGTGTGTCGAGTTCCTTCAGCTTGATCGTATTGGGACGGTCGCCGTAGACCTTGTTGGTCGACATGTGGGCGAACGGAGATTCCGGGCAGGCTTGCCGAGTGGCTTCAAGAAGGTTCAGTGTGCCGACGGCGTTGGTGTCAAAGTCGTCAAACGGGATCGCGGCAGCGCGATCGTGACTGGGTTGTGCTGCGGTGTGCACAATCGCATCTGGCTTGACGGTCTTGAGGAGGTCGAGCACTCCTTCACGATTGCGGATGTCGAGCTCGTGATGTTCAAACCCTTTCAGGGTTGTCTGGAGGCGTTGTTGGTTCCAACGCGTGTCACCGGCCTCGCCAAAAAAGACCGCTCGTTGATTGTTATCGACCCCGTGAATCTTCCATCCAAGGGATGCGAAGTGGACGCAAACTTCCGAGCCGATCAGGCCGGAGGAACCGGTAACGAGAAGGCGTGGCTGTGATGCTGTCATTGGTTCACGCGAAAAGGCATTTTGTGAGTGCGATTGGAATATTCATAGGGCTCATCATATAAAGCCCATGAACGTCAACTTCGTGTCAAATTGACATTAGAAATTGGCGCGGACTTCGTCCCCTTGGGTGACACATGAGAGCAATCGATTTCGCTCTCGTGGCACGCACCGTCGGGGGTGGGATTGGGCGAAATGGCTTGCGTTTGAGGGCAAGAGAAAAGGTTCCGCCTAGATGGTCAAAGCATTGTTCGCAGGGAGCGATTTTGCAATGACTGAGATGCCTGAAACAGGGGCTTTCTCGGGGGGATGCGGGATAGGTTGCGCAATCTGCGCAATCAGAGGTGGTGTTGGCAGGTGAGGGGAGCCCTCCCCTCGTTTCGCTCGGCTCTTTGGGGGGGAGGGAGGCGGGAACGAGTGTGAGGGGGCTTCTATCTGTTTTGGTGGTGTCTGGTTTGTGTGCGGGGGCTAAACGCAGAGTCGCAGAGTCGCAGAGATCGCAGAGAGTTGGTTGA
>NZ_ANOH01000443.1 GCF_000346505.1 Aporhodopirellula sallentina SM41
ATGCTCGGTTATTGGAACGATGCGGACGCCACGCGGGAAGCGATCGTCGACGGATGGCTCCGCACCGGCGACTTGGCAACCCGCGATCAGAACGGTCGCTACACGATCGTGGGCCGCAAGAAAGATCTCATCATCACGTCGGGATTCAATGTCTATCCGGTCGAGGTGGAAACCGTCCTGCAGTCAGCCCCCGGCGTCGCGGAGGTCGCCGTTGTCGGCCAACCCGACCCCGCACGAGGCGAGCTCGTCAAGGCGTTCGTGGTCATGACTCCGGGCGCCGAGTGGGATGAAGACGTGATCCGCGCGCATTGTCGCGAGCATCTGTCCAAACACAAACAGCCCGCAATTTACGAACACTGCGAACAGGAACTGCCTAAGAATTTCCTAGGCAAGATCATCCGTCGCAAACTGCGTGAAACGGAAACATCGACTGTTGATGACTCGAAGGGAGAAAACGCATGACGATGAAAAGTGACACACATCCTTTCAAACCGGTGGCGATCGTGGATGGCGTACGCACGCCGTTTGCCAAGGCATTCGGTAAGCTCGCCGACGTATCGGCGGCCGACCTGGGTACCCATACAGTGAGCGAGTCTCTCCGGCGGTGCGGCCTCAGCCCCGAGGCGGTTGACCAAGTTATCTTTGGCAACGTCGCGGGGCCGGCCGACTCGGCGAACATCGCCCGCGTGATCGCGCTCAAAGCCGGAGTCCCTCACACCCAAATCGCGCACACGGTCAACCGCAACTGCGCCTCCGGCATGGAATCGTTGCTCGCCGCGTGCGCCGCGATCTCGCACGGTGACGCCAACACCATCGTCGCCGGCGGAACCGAATCGATGTCCCAAATTCCGCTGCTGGTACCGAATGATGCCACCAAACTGTGGGGACGACTCGCCAAGGCGAAGTCCCTGATGGCCCGTTTGAGCGTGTTGAAGGATTTCCGTCCTCGGCACTTCACTCCGGTGCCTGCGATTCAGTTAGGCCTCACCGATCCGGTTTCAGGAATGAACATGGGCGAAACGGCCGAACTGCTCGCACGTGAATATCACATTTCCCGTCGTGAACAGGACGAATTCGCTGTCGGCAGTCACGCAAAGGCGAGCCAAACGCAGGAGCGTTGCTTCTTCTCCGGCGAGATCGCGCCAATGCCTCTGCACGATGGCACGACGTTCGACAAAGACGACGGAATCCGACACGGACAATCGCTCGAACAACTCGCACGTTTGCGGCCGATTTTTGCCAAAGACGGAACCGTCACCGCCGGCAACAGTTGCCAGGTGACCGACGGTGCTGCGGCGATGTTGCTCTCATCGCAGAAAGGTCTCGAACGCTTCTCGCGTGCACCACTTGGTTACATCACCGGCTTTGCGATTGCCGGTTGTGATCCGCGTCGCATGGGACTCGGACCGGTCTATGCGGTCGCCAAGTTAATGAAACAGACCGGGATGACGTTCGACGATTTCGAATTGATTGAACTCAACGAAGCCTTCGCCGCGCAGGTAATCGCGTGCGAACGCGCGATGGCATCGCGTGAGTTTGCAGAAAAAGAACTCGGGCAATCCGAACCGGTCGGCGAATTGCCCATGGATCGAGTCAACATCCACGGCGGTGCGATCGCACTCGGACACCCGGTGGGAACAACGGGAACACGCATTGTTCTGACACTGCTCAGAGCGCTGCGTGAATCGGGCAAACGACGGGGGCTCGCAACGCTGTGCGTTGGCGGGGGCCAGGGAGTCGCCATTGTCGTGGAAACCGCATAACCGCAGCTCAACGCCCGCAGGCGGCCACCATGTCGCCTCCGGTGCGGACGCAATGCGGGGCACAAAGATATCAACGTGACCAGTTTCAAGGAGACAACGATGAACGAAAAACAATACACGGCTTTCGACGTGACCATGAATTCGGCGGGTGTCCTGACGGTTACGCTGGACGTCCCGAAACGCCCCATGAACGTGTTCACGGTCGAGGTGATTGATGAACTCGATCACATCATCACGGACATCGAGTCACGCCTCGACGTCAAACTCGTCGTGTTCTGCAGCAACAAGGAAAGCGGCTTCCTAGCGGGTGCCGACGTCAAAGCTATCGCTCGCATTGCCGGTCCTTCCCAAGCCGGACGGCTGATTGATGCCGGTCAGCAACTGTTCCATCGGATCGACCATCTTCAACTGCCGACGCTCGCGGTCATTCACGGGCCGTGCCTCGGTGGTGGGTTGGAATGGGCGCTCGCGTGTGACTACCGGATCGCTCGCGACAACAGCAGCACGAAGATCGGGTTGCCGGAAATCAAACTCGGACTCATCCCCGGTTGGGGCGGCACACAACGGTTGCCGCGTCAGGTCGGCCTGAGCCAAAGTTTGAAGATGATCCTGCAAGGCAAAGCCGTCTCGGCGCATACGGCGGCAAAGATCGGGCTGATTGACCGGGCGATCTCACCGGACGATTGGGAGGACGGTGTTCGGCACTTCATCAGCGAACTGCTGCATTCGCGTTACCGACGCAGCACACCGATGCGCCGGCGAATCACCAATTGGCTCGAGCTATCGCGTCCCGGCAGTTCCTTTGTTCTGCACACCGCTCGCCGCCAAATCAAACAGAAAGAACACCAATACCCGGCACTCGGTGCGGCAATGAGTGCGATCGAAGTCGGATTGCGTCGTGAGGGCGCCGGTTATGTGACCGAACGCAGCGAGTTTGTCAAACTGCTCGCCACGGCAACATGCCGAAACCTGCTGAACCTGTTCTTCGCCCGCGAGTCCGCACGCGACATCAAGACGTGGGGCCGACGTGAGAAAGTCGACCTGCACTCCCACGAGATTCGCCGCCTCGGCGTCATCGGTGCCGGAGCGATGGGAGCCGGGATCGGCCAATTCGCGGCCACTCATGGATACGAGGTCGCGATGCGAGAAGTCGATGAATCTGCCGCACAGGCCGGACGTCAACGTATCGAGAAACTGATCAAGACCTACGCAGACCGCAACCGGTTGTCGCTGTCTGCCCGCAGCGAATTGAACCAACGCGTCGCGGTGGCAACCGACGACGACGCGATCGTCTTGTCCGACCTCGTTGTGGAAGCGGCGGTGGAAAGGCTCGAGGTCAAACAAGAGATTTTCAAAAACCTCGACCACGTGGTTTCTTCGGATTGCATCCTCGCGACCAACACGTCATCGCTGTCGGTCGACGCAATCGCTGGTCAAACCCAACGACCCGAACGTGTCGCGGGATTGCACTTTTTCAATCCGGTGCATCGCATGGAACTGGTCGAAGTCGTTCGCGGCAGCCGCACCAACGATGACACGATCACTCGGTTGGTTGCGTTTGTTCGTTCGCTCGGCAAGACACCGATTGTCACGAAGGACTCCCCCGGCTTCCTCGTCAATCGCGTCCTGTTCCCGTATCTCGGCGAAGCCGTTTTGATGTACGGCGAAGGACATGCTCCTGCCGACATTGATCGGGAACTGCGACATTTCGGCATGCCGATGGGACCACTGCAACTGATCGACCAAGTCGGGTTGGACGTTGCGATGCATGTCGCGAACTCTCTCGGTGATGTTCTCGTCGGTCTCGATCCGGTCGTCGACGTTCTCGGTCGTTTCGTTGATGCAGGCGACCTTGGTAAGAAATCTGGACGCGGCTTTTATCGGTACCGTGACGGCAAAGCGTCTGCTCGTGAAGACCAGACCACTGTGCCGATGTCGACGCTCGACGTCAGTGACCGCTTCACGATCGACGGTCTGAACATGATCCAGCGGCGACTGGTCTACCCGATGCTCGCCGAGTCGGTTCGATGCAAAGAGCAGCAAGTCGTTCGAGAAGATTGGATGATCGATCTCGCGATGGTTCTCGCCACCGGATTCGCACCGCACCGTGGCGGTCCATTGAGGGTGATCGATTCGATCGGCATCGAGGCCGTTTACCAAAACATGAGACAACTGCAGGTGATCCACGGGGCCCGCATGGCGCCACCGCAGTTGATGGCCGACATGGCCAATAAGGGGACAAGGTTCTTTGTGCGTGAAGGTTCGATCGATTCGCGTGAATCGGAACTGCCCCGCGGCGAACACACGCAAGAAGGAACGCCATAAGAAGAACCCACGAAGAAAGGAACGAGCCTGGACGCAACCGCCCCTGGATGCAGGCCAACCGAGGAGCGACGTGTTGATCCTCTTTTTGAACCATTGCCCGAATAGGAACATCCGATGAGTACCGACTTTCACCGCCACACCCGTCCCGACGACGTTCAGCAACCTGACCATACTCCCGCGCAGCCGAACAAACCGGAATCCTTCGCCGAGGTCGCACTGCGACTCGGGGGGGCGGTCGGCGGACGAAGCCAAACGGACCGGCGTGCTCGACACGGCCGATGACGAGGTCGAAGCACTCTTCGCACCGCGATACCAAACCGTCAACAGCCCCGTCCATCGTGCCGTTTGGGAGAAGGACAACGCGACGGAAGACTTCGCATCTCTGCCGATAACTTTCTCGCCGCCGGTCTCGCTCGTCGTTGAACAGTCGCTAAGTATTGTCCGCAAACACCGTGATGAAAAAACGCTGTTCGGTGACGACGGCAAGATCACGAACAAAGTCATCGCGGAACTCGGGTCGGTCGGTTACTGGGGCCTGCTCGTCGGTCGACAATACGGCGGCAGTGGCGCGACCATGCGTGAGTTCACCGACATGATCACTCGGATGGCGACGATCGATCCGACCGTGGCCGGACTCGCTTCGGTCCACGGTTGTATCGGTGCCGTCGATCCGGTTCGTTCGTTCGGCAGTCAGGAACAGAAAGAACGCTTTCTCCCGAAACTCGCCGACGGGCGCACACTGTCCGCTTTCGCGTTGACCGAACCGGGCGCCGGCAGCGATCTGACGGCCCTGAAAACGACCGCGGTACTCGATGGAGATGACTACGTCGTCAACGGCGAAAAGCTGTTCATCACCAACGCGGTACCGGGACGCACGATCGGGCTGGTTTGCATGATCGACAATGTGCCGAGTGTGCTGGTGGTCGATCTTCCCGCCACGACCGACGAAACGTTCTCCCTGAACCGGTATGACATTTACGCGTTGCGGCGAGCCCACAACAACGGGCTGATCTTTCGAAACTTCCGCGTTCCGAAAGAGAATCGCTTGATGCCCGCTCAAGGTGATGGATTGACGATCGCCTATCACGGCTTGAATCTCGGACGGGTCTCCCTGTGTGCCAATGCCGCCGGTGCGATGCGTTGGATGCTCAGCGAAATGCTGCCATGGGCTGCTTACCGAGAAACCTATGGTCAACCGATCGAACGTCGCGAACTGATTCAACGTCGTGTCGGCAGGTTGGCCGGGATGATTGTGGCCTGCGATGCCTTGTCCGCCTGGTGCTCCGACCTGCTCGACCAAGGTTACCGAGGCGAGATGGAATGCATCATCGCGAAGATCTTCGGCAGCGAAATGCAAAAGGAGGCCGCGATCGAACTCTTCATGAAAACCCACGGCGGGCGTTCGTTCCTCAAAGGACACCTGTTCGGCGACAACGTGCACGACTTCCTCGCGCCCTGCATTTATGAAGGCGAGGGCGAGGTACTCGGCATGGCGTTCTTTAAATCGATGGTCAAACATCACGGCAAGCAGTACTTCGAGCCGATCGGTCAAGCACTCCATGACCTGGGCGTTTCCAAACCGAATCCGCTCAACCCGAAACACGCGTGGGCGCTGCGTCGTCCGTTGATGAAGTACGCCGGTTGGTTCACACGGCAAACGATCCGCCCGGCGCGATGGACCGACGCGGGTGTCAGCGATTCCAAACTGCGTCGTCATGTCCGCTTCGCCCGCAAATATCTCTCGGGCAGCGGAATGCGGGTCAGTTCGACGATGCGAACCTATCAATTGAAACTGGCCGACCGGCAATGTCGCATGTCCGCGTTGTCGCTCGAGATTCAATCGGCGGTGGTCATTTTGGTGACCGCCCTGTACGCCGGACGCAGCGGCGATGCGATCACTCGCCAAGCAGCCGATGTGATCTGTCGCGAACTGCGATTGCGAATCGAAGGCGGCAAGCCAAGCGATCAAGACTTCCGAAACGTCACACGACTGGGCGCGCGAATTGCAGACGAGGCTCACTTGGCAGAGGGGAACGCGGGGGAAACCGGGTGGTCGGCACTCACCGGAGTGCAGTCCGGCCAAATCATGATGCCCTACAAGTAGTCACCGTGACTTCCCGATCACCGCGCGTGCTCCAACACGCGTGCGCCAATCCACCAGGAGCCCTTCATTTCACGAGGAACGAGTCACCCATGAACACGGCAAAAGTAATCCCTTTTCGTCGCGACCATCCCGAACAACCCGCCCCCATGCGAAACGCCGTTGTCGCATTGGGCGGTGGAGGTGCGCGTGGGTTGGCACACCTCGGCGTTCTCGAAGTCCTCAAACAAACTCGCGTTCAGGTCGAGCGATACGTCGGGACCAGCATCGGTGCTCTCATCGGAGCAATGTGTGCCGTGGACGACAATATCCAGCGTGTCCAAGGAAAGGTGATGGGTTTTCTCGACTCTCCGGGGTTCGACCATCATCAACAACAACTCTTCGGCTCGGCCAACGTCCCCGACGAAAACGCCAACACCGGAATCATGGCGTGGTACGACCGAGCAAAGTATCTCTACTCCGCACACCGACGACTCACCCGTGCCGTGACTCAGCAATCGTTGTTGCACGATGCCATGCTGACCGCCTCGATCGAGGAATTGATTCCTGATATCGAGTTTGCCGATTTGTCGATGCCACTGAGCATCGTTGCTGCCGACCTCCGCAGTGGACACCGCGTCGTGCTCGAATCGGGATCGGTGCGGACCGCGATTCACGCATCCATGGCATTGCCGGGCATTTTCCCACCGGTCGAACACAACGGGATGCTGCTATGTGACATCGGCGTTGTCGACTCCATACCGACCGCCGTGGCGAGTGCGTACGCCAGCGACCTGACGATCCTCGTCGATATCGGACAACGCAACGCACGCATGGAGAAATTCGACACCGCGATGGATGTGATGATGCGGATGCAAGACATCGGCGAACAAATCCTCCGGCGCGAGAAAACCGAACTCGCCGACGTTCACATTCGCCCCGAACTGACCGGCGTTTCCTGGTTCGATTTCCAAAACCCGGAAGAGGTCATGGAACGAGGACGCACGGCCGCGTCCGAAGAATTCGCGCGTCACTCGTTCTTCCGTACCGGCCGCACCGGACATGCCGACGCGGCGACGGGAAATCATCTCGACGTTCAACCGCCTAGCGAGAACGTCCGTTATCGATAAGCCGTTGGAGCTCACCCTTGAGGCGTTCGGCCACCTGCGGATGCTCATCGATGACGTTGTTTTGCTCCGACGGATCGGCCTCGAGGTCGAACAGCATGTACTGAGGAACCGGTGTGTTGACCAGTTTGGTTTCCACCACGACGTTACGAGCTTTGCGACGATCGTATCGATGCAGTTTCCATTTTCCGGATCGGTAACCGAACGTCCCTGATCCACCGTTATCTTGCTGGATCAGCGACTCGCGGCCATCGGCCCCCGATTTCCCTAACAGGGCATCGAGCACGTTCATGCTGTCCAAACACCCGTCCTCGGGCAACGTCAATCCGGTCAGGGCAGCAAAGCTGGCTGCGAAGTCAATCGTGCAAACGATGTCATCGCTGACTCCGGGTTGGATTTTCCCTTTCCATCGTGTGATGAACGGCGTCCGCGTGCCACCCTCGTAGACGCTGTACTTCCCGCCGGTAAACTTCCCGCCGGCACGGTGTGATCCGATCTTCTCAACCGCTTCGTCCTGGTAACCATCATCGAGCACCGGACCGTTGTCCGAACAAAGGACCACCAACGTCTTTTCCGCTAGATTCAAACGGTCGAGCGTCTTCATCACTTCGCCAACGCACCAGTCAAACTCGAGAATCGAGTCGCCCCGCAATCCGAGGCTCGATTTGCCTTGGAATCGCTCATGCGGCATTCGCGGGACGTGAATATCGTGCGAAGAAAAGAAGAGGAAGAACGGTTCGTTCTGATGCTCCTGCATGAACTCGTTCGATTTCTCCACCCATTTGTCCGCGAGATCTTCGTCTCGGAATCGGGCCGCATTTCCGCCGGTGTAGAAACCAATCCGACTGATACCGTTGTGGATCGTATTGTTGTGCCCATGCGACCAATCGAGTTTGAGGGAACTACGGTTGGTGATCCCATTGGGATGCTCGGGACTCGGACTCTTGCGTCCAACCCACAACGGATCCGCGGGGTCCAGATTCAACACTTTGTGATTCTCGACGTACACCTGCGGCACGCGGTCATTGGTGGTTGGCAACAAGAAGCACGAATCGAATCCAATCTCGAGCGGCCCTGGTTTGAGATCGCCGTTCCAATCCGGGCCACTCGGACCACCGAGCCCGAGGTGCCACTTGCCAACCACTCCGGTTGTGTAGCCGCCATCGTTCAACAGCGAGGCAACCGTCTCGGTGCCGGGCTTGATGATCGCCGGCGCGTTCGGAGGAGCGATGCCGGTCTTCGGCTTTCGAAACGCATAGGTCCCTGTCAACATCGAATACCGAGTCGGCGTGCACGTCGACGCCGAACAATAACCATTGGTGAACCGAAGTCCTTCCGACGCCAACCGGTCCACGTTCGGAGTTTCGATCGACGTCGCCCCGTAACAGGAAAGATCACCGTATCCGAGGTCGTCGGCCATGATGACAACAATATTCGGACGATCCCCTGACGCCGCGTCGGACGAAGGGGACAACAAACAATGCACGAAGCAAAGGGCCGATAGCAAAACGGCGAATTTCATGTTGACGACTTTTTGAGAAAGTGGGGACAGAGAGTGAAAGCGTTTTTCAATCTGAAGTGGTGATCACGCGGGCAACGCAGGAGCAAACCGGCAAAGCGACCGGTCCAATCGAAAACAACCGCACCAAACGTGATATATAGACCGCAGCAGCATGCCAACCTGCATGGAAGGCACGCCGCGGCGAATAACCTCACAAGTTAGTTCGCATAGCCGTACCGAACAACATCGCGCGTCGACAATGCTACCTGGCAAGCGGACACGGCCCGTGGCAAGCGGACACTACCCGGTGGCAAAAGGCCCCTCGCATTGCAACGCTTGACTCCGTCTTCCTCACAGACACCAATCGGCGTCAATTCTCGAGGAAATTGCCGCGACGCCCTTCCGGCCCCGATTTTGCTCAATCGTTTTGCTCTATTGCAGAAACGCAGTCGCAATCGCGCCAGTGAAAGCCCCCGGCGCGGTGGTGTTTTTCATGACTCGCACTATTCCATCCGTCCTCACCACCAGCAATCCACATGACCCCAATCGTAGAACTGATTATTTTGACCAGCATTGCGGGGGCCGCGATCCCGATGGGTGGGTTGATCGCGTCGATCGAGCACATCCGCCCCCAGTGGCTCGAGAATGAATTTCGCCACACCGTAATCGCCTTTGGCGGCGGGGCGTTGATCTCGGCCGTCGCTCTGGTTCTGATTCCCGAAGGGATCAAACCAATCTCGACGGGAGAGTCCGTGGTCGCGTTTGCATGCGGCGGACTCTTTTTCTGGGGACTTCAGGTCCTTCTGGATCGATCCAAATCGTCGGCGTCTCAATTGGTCGCCATGTTGTCTGATTTTATTCCGGAGGTCATCGCATTGGGTGCAACAATCGCGACAGGCGGCGGTGGTGCCATGTTGTTGGCGTCAATCATCGCGCTGCAAAACCTGCCTGAAGGATTCAACTCGTTCCGTGAGTTCCTCGACAGTGGGATGTCGAAATCGAAGATCCTCTGGGCGTTCTTTGCCGCGGCATTCTTGGGACCGTTGCTCGGTGCGTTCGGTTTCTGGATGCTGTCGGATTACCCACGCGTGATGGGGTGGATGCAGGTGTTCGCGGCCTCGGGAATTTTGTACTTGGTGTTTGAAGACATCGCACCGCAAGTCCCACTCAAACGCAGCAGTTTCCCGTCGCTGGGCGCCGTCCTCGGGTTTCTGCTCGGGCTACTTGGCAAATTGCTCGAAGGTTAGCGCACGCGGATCGATCCCCCGTCGCCCATGGCAACGATCAGGAATGCCCGATTCCGCTCCGGGTGGCGGCCCGGTCGTGCAAGAAATCTCGTAGCGCCTTGGCGAACTCTCCCGCCGTTTGGTATCGCGCGTCCGGGTCGGTGGACAGACACTTGGCGAGAATGTCGTCGAGTTGCGGGTTGAACTTCTCGTTGATGCTGCTGGCGCGTTTCGCATCGGTGGTCGCGATCGTTTGAATCGTCTCTTCCCGTCCCATGGAGTTGACTCCGTGGGGATGTTCGCGAAGCAAGAACAGATAAAGCATGGTGGCGACCGCGTAGATGTCACTACGGTGGTCGACCCGCTCGGCTTCGCCCCGTGCCTGCTCGGGCGACATGAAAAGCGGCGTTCCCAGGACGGCACCTTCGCTGGTCTCGTTGGACGAAGGTGCCGAGTAGGCACGAAACATCGACTTACTCAACCCGAAATCGACCAACTTCGGTTGCCCGTCACGACCGACCATCACGTTGGACGGTTTGACGTCTCGGTGGATAATGTTTTGCGAGTGCGCGTGCTGCAACGCGTCGCAAACCTGGGCCATCATTTCGATGATCTTGGTCGCCTTTGGTTTTTGCGACGCGACATAGTGGCCGAGCGACTCGCCTTCGATCAGCTCCATCGCGTAGTAGGCGAACTCCCGATCGAGATGACTCGCGTAGATCGCCGCGATGCCCGGATGGTCCATCTTTCGCATCACTTGAACTTCGCGTGCGAATCGCTCGAAGACAAGATCGGTCGCCAAGTCGGCGCGAATGATCTTGATCGCGGCGAGCCGACCGGTGGCCACATGCGTCGCTCTCCAAACGGTTGCGAACGCGCCTTTCCCGATCAGGTGATGAACTTCAAATCCATTAACCTGGGGCTTGGTCCACTGCGCCGGCGGCACTGCCTCCACGATCCGTCGTGCCGATGCCAATCGACTTTTCAGGAGCGCCGCGACAATCGGTTTGGTCAGATAGTCGTCCGCCCCCGCGTCGAGACCTTCGATCATGTCTTCTTCGCGATCGCGGCTGGTGAGCAAGATGATGTAGGTGAACGGTGCTTCCGGATTTTGTTTGATCCGTCGACAAACCTCGACGCCCTCGATTTCGGGCATCAACCAATCCAAAAGAGCCAACCGGGGAGGGTCATCCGACTGCAACGCCTCGAGCGCTTCGCGTCCGTTCTCGGCAAACACAACACGGTAACCCCATGGCGCAACCGCCGCCTGCATCAGCTTGCGCCACACCGGGTTATCGTCCGCGATCAGCAATTTCATGGGTGAGAGTTATTGAGACTGTGCGATATGGTCCAAGCGTCGTGCGGTTGATTCTCCTCCAGATCGCAGCACATTCCTAGTCGTGTACCATTTTTCAGTCGGGAAGATGTCAAACAATTGCTGCTGCGTTTGATCGGACGGCTGCAATCGACCTTCGGCGTAGTCCATTCGGTCCCGTGCTTCTTCTTCCAAATCTCCTGCGAGTTTCTGCAACTCAGTCGCCCCGAGCGCCGACGCGGTGCCTTTGAGTTGATGAGCACTCGTTGCAACATCCGCATCGTTCCCCCGATCGATCGCCTCGGAAAGAGCCTGTAATTGTTTGGGCCATTGTTCCGCAAAAGTGTCACTCATGATTTTGAGGAACTCGGGGTCGTCGCCAACGTTTTGCCGCAAAACCGATTCATCGATCGAATCGATCGGCGGCCGATTCTCCTCGATCGCGACATCCGTATTCGGTCGAGTTAACGCATCGACGTTTTCTATAGAAACCGGAGCTTCCGACGGTTCCGAATCCGACGGTTTGGCGACTTTCTCGTCGATCGTTTCTTCGAGAATCATCGCCCGGTTCGCTTTCATGACACTGCTCCTTCCGTTGGTTAAATCGTCTTCGGTGTCATTGCTTCCTTCATTGTTGTCTCCTGCTTCCACCGCCGCAAATAGGCGCTCGGGTGTATACGGTTTCGAGACATAGTCGTTCATGCCTGCGTCAAGACAACGCACCTGATCACCGCTCATTGCGTAGGCGGTCATGGCAATAATATGCACGCTGCAAGCCGGTTCGGGCAGCGTTGTGCGGATGCGAGACGTCGTTTCGAATCCGTCCATCTCAGGCATCTGCACATCCATCAAAACCACATCGTACGCTTCGCTTCGCAGCCGTTCGATTGCCTGAAAACCGCTGGCCACACCGACCACATCGTGGCCCCGAGCCCGCAGCATGTTTTCGGCAACCACGCGATTGATGCCGCCATCCTCTACCAACAATATGCTGCGTCGAACCGAACAACGACCAAACGTGGGATGCGTCTTTGCGATATCGTTTGAACCGACCGACAGATTCCCCGACGATCCACCCGACAGCGATTCGCCGGCCAAATCCCCGCCATGGCCCGTGTCCAATTGGCCGTTTTTATCGGATTGAATCCGGACCGCCTCGGCAACCAAACTCAACAAATCGCCGGGAGAAACCGGTTTGGTCAAACAACGCAAGATCCGCAGGTCCTCGACCCAGCGGTGTTCGACCTCGGCCCCCATCGACGACAACCATGCGATCGGCGTGTCACCGATTTCCTCATCTTCTCGAATCGAATGTGCCACGTCGTGCCCGTCGCCGTTGGGCATCATGAAATCGAGCAGCACCAAATGATATGGCTGCCCCTCTTTAACAGCAGCCTTCATACTGGCGACCACGTCGGCACCGCCCTGCAAACAGTCGACGTGACATCCGGCGTCGACCAACAACTCATTCAAGATGATCCGGTTAATCTGGTGGTCATCGACAACCAACAAACGCGAGCCCCGGATATCTTTCAGGTTCGCATTCGCAGAGGCGAACTTCGCTTCGGAATCGGATTGCACTCGCAGAGGCACATCGAACTCGAACCGGCTGCCCACGCCGAGCGTGCTTTCCACCCCGAGTCGTCCTCCCATTCGCTCGACCAACTTCGCACTGATCGCCAATCCCAGTCCGGTGCCGCCGTATTGTCGCGTAGTCGACGCATCGGCTTGCGTGAACGCTTCGAAGATCTTGGCCTTCTGTGACTTCGACATACCGATTCCCGTGTCACTAACCGAAATCAGCAAACGGACTCGCTCCGAAGCCGCCTGATCTCCAACCTCAGTATCGAACATCGTCCCATCGTGATCGGTGCTCGCTTCCACAATCACTTCGCCCTGCGACGTGAACTTCAACGCGTTGCCGACCAAGTTCACCAACACTTGACGCAATCGGGTCGGGTCGCCGATCAAGTGCTCCGGGGTTCCGGGCGCGATTCGCACCGCCAACTCAACATCGCTCGCCGGCGAAGGAGCGGCACCGCCTTCGGCCATCGAGCCGATGTATTGCCGACCTCCCGCAACCGCCTGCACGGTTTGGTTAACCAATTCATGCAAGTCAAACGGCACCTCTTCCAAATCGATACGTCCGGCTTCGATTCTCGAAAAGTCCAACACATCATTGAGCACGTTCAGCAATCCGTTGGCGGACGTTTTGATCATCGTCATGAATCGATGTTGCTCCCGTCGCAACGGACTCCGCAAAAGCAGCTCCGTCATCCCGAGAATGCCGTTCATGGGCGTTCGAATCTCGTGACTCATGTTGGCCAGGAACTGGCTCTTTGCTTGCGTCGCACGTCGAGCCTCCGCAGCCGCTTGGGTCGCCCGGTCACGTTGCGTGCGAAGCTGTTTTCGTCCGATCGCCTGCGACGCCAAACTGCCTTTGAGAATTCCAATGATGGCGATCGCCGACAGGTACAACGACAACACGGTTGCGAGGATCGCGATCAAACTCAAACGCGTCCAAACAACCGAGCGTGCATACCGCGTCGCCGAGAAATCCACCCCGACGAGCGCTTCGACGTTCCCCTCGCTATCCCAAATCGGTGCGTGCGCCGACACCCAATATCCCCATCGATCCTGGTGAGGGATATCGGCAAACACGACTTGGCCGGCAAAGGCCCGCCGGACCTCTTCAAAATTGACGTCCGAATAGAACTCGCCGATCTCCGTGCGAGACTCCTGCTTGCCGGTGTATTTTCCATCGTGATCGTAGTCTGTCTCGGAATCGATGATCAGTTGATAGACGTCTCGGCCGTCATCGAGTTGTCCTTCGTTGGTCTTCTCAAAGGACTCTCGAATTTCCGGTGGTGCCATTCGGAACGTGTAGATGTCCGCGACCTGTGGGTTGACCGACAACCAACGCTTTTGAGCCTCGATCATTGCCAGGTAAGTGGGGTCATCCGGGGGCGTCTCAGGCGTGATCAATTCGTGCCCAAGACTCTGCAACTCGATCGCATAAGTCGGCGCGATCCCAATCAGTTGTTCACGCAGAATCTTTCGCTGCAGACGATCGACCCACTCGACCAACACACACCCGACGGCCAACGTGGCGATCAGCACAAAGAATGACAATCGCAGACGAAACGGTGGCAAGCGGTTTTCAACCGCCGAGACCGGATCCTCGCTGTCGCTTTCTTCCTGCGGCAGCGGTGCCTCGTCAACGAGACGCTGCGGCGTGACCTTAGCAACACGTCGCAGCACGTACGCGTAAGCGAGCAGAATGATCGCGCAGAAAAGAACGTAGTCGATTCGG
Source organism: Aporhodopirellula sallentina SM41 (assembly GCF_000346505.1). GTDB lineage: Bacteria > Planctomycetota > Planctomycetia > Pirellulales > Pirellulaceae > Rhodopirellula > Rhodopirellula sallentina. Next base: position 14,651 of record NZ_ANOH01000443.1, read on the forward strand.
TATTCGTACCACGCCTGCCAAAACATCGCTCACCTGTTCCTGTTGGGTTGCATTCATGAGCGTGATTCACACCGATAAAATGACACACACGCCCGATCGTTTGCATACCACGTCGACAACCATCCTATTCGCTTGCGTGAATACCTGCATAGCGTCCGCAATCAAGAAAACGCCGTGGCCACCCACGCGAAACGGATCACAGACATATCATCTTGATGAATCTGGCGAACGAATTGCCTCTGCGGAATCGGTCGAGAACTCAGTGCCCGCCACCTCCGCCGATCAACGGGTTCCCACCAGCGAGCCGCGGCGCCGAAAACAATCGACGCTCATAAATCTGATCTGCGTCGATGAGGCAACCCCGACGAATCGACGACGAGCGTTTTGAATAGGTTACCCTCTGGAGCATCACTCCCTAGACTACTTGGCTGGACCAATTGGCTAGTACTTCATGTCAACTTGATTTTCGGGTAGTGGACGAGGCGACGAGTCCTTGATGCGATAGTCACGCAAGGGGATTCCTTGCGTCATCCACTACGACTCCACCCGAAAGCCACCCTGCATTGGAATACTAGTCTGCTTGGCTGGACTAGTTGGTACTGAAATCGAATGCTTCGGGGAGGAGGGAAGTTCCGGATTGTGAATCGCGAGCAAGACCATTCATCGAGCCGATCGGTTTCCGTCGTCATCCCGACGTGGAATGAATCCAAGGTGATCACAAACTGCCTCACGTCGGCAGCGGCACTGCACCCGCTCGAAATCATCATCAGCGACGGGGCAAGCGAAGACGACACCGTGCAACAAGTCCGTCAATTCGCAGAGCGTCAAAGCCAGCGAGTGATCGTACTCGACAGCCCGACCGGACGAGGTCAACAACTCGCCCATGGTGCGGCTGCCGCAAACGGTGACTTCCTGCTCTTCTTGCATGCTGACTGCCTTTTGGATCCGCACGCAATCGACCAAATGCGAGCCGCAAACTGGCCCGACTGGGGTGGCTTTCACCAAAGGATCGACGATGAGCGTTGGCGATTCCGATGGTTGGAATGCGGCAACGCGCTGCGTGTTCGAACGCTCGGCCGCGTTTTCGGTGACCAAGCCATCTTTGTCCGACGTGATTGGTACGAAAAGGTAGGCGGATTCGACACCGTTCCGTTGATGGAAGACGTCATGCTGTCATCCCGGTTGCGGAAATTGGGCAAACCGTGTTTGCTACGCGGCCCCGTCTCGGTCGATCCGCGACGTTGGCATCGCCGTGGTGTGATCGGACAAACACAATTGAATTGGCAACTTCAAATCGCGTTCGCCCGCGGCGTCTCTCCTGACGAACTACGAGAACGGTATGAGAAACTATCCGGAACGCAGTAGCGACCTGCAATCCAAACCAATGATCATCCTCAAAGGCGGACTGTTTCTATTGCTCGGATGTTTGTCGGCCGGGTTGCTGCTGTCGTCCATCATTTCGTTTCGAAACGTGTTTCTGCTCGGGCTGACGATTTGGAGTTTCTGCCGGGCGTACTACTTCGCGTTCTACGTGATCGAACACTACGTCGACGATTCGTTTCGTTACAGCGGATTGATTGACTTTGCCAAACATTGGATCGGCCGGCTCAAACCGTAACGTGAACACCACGTGAGAGCCCGATGGCAACTACTCGGCAGGTCCACCAAGACGCCGCAGGATTCTTAGTTGGCGTTGTTACTCGCCAAAATCATCTGCTGAACTTCAGGCAGCGTGTCGCGAAGGATCGACAGGATCGCCGTTCGGGTCGGCTTGCTTAGATGAGCGTACTCGTCGGGAACTTCCTCCGCGACGAGGATCTCGATCAACTGCGACAAAATCGGCGAGCGAACCTCGTCGGGTAATCCGGCAAACGCGTCCGAATAAATCAGGTAGCTGCACGGATACTCGAACAGCCGCGTCTGCAGATTCAGTTCACGCAGCGACCGACCGTGACCGTCGACCGGACCGCGTGCTTCAAAGTCCTCGGCGAACGAAGTCGAACCGGACACCGAATCGGTCAGAACAAATTCTTCGCACATCAACAGGTGCCGCAACACCCGCTCAGTCGATGCCGCGATCCTGCGTTTGGCACTGTCGCTGATAAAACCTTCGGGCCGTTCTAACAGCCCGTTCATTTGATACGACTGATGCAACGCCTGACGTGTCTCGTAGTTCGCCGACGCGATCGCGTTGTGCATTTGTGTCTGATGTTCGAGCACCATCAATGCCACGATGTCGCTGTGCGGCGTGAGGTACGCGTCGGTGTTGAACCGGTCGCTCAGGTCCATCTCGTTGGCTCCCGACTCGCGATCAAAACTCGCTTCGTCGTCGGCACAGATGGCGTTTCCCATGTGACGCATCGATCCGTGTTGGCCCGTGACATACCACCCGCCCCAACGATCGTGAAAGTCGCTCGTTTGATCGGTCGTGAATGTCCCGCTGCCGAGTTTCGGGCGGCCGGCAGCATCCGCGAACACGCTTCGAACCAGATACCCAGGCACGTTCTGTGTCCGGCTCGAGGCGTGGCATGACAAACACCCGCCACGATCGCGAACAAACTCCGGCTCGTCCTCGTCGTTCTGTTCGAGTGTGTAGAAGGTGGCTCCCTGCCGAGAATCCGTCGACGCAAACTCGAGCACGTCCCCGCGTTGGCAAAACCCGACGTAGACGTCGTCGTTAAAATACAACGCACGCGGCCGTCGCGGTGAAATCCGCGTCAGTTGCAGGCTCGTTTTGGAGAAGACGAGTGCCTGAGAACTCGTCGGAATATCGAGTTCCTTCAATACCGATTGGAGGTAACCGAAGGACGGGTCAAACTCCAATTTCGTTTCGCCGGATTTGATTCGTTCGGCGAGCCGAGCCACCGGGTCGTGCACCTCCGCGTTCAAATAATCGATCGGTGGACGCTCGTACGAGTCGTACTGTGCCTTGCCGATGGCACCGTCATACGTCAAAAAGGTGAATCCACAGACAACAATGAGGACCAAACGTCGGACGCGATTCATGGGCGGGCTTCCAGTAATTCAGGCGGGGCTGGACGGCACATGCAATGATGAGCTCATGCTTGATGGGCAGATAGCATGGACGGGTACGCAGAACTTGCTCAAATAGGGCATTCCCGAACCAATAACTGCACAACATGGTATAGAATAGGATGTGACACGTCAATGTGCGCGTCCTACCTTTCGCTGACTTTTATCGATCAACATGCTATCCAAAACCGCCGAATACGCATTGAGAGCCGTCGCTTGTATGGGCAGTCAGGTCGGGCAGCCGATTTCTGCGGACCATTTAGCTGTCCACACGAAGGTGCCTCGCCGCTACCTGACTCGCGTGCTGCAAGACCTCGCCGCCGAGGGATTGGTGAGTTCCCGACCGGGTCCGGGAGGCGGATACGAACTGACACGTGATATCGACAAACTGACGATTCTCGACGTGGTCAACACCGTCGCACCGATCGAGCGAATCCGCAGTTGCCCGCTCGGCCTGAAGTCGCACACGTCGCTCTGCCCGCTGCACGCGGAACTGGACAAAGCCTACGCGGCGACCGAGGCGGCGTTTGCCGGAGTGACCATTCGCGAACTGGTCGAATCGGCGAGCCCGATCCACCCGCTCTGCGATAGCATCTGAGCATCGCTGCATCACAGGACGCCGCGGCACCACCCGAAATCCACCGATAGGACGTCGCCTCCACCGGACGGTGACAACGTCTCATTCGATCGCGTTTCCCGATCAATGACGCTTCCCCATTGATGACGCTTCCCCATTGATGACTGGGGTTCACCACGAGGCGGGCCAAACGTTCACTCACCCGTCGACGTTGAAAATGCTTTATCGTGAGTGTTGATGTTGCGATCTTTCTCTGTCCCCTCTCCCCACGGTGAACACTCTCATGGACCGACGCGCATTCCTAACCCGTTCGACTCTCGCCGCATCGACCGCAACCGCCATTGCGAACCGAGCGTACGCGGCTCCTCAATCATCGCCACGCCGCGTCGGTTTGATCGGATGCGGTTGGTACGGCAAATGTGACCTGTTGCAGTTGCTCAAGGTCGAACCGGTCGAAGTCGTCTCGCTATGCGATGTTGATTCAAAACTGCTCGAAGAGTGCGCTGACCTAATGGCATCGCGTCAGAAGTCGGGCAACCGGCCTCGAACGTACGCTCACTATCGCGACATGTTGGCCGAGAAAGACCTCGACATTGTGCTGATCGCCACGCCCGATCATTGGCACGCGCTTCCGATGATCGCGGCGGTGAACGCCGGCGCGGATGTTTATGTGCAAAAGCCGACGGGCGTTGATACTCTCGAAAGCAAAGCGATGCTCGACGCAGCTCGCGCGACCGGACGGGTCGTGCAGGTCGGGACGCAGCGTCGGAGCACGCCTCACCTGATCGAAGCCAAACAGCGCGTCGTCGATGAAGGTTTGCTCGGGAATGTCGCCTTCGCCGAAGTGTGCTGTTACTTCCATATGCGAGCCAACAAGAACCCGCCAATCATCGCACCGCCACCCCATCTCGATTTCGAAACATGGACCGGCCCGGCACCGATGCGAGGGTACAACGAAGTCATCCATCCGCGTTCTTGGCGAGCGTTCATGGAATACAGCAATGGGATCGTCGGCGACATGTGTGTGCACATGCTCGACCTTGTTCGATGGCAACTCGGACTCGGTTGGCCGCGACGGATCAGCAGCGTGGGAGGCATTCAGGTGCAAACCGAATCGATCGCCAACACCTCTGACACGCAAACCGCCACATTCGATTTCGACGAACTCGACGTCGTCTGGACTCACCGCAGCTGGGGCAGCGCTCCCGACCCTCAGTATCCCTGGGCAGCGATTCTTTACGGCGACCGCGGCACGTTGAAACTCAGCGTGAAACGTTACGATTTCGAACCACGCGGGGGCGGGAAGAAACTCAGCGGCGAACCTCTGATCGAATTGGACAAATACCCCAGCGACGAGTCCGACGTCAAAGACTGGAAGATGGAACTGCACGTCGCCTCGGCGATCCGGGGTCACATGCGGGACTTCTTAAACGCGGTTGACAACCGCAGCAAACCGGTGGCGGACATCGAACAGGGACACATCAGCAGCGCGTCGTGTTTCATGGCCAATAACGCAATGCAACTCGGTCGCACCCTCGCGTTCGATCCCGCCACCCACACCATTCCGGGTGACGCGGAAGCCACCGCCGCGCTGAAACGCACCTACCGCGCGCCCTATCAACACCCGGCCGGTTGATCTTGCCGCGGCCGCGGTGGTTTTCCTACAGTCCGGCGGTCGCCTCGTTTTTTGCAATGAAACACGAGGCGATGACATCTAGCCGGCCCACTCCAACCTCCCCGGTTGGCCCTGCGGTGGCCGGTTGATTCTCTTTCGGCATTCGACGATCCACGCATCGCCATTGACCGCCGGACGGGAAACGCGCACTGCACAGGTTATCGGTTCCCCACCGATGCAAACCTCGTGTGGGTCACATGAAATGAATCACGTGTCGACCACCAACGGCCGGCGCTGTACGAACATTGAATTGGCATGGAGTGCCGAGCATGAGATCCCGACACCGGAACGCCCTCGCTTTCTTTTCGCTCATTCAACGCCCCGCACTGCTGACCGCATCGGCACTCTGTGTGTACGCGGCGTTGTTCGGTTCAACACTGATCGGCACGGCCGCTGACACCGACCTTCGACGCGGCGACGCGGACTTCCGCAGCCGCAACGGCGACGTCTCGATCACCAGCGCGTTCCCCGGCGGCCGGATGAATCGCTGCACTCAGATCAACGACGACACGTTTGCGATCACCATCGCACCGGAATCCGACCCGATCAACGACAGCGCCTGGTACGCCTTTCGTATTGAATCTCAACGCAAACAAACCATCCGAGTCCTGTTGCACTATGTCGGTGGTTCGCATCGCTACGAACCCAAAATCAGCCGCGATGGCGAAACCTGGCAGTCGGCAACCGAACTGATCAGCAGCGCGAGCAACTCCGGCCAAGACGTCGAGATGCGAATTCCTGTTGATGCCGAACCGCTGTGGATCGCCGGTCAAGAGTTACTCTCCACCGACGAAATTTCGCAGTGGTCCAATCAACTCACCCGGTTGCCCTATGTCGCTAAAAAACGCATCGGCCGATCCGTTCAAGGCCGCGACGTCGAACAACTGACGATCACTCAAAGCGACGATCCCGACTACGTCTACCTCATCGCTCGACAACACCCACCCGAAGTCACCGGCGCGATCGGCATGGTGCACTTCGTCGACGCCTTGGCGAGCGATTCGGAAATCGCACAAAGATTTCGCAAGCGGTTCGCCGCTTTGGTTGTTCCAACGGTGAATCCCGATGGTGTCCACCACGGCCATTGGCGTTGCAACGCCAACGGCGTCGACCTGAACCGCGACTGGTCGCACTTCACTCAGCCGGAGACGCAAGCCGTTCGCGAGCAATTGCTTCATTGCCGACGGTCCGGTGAAGACCGGTTGTGCCTGTTCGTTGATTTTCACAGCACATACGACGACGTCTTTTACATCCCCGCACCAAACGACCGTGTCTTCCCTGCCGGATTCACCCGACAGTGGTTTGCCGCGATCCAAAACCGTTTCCCGCGATACGATGTGGCCGTCGATGACAACCACAACGCACACCGCAGCACCAGCAAAGCCTGGGTGGATCGCACCCTGGGAGTCACCGCAGTGACGTACGAGTTCGGTGACGAAACCGACCGCGACACGATCCAACGCGTTGCCACCGGTGCCGCCGAAGAGATGATGCGGTTGCTGCTCGAACTCCCCGAACGAAAATCCCCTGAACGAAAATCCCACGAACAAAGATCCCGCGAAAAAGGATCATTGCTCGCGAACCAACAAACCGCGCCCCCAACACCTCGCCGGCAACTCCCCAGCCAACCACGAAACCAAAACCCGGAAATCCGGCTCGTCTCCGGTGTATCTGATGGTGAACCTGCCGTCGTACGGTAGTCGCCCGGATCCTCCTCGCGAAAGCACGAATCCAAAACGCACGAACCGGTCAGCATCAGCCCATCGGACGTCGCCGGTCGAGAGCAGCGTCGCCGGATTGCCAGAGCGTCAGAGCAAGCCCCCCAAACCGATCTAGCGATTGAACCGCGAAATCGAGTACGAAAATTGCTGCGTATTAGGTAGGTGCGGAGTCGTCCGACCTCGATTGCTGCCGCCAAAAGATTCAACCGACGAGTGCGATGAAAACGCGTGGTCGACACGACTGGAATCGTCCCCCCGACAAGAACCCGCATCCGGACGCGGAAGGCGTGTTCGCGTGCGTTTCGCTGCTCATCGTCTGTGCGATTCACCGAGATTCGTTAATCGCGATGGATCCCGCCAACTGGGCATCGGTCTCGGCGTGGTTTCTGTTGATTGTCGGAATTTTCATCGCCAATCGGCTCGGTGGTCGGTTCGAATCGATGCTCGAACGGCTTCATAAACGAAACGCCATCGACGCCTCGCAGGACCAGTTCGACCGCCTGCTCGCTCAAACTCGCAAACGAGCCCGAACCGCGGCGACTGTCGGCAGCCTCGTCCTGCCTATGTTTCTGCTAGCGTCCTATATCGGCGTCTACGCTGGCGAGCAATGGCAGGCGACTCCGCGGGCCGATCGAATGTGGTTTATCGGCGAGGTAATCTTGGAAGTCATCGCCGCACGTTTGGTGGGGCGTTACGCGGGACGCGGGATCGCCTACGGGCTGTTCGGCCGCCAATTGGTGAAAGAACGCATCAAACTCACCCTGATACCAGGCCATTCCGATGCCGCCGCTGGGCTGCGACCGATCGGCGACTACTACTTCTACCAAGCCACGATCACGGCTCTCCCCGTACTGTTCTTCGCGTTCTGGGTGCTCGCCATGCCCAACTGGACCAAGATCTGGCCGGCGAGCGATTCCGATTTCGAATCTCAGTGGAAGAACACCTATTTAATTTTCTTCTTGGTCACGATCGGCATCGAACTGCTCACCTTCGCGTTGCCGCTTTGGTTCTTTCACCAACAAATGTCCCTGCAAAAGAAGCAGATGCAATCTCGCGTCGATGAACTCAGCGCGCGTCTGTACCGGCTGCAACAATCATCGCGAGATTCCAACCAGCCACCCGATGATGGCGCTGACCGAGCGAGCTTGATCGACCAAATCGCATCGCTCGAGAACCTCCCGACGTGGCCGCTCGCTCCCGATGTCCGCCAACGCTTCGCCTGGGGCAACCTCGCGTTCCTAGCTTCGCCAGCCCTGCAGATGTCCCAAACGGTTCTCGACGCGGTGAAGGCCGCAGTGACTTAGAACCGATTGAAAAGAGTGAGCTGAGTCGCCAAAGCACACGTCGCCAAAGAACACTTAAACAGCTCACAGCATTTTGAAGTTTGACGTGTCCGATTCCTGTCGCTGGATTCGCCGGACATGAAGCCACCGAAATCTTGCGATATCGGCGAGATCATTCCTAAGAACACTCGCACGCGTGACAACCGTGGCGATCCCCCGAAGCAGATCGGTTGCAAGAGACTCGGGAGCATTTGCCAGACGGCACGTGCCCGACCACGGGAACTGAATTCGCGAAAATTCAGCCCCGAGGTCCGGCATATCAAAACATCAGCTCCGTCTGATTACAAACGACTTAGTTTCGCGATGACTCGCCGAGCTCAAACCGGTCGGCGTTCATCACCTTGTTCCATGCTGAAACAAAGTCGTTGACAAACTTCTCCTGCGAATCGTCCGACGCATACACCTCCGCGATCGCACGTAACTGCGAGTTCGATCCGAAGACCAAATCAACCGCGGTCGCTCGCCACTTCACCTCGCCACTTTGACGATCACGACCTTCGAAAAAGTGCTCGCAAACCTCGGACTTCTTCCACTGCGTCCCCATGTCCAACAGGTTCACAAAGAAGTCATTGGTCAACGCGTCGGTGTTGTTGGTGAACACGCCGAGTCGCATGTCGTCGGTGTTGGCATTGAGCGTTCGCATCCCACCGATCAACACAGTCATTTCAGGCGCAGTCAGCGTCAACTTCTGTGCTCGGTCGATCAATAACTGTTCCGGTGGAGTTCGAACATCACGTCCGACATAGTTTCGGAATCCGTCCGCGGTCGGTTCGAGAACCGCCATCCCTTCGACATCGGTTTGCTCCTGCGACGCATCGGTACGTCCGGGTTCGAACGGGACGACGATGTCGTATCCCGCATTCTTTGCGGCGGCCTCGACCGCAGCACAGCCTCCGAGCACGATCATGTCGGCCACCGAAACTTTCTTGTTGCCGGTTTGCGATTGATTGAACTCCGACCCGATCGTCTCGAGCACACCGACGACCTTGGCGACTTCCGCCGGGTTATTCACCTTCCAATCTTTCTGTGGTGCCAAACGAATGCGAGCCCCATTGGCCCCGCCACGTTTGTCGGTTCCACGGAACGTTGACGCCGATGCCCACGCGGTCGAAACCAATTCCGAAATCGACAACCCTGACGACAACACTTTCGCCTTCAGCGCCGCGATGTCTTGGTCGTTGATCAATTCATGATCGACTTCGGGAACCGGGTCTTGCCAAATTTGCGGCGGCGCGACTTCTGGTCCGAGGCATCGTGAGTAGGGTCCCATGTCGCGGTGCGTCAGCTTGTACCAAGCTTTCGCAAACGCGGCTTCGAATTCATCTGGGTTTTCATAGAAACGCTTGGAGATCGGCCCGTAGATCGGATCCATCTTCAACGCCATGTCCGTCGTGAACATCATCGGAGCGTGAGACTTGCTCGAATCATGCGCATCCGGCACCGTCCCATCGGCCGCCCCGTTTTTCGGCGTCCACTGATGAGCACCGGCAGGACTCGTGGTCAGTTCCCACTCGTACTCGAACAGATTTTCAAAGTAGCCGTTGGACCATTCGGTCGGAGTGCTCGTCCACGCACCTTCCAAACCGCTGGTGATCGTGTCGCCCGCGTTTCCGGTTCCGTACGTGTTCTTCCATCCGAGTCCTTGTTCCTCGAGGCTCGCACCTTCGGGTTCCGGTCCGACGTTTCCTTGAGGCGTTGCCGCACCGTGTGCTTTCCCGAACGTGTGACCACCGGCGATCAATGCGACCGTTTCTTCATCGTTCATCGCCATGCGGCCAAAGGTGTCACGAATATCTTTCGCTGCCGCGATCGGGTCGGGCTTGCCGTTAGGCCCCTCCGGATTGACGTAGATCAATCCCATCTGAACCGCGGCGAGAGGATTGTCTAATTCGCGTTCGCCCTTGTATCGCTTGTCGCCGAGCCACTCCGTTTCCGGTCCCCAGTCGATATCGATCTGTGGTTCCCAAACGTCTTCGCGGCCTCCGGCAAATCCGTACGTCTCGAATCCCATGGACTCCAACGCGCAGTTGCCGGTCAACACCATCAAATCGGCCCACGACAATTGACGACCGTACTTCTGTTTGATCGGCCACAACAATCGACGTGCCTTGTCCAGGTTTGCGTTGTCCGGCCAACTGTTCAGCGGCGCGAATCGCTGGGTGCCGTAGCCCGCGCCGCCTCGCCCGTCGGTCACACGATAGGTTCCAGCGCTGTGCCAGGCCATCCGAATGAAGAACGGACCGTAGTGACCATAATCCGCCGGCCACCAATCCTGTGACGTGGTCATCAATTCCTTGATGTCGCGTTTGACCGCCTCCAGATCGAGCTTTTGAAACTCCTCGGCATAATCGAAATCCTCGCCCATCGGATTGCTCTTGAGCGAATTCTGATGCAGGATTTGCAGATTCAGTTGGTTCGGCCACCAATCATGGTTCGAGTAACTCCCGCCGGTCATGCTTCCTCCGTGAGAAGCCATTTCGCCGACGGAACCGGCGGGTTTCGCCGCATTTCCCATAACAGGACACTGAGCCAGCGACGCTCCCGCACCGTGAGGCGCCGACGACGACGGGGGGACGTCTTCCGCAGAAACCGACGTGGCGATGCACAGCACCGCGCAGCTCGACATCAATCGAGACAAGAATTTTGTGTGGGGCATGTTCTCTCCAAAGAATAGGGATCGTGGTTCCAACGTCGATCAACCGGACCGATACTGGACACTCCCTATTATTGGCCCTACCGCCCCATACATCCAATGCATTCTTCAGATGCATGCCATGCACAGAACGCATCGCCGAAAATATCTGGGTCGCTGCCTAAAGAAAATGCCGGCCAATCGCGGGCGAAAGCGTTGGAAGCGTTGGAAGCATCGGAGATTACTTGGCGATCGGAGGTGATTTTCAACGCAAACACGCAAAGAAAGGGCTTCCAAACACAACCTTGGCGTCCCTGCGCTATTGCGTCTCTGCGTTGAAACCCAGACCGCTGCCACGCCAGCTCCCCCGTCCTTCACCCCCGCAGCGTTTCCAAGCCATCCAAAACTAACTTCAAACCGAATTGAAGATCATGCACCCCGTCATGACTCTTCGCGATGATCTCTTTGGACATCCCGTGCAAATACGGGAAATCATCTTGTGGGATTTGCGGGAGAAACTCTTTGGCAACGTCTGCGTACTCCTCCGGAGCAAACGGAAAGTTGAGTTTCTGCAACGTGAAGCCGTACGTGAAGCTGTCGATCGCGTTCCAAGCGTGATCGGCATCGGCATATGAAAACCCGGCTTCGACAAGACATCCGATCGTCGCATCAACATATCGCAGCATCATGGGCCCTATGTTTGGGCGCGAGACGATCAACATCGTCGCCCAAGGGTGCTGCATCAAAACCAAGTGTGCGGAATTCGCTCGCCGGAGCATCTCGTTTCGCCAGTCGCCACCGACAACCGGCACTTCGATCTCTCCGACCACCTTTTCGACGATCCCGTCGAGAATTTCGTCTTTGTTGGCGACGTGATTGTAAAGCGACATCGCTTCGACCCGTAGCTTTTGCGCGAGCTTTCTCATCGAAAGCGAGTCGATCCCGCCTGAATCGGCCAATTTCACCGCCGCGTTGAGCACCCGGTCCTTTGTCAACGCGGAACGGCGTTTGGCTTCCCGTTTGATCTTCGCCATTCACACTCCTCGAATATCCGGCTCGTTCCAATTTCCAGCTTGACTCACTTACAGCGTAAGCATACTATCAAAAAAACGCAACTTACAGCGCAAGTCAAAAACGATCCGTTCACCGACCGATCCGTTCACCGACCGATCCGTTCACCGACCGATGCGTTCACCGACCATCGTCACTTCGAACCACACCACTGTCAAAACGATGAAAGCGATCTATCACGAAGAATACGGTTCGTTTGACGATCTTCGCTTGACCGATATCGAAGCCCCAATCCCCCGGGACAACGAAGTTTTGGTCCGTGTGCATGCCGCCGGACTTCACGTGGGCGATTGCTTTGGCGTCCGAGGTTCTCCGCTTTTGATGCGTGTCGAATCGGGATGGTGGAAACCCAAGTACGGCGTGCCCGGATACGACGTTGCCGGAACGGTGGAAGCGATTGGCTGCAACGTCCGCTCGTTGCAACGCGGCGACGAGGTATTCGGCTACTGCTCGGGATCGTGTGCCGAATTCACCGTCGCGGATGAAAAGACGCTCTCTAAGAAACCTACCTCTGCCCTTTTTCGGACGCGGCATCGCTTCCCACGTCGGGCCTCGCGGCGCTGCATGCGATGCGAGACGTCGCCAAGGTCCAACCCGGCCAACACGTGCTAGTCATCGGAGCCTCCGGGGGCGTCGGCAGCTTTGCAATCCAAATCGCAAAAGCATACGGCGCGATCGTTACCGGAGTTTGTAGCGAGGCCAACTCAGAAGTAGTGCGTTCGCTCGGTGCCGACCACGTGATCGCCTACGACCGCGAAGACTTCACCCAGAGCGAACCACGGTACGATGTGATCTTCGACAACATCGAGAACCGCACTTTGGCGGAATGCCGCCGGGTCCTGAAACCCAGCGGAACGATGATCCTCAACAGTGGGACGGGAGCCCAAGGTCTGGCGATGATGGTTCGATTGATCCGGCCGTTGCTTCTATCGCCCTGGACCCGGCAAAATTTGCGGCGTTATCTCTCGGTCCCCAATCACGACGATCTTGATGTCCTCATGAACCTCGTCGAGAGCCAAGGGGTCCGCCCGCTGATCGGAAAGACATATCCTCTCGCCGAAACCCCCGAGGCGCTTCGCAACATTGATCGCGGACATGCAAAAGGGAAAACAATCATTCATGTTCTCAACAAACCGCCATCCTCCGGTTCCTCTCAAGCAATCTCATGAGCAATCTCCGCGACCTGCAATTTGAAAACCTCGACACCGCCGTTGCGGAAGCCCGCCTGCTGCTTCGCGAAGGCTACACCCGCCAAGGCAACTGGACGCTCGGGCAGATCTGCCGACACTTGATCTTGGTGCAAGACCCGAGTGTTGACGGCTACCCAAAGTGGATGTCGCTGTTCGCGTTCATGCGTCCGATCATGCGACGGTTCTTGCTGCCCAAAATACTCAGCAAGGATTCCCCTCGCGGCATCCGCACCTCGTCGATGTTTGTTCCTCCCGAGAATGTTGACGACGCCTCCGAAGTCGAGGCGTTTGCCAAGAGCGTCGAGCGAGTCCATCGCCACGTGGGCAAATACCATCCGCATCCCGCGTTTGGCAAACAATCACGTGACATGATCGAACAAATTCATTCCGCTCACGCCGCTCACCACCTCAGATTTCTTACCCCGTCAAACCCGGCTTCCTAGGTCGACGAAAGCGTTTTCAAAAGTGACGTGCCCGATGTCGCCAAGCGTCGGGAGGCCTGAATCCTGGCGAGCCTAGCGACCAAGATCAGGCACATCAGATTCCAAAATCCACCAGGGTATCGAAATCCTCTAAGGTAGCGAAACTCGCCAACGGATTGTCGATTTAATCAAGAGTCAACCTGTTTTCGTTTAACCGGTAGCCGTAGGCGACGTGGCAGTGGCAAGCAGGTCGCCTTTGGCTGCCCGTTAAACGAATAAATCAACAGCCCGCCAAGAGTTTCGGCGAGCCCCGCGAATTACCAAGAATCTCGGGACGGTCACCGACCACGACCTCGAAATCCGCTTGCTTGCGTGCGAGCCTGCATCGCCGCGTCGGTGGTCTGTGTCGCTTGAGCCTGCATCATTTGCCTTAGCGCCGCCAACGCACTTTGCAATTCAGTTTGATCAAGACCGCCACTTTCGTCGGCATCGAAATTGGCGAGCATCATCGTCGCGAGCTGTTCAATGGTCGGCATGCTCTGCGTCGCGGACGTCAATGCACTCGCTTGGCTCGTTGTCGTGTTTTGCTGTGCACGGGACAACATCGCCTGGGTTTCATCAACTTCAGCGTCACGTTGCATCCGCGGCGGTCCCGTTTGATTCCCGCCACCGCGACGGGGACGTTGGGCTTGGGCGGGTAACGCCATCGCGATCGAGAAGACCAACACGACAGCCGAGCAGATTGAGAGATTCATGATTGAGTAGTTTCGCATCATTGGATTCCTAAAAGAGTCTGAAATTGGAAAGAGCGTTTTTCATAGGTTTCGGATAACTGTCGGTTTGGAAGCTATCCGATTGAAAGCTATCCGTTCTAAAAAAGAGTGGGCCCCTAGCATTGCTCGGTTCTTGCTTGTCCGGTTCGGCCGCGTCGTCGCTGAACCTCTTCACGAGCGGCTTGATCGCCCAGGCCGAGATCGGTTTCGGCGAGCATGGTCTCGTCATCGGTAGCGTCAATGACATCGTCGATATCCGTCGAATCATCGCCAGCATCTTCATCGCCAGCATCTTCATCGCCAGCATCTTCATCGCTAGCATCTTCATCGCTAGCATCTTCATCGCCAACATCCTCCACTGTGGTCAGTTCGGAGTCCCCGTCATCAATAGTGGTCTCATCGACGGTGTCATCGGTCGTGGTAGTCGTGTTGTCGCTAACGTCTCCTTCGTCCGTCTCTTCGGTGTCTGCTTCACCGTCGATATTCCCACACGCTCCTTGGTCGAGCCCCTGTTGATCGAAACCGCGATGCCCGCGTTCCCGATGTCCAGCGAGGTACTCACCGTGATCGACTAGGATTGAGGAGTCGCCCTCATCCACCCCATCGGTTTCATCGATTTGCTCTTCGACATCACCGTCGACCTCGCTATCGGAAACTTCATCGAATGCCGGCCCCGTCAATTCACCCTCAACGGTTCCGTCCACCGTGACGCTGTTTTCGCCTTCACCCAACGACGCGTTCACGTTTCCAGCCACAATCGATTCGGCGAGAAGAGTGACGGTATCGTCATCGATGCCGCCGCGGAGATTGAGATCACCGGCAATCTGGCCGGCGACATCAACGGCATTTTCACCGTCGCCCAAACCAACACGAACGTTGCCACCGATTTCGGCATCCTCACCGATGGAAACAGCGTCATCTCCCTCGCCACCACACGCGTTGAAGTCTCCTTCGACATCGCCATCGACGACCACCGCGTTGTCACCATCACCGAGAGCGGCGGCGACACTACCGCCGACGGACGCTCCCTCGGCGATCGACACAGTATCGTTGCCGCCAGCGGTCGCGACCGCGACGTCGCCGGAAATCGTCCCGCCGTCGAGGCTAACAGAATTGTCACCGCCACCCAGCGCGGCGTAGACGGAATCCACGGCAACCGAGTTCGCCGACAAATCGATCGACACGGAATCGTCAGCACCGGCTCCCTCACCGTCGAGGTGTATCACAATATCATCACTGACCCCTTCAACAACTTCGACGAGGTCTTCACCGTCGGCACCGGCCCCGGTTTCGGTCACCTGCAACGTTCCGTCGCCCTGATCAACGATCGCGATCTCACCTTCGGCGTCACCCTCCACGAACAGCGAACCGTCCACCACCGAGATTGCCGCGGCTAGCACCCGCCGAGTTTCGAGGCCTTCAATCCCACGCAAGCGTCGTCGAGTTTTTTGATATTTCATTGCTGAGGGTCCTTTGAATGGGGAATCGTTTCACATGGACCAAAACCTGATTTGCGAATGGCCACTCTTAAGTGAGTCCGAGTTTTCCAGACCGTTGTCACTCGCGATCATTTTTGACCGGCTCGCCACAGAGCAAGTCACCACCGAAAAACCATTGCGGCCGAATCATCAACACCATCGACCGCCAAAGATCGTTCGAGTTTGGCGAGTTCGTTTTCAGCCCAAAGGAAGTCGTACCGCGACCACTCGGCCGGCTCTTCAAACGAGGCATCCATTTCCCGCTGCTCGAGAGCGAGCGTGGACACATCGCAGTCGCCAACCGGTCCGGCATATGAGCGTCCCGACGTAGTCAACCGAACGCCCATCGACATCGCACAAAGCCCACCATGAGTAGAACGACCACCGAAAACATCTCTTCCATAGAAGGCCGCTATCGATCGTCCGGCGCCACGTATTCATGTTAAAAAAGCAAGCAAACTACTTTTGCTCACGTATAAGCCCCGCCCGGGCTTGAGCTAATAGGTGCCGAGCACGGGCTGGATATTGCCGGGGAGACGAGTGTCGTGATCACACGTTCCACTTGGAACGCAGCGGCTACTACCTAATTGTGAAGCGGGCCCTCATCCGGTAAACAGGAATCATGTCAGAAGATTCCAAACCGCCGCGCAGCACCCCCGATTCCAACCGCCCCCTCGAACGCGACGCCAGTCCCGGCACGTGTTTGTCCGATCCAGCCTGCCCGGTCTGTGGCGGGCGGCTGATTGATATTCGCGGCAAACTGCAATGCACTGCCTGCCATCGAATCTGCGAAACCTGCTGCGAAGGCGGGCGGGGCTAGAGCGTTTCCAACAAGGATTTGAAACGTAGGGCTGGTTCCCAACAGCCGATTCGAATCAGCCGGCAGGAACGTTTCGTTCGGGAACATTTGCAACAAATTCCTGGGCCAGCCCCAACACGTTGCCTTGGGTTGAGATAGCATCGTCCCGTTGGGCTGTTCTCCGCGATTGATGGTCTCTATTGTTTCGCATCCGCCGCGGCCAAAACCAACCGACTGAGAACGTGTTCGATAGGCTCGAAACCGTTAATCAGCGCTGCCAGTGCAAGTCCCCGTTTCTCCCACGGTTCACTTGTTTTTCTTCTTCGCGTTGGCTTTCTTGTTCTTCGTCTTCCAAAGAACGATCTCGGAAACATCGTTTGATGCAGGCTCTCCCTGCGTACTTCGGCCCCGGCGGACATCTTCTTCGAGGAGCTTCAGCAATTGTGCGGCGACCTCGGGTTTGGACGTGTAGAGATTGTTCTGCTCGCCGATGTCCGCCTCCATATCGTAGAGCTGCGCGATCGGTGCATCGGCGGGAGCTTTTGCCTCGTTCGGCATCGACCATCCTCCCGACGCTTTGGCTAGCAACAGCTTCCACTTCCCATGCCGATACGCAAAGTGACCGCTATATGAATGATGGATGATCCCATTTCGTGTCGAGCGAATCGGGTCGCCTGACAGGGCAGGAAGGAAACTAACGCTATCCTCGCCACTGCCCGGTGGCAGGTCGGTGCCGAGAATCTCGCAGATCGTCGCGAGCAAATCGGTTAGGCAGATCAAACTATTGTTCTGCGATCCCGCGGCGACCTTACCGGGCCAACGGACAATGAACGGAATGCGGTGACCGCCATCCCAAAGGTCTGCTTTCGAACCACGAAGATGCGCCGAAACGATGTGCCCTTGGGCAGCCAGCTTTGGGATTCCGGCTGCTTTTGAACAACCGTTGTCACTCGTGAAGATCACGAGCGTGTTGTCTGCAAAACCGTTTCGCTCGATGGCGGCCGTGATTTCGCCAACGGCATGATCGGTTTGCATCACAAAATCGCCGTAGTCGCCCAGCCCGCTTTTCCCCTTCCACTCCTCCGATGGAACGATCGGCGTGTGGGGTGAACCGAGCGGCACGTACAGAAAGAACGGTTTGTCATTGCCCGCCCGAGAGTCGATCCACTCGCTCGCCTTATGGGTTAATCGAGGCAGCATGTTGACGACCTTATCGTGTTCAATCACGCGATCGTTTTCGATCACTGCCTCCATGTCACGGGCGTGGTGAAAACCGTGGAAATAGTCAAACCCTCGCTGCGTCGGCCCGTCAGGGATGACTGCACCAACAGGCGGCTTCTTATACTTCTTGCGTGAATACGCTTCGCCAGTTTCCGGGTCGACGTATTGGAAGTTCAGGTGCCATTTGCCAACGATCCCCGTGGTGTAACCATGGTCCTGCAACAGCCCCGGCACCGTCGGACGATCCTCGGCAATCAGGTTGGGAGCGAACCCCGTCACCACGCCACGTTGCAGAGACGTCCTCCACGCGTAACGCCCCGTCATGATCCCATAACGGGTCGGCGTGCACACTGACGAACCGCCATGAGCGTCGGTAAACACCATGCCTTGCGAAGCGAGTTTGTCGATATGAGGCGTCGAGATTTTGCACGTCTCGGGTGCCAAACAATGAACGTCTCCGTATCCGAGATCATCACAGATGATGTAGACGATGTTGGGCTTTTCGGCGAACGCCGGAAGAGCACCGAAGACGACCAGAAATAGGAACAGGCAATTCTTCATAGCACGGACACCGAAACCTAGAACATATTCGAGAAAGAAACGGGGTTAAGCGAACGTCGATCTCGACGCCGGCTACTTCGCAGCGGCACCCTTCCGGCGTGTTTTTCTCACGTCGGTCATGGCTTCGTCCAGAGGTTGATTCCAAAGACGGTACGGGTCATCGACTCGTCGCATTTCGTCGAGCAGCAACGCTTCCATCTCCGCGAGTTTTTCAGCGTAGGCTGGATCCTCCGCAAGGTCCTCGGTCAAAAATTCGTTCGGATTCTCGGCAAGATTAAACAGTTGCGTTTCGCGAACGGCACCGTCCATCACATCCCACTTGATCAGTTTCCAGTCACCTTTTTTGACGGCGCGAATACCGGGCTTGGTACCGCCGGAGTAGGTTCCGTACAAAACGTCACGCACGGTTTCTTTCTCGCCGAAGATAACCGGCCGCAGACTCTCACCTTCGACCGACGCGGGGACTTCAACACCCGCGAGATCGCAGATCGTTGGCAACGTATCGAGCAGGTAGCTGTTCGCGGTAACGCGGTTCGGTTGGATCCCCGGACCGGTGACAATGAAAGGAACCCGCCACGTGTGTTGATAAAGGTTCTGCTTGCCTTGCAATCCATGTCGACCGATCGCCATCCCGTGGTCCGCGGTGTAGATCACATACGTGTTGTCCAGTTCACCCATCGCTTGAAGTTTATCGAGCACCTTGGCGATTTGTCGGTCAATGTTTTCATTGCACGCAAACTCACGGCCCAACTCATTGCGAATCGTGGCCTCGTCGCGTCGCTTCCAGACACCCGAAACTGAGTTTTCGTCACGCAGGCCGGGATGCCCGTGGTGAAACGGATGCTCGGGGAGATAGTTCACCGGCAGGGATGGTTGCTTTGGATTGAGAGCGGGAATCGATGACTTGTCTTTGTGGTTGAC
Source organism: Aporhodopirellula sallentina SM41 (assembly GCF_000346505.1). GTDB lineage: Bacteria > Planctomycetota > Planctomycetia > Pirellulales > Pirellulaceae > Rhodopirellula > Rhodopirellula sallentina. The sequence continues at coordinate 34,068 of NZ_ANOH01000443.1, forward strand.
CGCGCCGTACTTGGCGAGCAGTTCGGGCGTGCCGTCTCGAGTGTCATGGGGATGGGAAAACCCAAAGTAGATCAGGAAGGGGTCTTCATCTTTCTCCGCCTCTCGCCGGGCGAGATAATCGAGGACCTGCTTTCCATGCCAAGCACTGCCTGTTTCTTCCGTGCCACCACGTTTGGTGGCATCACGCACCACGGTGAACTTTGCGTTCGCTCCCGCGTAGCTGTTCCCACGTTTGCAGGTTCGCATCGTGTCATAACCAGCTCGGTTGAAAACCTCCGCCATCACGTTGTCGAGGATGTCGTCGGGACAGTGCTCGCCTTTGTTCCAATTCGGCAGGTGCCACACGGTTCTGCCCGTCATGATCATGTGACGCGAAGGTGTGCAAACCGCACCGGAGAACGAACCCATGTGATAGGCATCGTCGAACACGACACCTTCGGCGGCGAGCCGATCGATCGTTGGCGTATCACAAATCGAATCAGGGTTGTACGCCTTCAGGTCCAAAGGCGACTGATCGTCGACGAGGATAAAGAGAATGTTCGGTCGCGTGTCATCCGCGGTTAGGCTGACCGCAGTGGATAGCAAGATCACAAACAGAGACAAGATTCGTGTCATCATGGGTTGGTGGGGAATCATGGTGGGAGCGTGGGGAGACGTGAACGGTGGGGAGGAATCGGCGTGAACGACGCCGGGGCGTTTTGGTGGGAGGAAACTGGGTGAAAGGAAACCGGGTGGGAGGAAACGAAGTGTTGGGGAGGCGACCGAGAGTCGCGAGGAAGGACCGAGGGTCGATTCGCTCCCCAACATTCTAATCTGCTCAGCGTTCCACGTGGGTGCTCGGCCTTTCATCGACGTGCCCGGCATTCTACGTGGGAATCGCGGAGGCATCGTTCTGCGTTGGAAGCACGACTGTCTGCCGGAAGAAGCATTCTCTGCCCGAAGGCACGTGGGCGACATTTGCTTGACTGCCGTTCTCATCCGCCGCTCGCGACCGAACTCGACGGGGGCGATGTTTCGAGATTGAGCCCGATACGTTAATCTTCTTGGTCGCGATCACCTTCTTCATCTACGTCGTTTGCTTGCTCGTTTGCTTGCCGAGCGGACCCCGACTGCGGATCGGCATTGAATCGAGAATGCCGTTCTCGGGGAGGTGAACGGTGGACACGCCGTCGACACTCGTCACGTCATTTGCTCATTAGCGTCTTATCTATGAATCTCGGCCCCTTCAACGCTCTCGTCGCCGGATGGCAGAGTTTGCCGGAACCGGTGGCACTCACCGTGCTAGCGATTTTGGGCATTCTACTCGGCGCTATTGCGAATCACGTCATCACCACGTGGTGCTGGTACCCGCGTCCAATTTCACCATGGGTGCGAATCGACGCTTGGCACCTGGACGAGGAACATCAACAGATCGCGAACAAACTGCCGCCGAGATCGCAACTCGACCGGATCCCGTTGCTAGGTTGGCTGCGTCTTCGACGAGAGGCACCGCTGCACGGACCGGGGTTTTGGGTGCGCCCTTTATTGATCGAACTCGGGATGGCGATCACGTTGCCGATCATGCACCAACAGTGGGTCGGCGGGCTGCTACTACCCTCGGGCGTTCCCGCTGCGGCGGTTGCCACGCTGTCGTCCTGGATGACGTTGCTATTTTTTGTTCACGCGGCTTTGCTAGCGATGATGGTCGCGGCAACGTTTATCGATTTTGACGAACGGACAATCCCAGATGCGATAACGATTCCTGGCACCATTTTGGCTCTCGTGCTGGCGTCGATCACACCCTATGTATTCTTGCCTGGGCAGTTGGCCGAAGGCATCTCTCCGGTGACGCTGCAACACCCACTCGGTTTGAATCCCAAATGGATGTCGGGCGGCGGGCTGTTGACCTGCTTGGCGATTTGGAGCGGATGGTGTTTTGCCTTGGCAGACCGGCGGGTGATCATGCGCCATGGAGTGTCAAAAGCGATCGAGTATTTTCTCGCCCGGCTCGTCCGTCATCCGAGCTGGAAAATCCTAGCGGTGATTTGGGTCGTCGGCATTGTTGCGATATCGATCGTCTACCAAATCGGTGGCATTCACTGGCTCGGTCTAGCCAGTTCGCTCATGGGGCTCGCTATCGGCGGCGGGATCGTTTGGTCGATCCGTTTGGTCGGCGGGTGGGCGATGCAGATGGAAGCGATGGGGTTCGGCGACGTCACGCTGATGGCGATGATCGGTGCTTACATCGGATGGCAAGCGTCCATCACGGCGTTCTTTCTCGCTCCGCTCGCCGCGATCGTGATCGTCCTCATCCAATTCGTCGCGACCCGCGACCGGGCAACTCCGTTCGGCCCCTACCTGTGTGCGGGCACTGTGCTGACGTTGATCTTTTGGGATGAGGTTTACAACGCTCGGCTGCGGACAACGATCGCACTAATGGGCGATCTATTGCTGTGGCTCGGCCTCGCGATGCTCGGACTGCTCGGCGGGATGCTGATGTTTTCCCGCTGGTTCAAATCGCGACTCTCCACCTGAGCCGCGATCCATACTCGATGCAATTAGCGAACGAGCATGTAGAAAGGAACCACGTAACGTCCGCCGCTCGGATACCGGCTCGACGTCATCGGGTCGGACGCCCATGCCGGACGGAGCGTTGGACGCAGGCCCCAACGTGCCGCTTCGAGCCGAGCCATGCGGGCGCGGGTTTCTTCGAGAGCACGAGCCTGACGGAGTTCCATCGCGGTTGGCTTCCGTGGAACCATGTGTGACCCCGATGTGTTCTCCAAACGGAGATCCGAAGGACTCGGTACCGCATGAGCATCGTTCATCGGCAACGGGGCTTCGCTGGTCCGGGTCGACGCGGGAATCGCCTTCGGACGCGAAAGATACCCGGTGGGTTCAGCGTGTTGATCGCCGACGGGCTGTTCAGCCACCGGCGCGTCGGAAAATTGGTACTGGTTATCGGCAGGGGTCGCGAAAAGGTCGTCGAGCCCCTGAGCGTGAACGCCCGTTGCGGTTGAGAGCGAGCAACATGTCATGACGAAAGCCCCAACCCAAAACGGCGTCGGCTTCGACAGGTGGAATCGTTTTTTCATCACAGTGCGATCCGATAGAACAGTGCAGTTCGATTGAATATGTCCAGTACACGCGTTGTATCGTCTGGAACGCCCCCGCTGATGAAGGGACACCAAGCGTTTTCCACCTACACCTGCCACAGTGATACCGATCATTCACACCACGTAAACTTTGCGGGCTTGATGAAACCGAAGTTTGCAAGAAAATGAGACGTACGGGTGCAAAAGTAGCAGACTCTGCTAATCTTAACATCCGACTTGGATGCCGGGCTTATTGGCGTTGTCCTTCGCCTGGCAGTTCCGGCAATTCACCTTTCTTGAACGACGAGAGAAACCCATGATCAAACGATTCACCTACAGCGTTTTCGCGTTGGCTTTGCTCACAACAACGGTTGGATGCCCACCACCAGCCGCTCCCACGGGCGATGAAGTTGACACCAGCACCGAAGCTCCCGCTGAAGTCGGCGACAACACCACCGCCGTCACCGAGGTTCCCTCGGACAACATGACCACGGGCACGGAAACTCCGTAGTTCAGATTGATGCATTTGTCAGACATCGGCATTGAGCAAATTGCGCAGCTTGCCGATGCTCTGATCGCGGCAGAACGCTGCGTCGTTGCGGCGCAGCAGTCAGCCTCACCCCGTTGCTTTGGAATCGTGGGGACGCTCGGAGCGGGCAAAACAAAATTTTGCCAAGAAATCGCTCGAGCCTGTGGGGTGGATTCCTCCGAAGTGACCAGCCCCACGTTCACCCTGCTCAAAAGCTACACCTGCCCGAGTGATCACCCGCCGCCTGCAAACGCAGCGCAGCCTTCTCCCGATCACTCTCTGAGTGCCCAACAACCGCCGAAGGCACAGCAACCTCTCCGCACACCTCAACCTCTCAACACGCCACAACGTGTCAGTGCACCACCAAGTTTCAGTGCACCACCAAGTTTCTGTGCACCGCCAAGTTTCTGTGCACCGCGGCGCCTCCATCACCTCGATTGGTACCGGATCAATGATGAGGACGAAATCTGGGAACTCGGTCTCGACGAGCTTTGGGAAGCCCCCGGCGAATGGACGCTGATCGAATGGGCCGATCGGTTCGAAGACGCCATGCCCACTGATACGATTTGGGTTCACATTCAAATCAGCGATTCCCCAGCAAACCATCATCACGCAAACCATCATCACGCAAACCGATCGCTCGCCAAAGGATCGCCAGCCGACGAACCGCTCGCCCCCGACGACGGTCTCCGCGAAATCACCTTTCGCCCCGCATCACCGGTCCACGATGAGTTCCTCCGCGAAGTCCAGACTCAACTGAGCGTTGCCGGATTTACCGGCACAATCCGAACGAGCTGAACGCCAACCGCATCAACTTGGCAAAGCCTCTCAAAACGCTCAATATTCCACATCGTTTCGCTGGCGTCGGCCCAACCGCAACCTACCGTTGGGTATGAAATGTCACGAGCTCGCCGAACACCTCAGCCGCGAACGGCCGGATTTGCCGCCGATCGAGATCGCGCGTCTGTGCCTGATTTTGCTCAACGCCGATGAAGGCGATGAACAACTCGCCGATCCAGAGAAACGAATGGCTGCGTGGCAACACGCGAGCTTTCGATTCGACGCAGCCACGGACCAATACGGCGCCGTGGTCGATGAACTCGATCAACTCTTCGGCGACGAACCGATCCAGTTCCAACCGGATCAATTGTGGACGCTGCTCCGAGCAGTCAAAGTCCAGAGCCAAATGCTCGAACTCTACACCGACCAAATGGCATTGGCATAAACGCCTCGTCGCGATATCCCGCCGACATGCGATGCTAGCGTTTTGAAGAACGATGCAGCCGATGTCGCGAGACTGCGGTGGCCGGAATTCTGGCGAGTCCAGCGATAGGGAGCGGACGCGTCCAACCGCAAAACGCCGTGGCCTCTGCGGTGCTGGCTTTGACAAGCCCCGCACCGAAACGTACGACCCCAACAAAAAAAATCGCATGCGGCCGAAGCCACACGCGATGGAGCGTTTTGCAAATAGAGAAGATCCTACGCGAGGAAATAGTCACTCGCGGGAGCCACCATCGACGTCGTCGAAGGCCGGGCTGTGTTGGTTTTATAGTAGTCCGGGGCCCAGCGACTCAGTTCGATGTACATCGCCACGACGGCGATAATCATGAACAACATCGCCAACAGCAACATCACGGTGAAGATACTCGCCGGACGTTTGCCCGGGCCAACGCTACTCGATGGTTGTGTCGACACGATCACCCTCCTGAATCGTTCCTTCGCTGTAATCGTTCAGGATCTCGGCTACCGAACGATCAGGCTCAGTATCCCGAACACGCAACCGGGTGACGTACCGTCCACCGCGGGTGACTTCCAGGAAATGGCCTTCCCGGAGTCCATCGTCATATCCGATGGAAACCTCGACCAATTTTCGCGGACGATTGATCACAAGAACGTTTCCGTTGCGTTCCGGCGGTGCTCCGTCGAGCGGATCGTTGATATTCAGACCCGCGGCGTCAACCACTTCTTTGTACCGGGTCACCTGAGCGAGCAACTGGTTGTTGCGATCTTCCTGCAACTGAACGATGCCACGCAACGCGTTCATATCGTCGGTCAGCTTGAGCGTTTCGGCGAAAAGCGTGTCACGATCTTGCTGTTCCTTGCGGATCTGCGATCGCAACATGGTGGTTTCCGCAGTCAACTTTTCGAGTTCTTCGGCACGGCTTCGGTCGAGCTGGGCTAACTCGGTGTTTTTGGCCTGCAACTGCTGAACGGTCGACTCGCTCTCGCGAAGCTGTGACTCGAGTTGGTCGAGTTGCGTCTGCAGAGCCGCCAGGGCGGTTCGCCGAGCCGCTTTTTCGCGGTCCAACTCCGCCTGCGTCCGGGCACGGGCTTCGCGAAGCTGGTCGTTGGTTCGTTCATAAGACTCGATCTGAGCCTTCAAACCGTCGTCGGCGAGAACCATGTCACGCCAGTTGCGGTGGGAAGCATTGACCGCCAGGGCCAAAACCATGAAGACCACGCTGAGCAGCAGGATCAAAACCGAGAAGGATTTCCCGAGTAGATTCATGGGAAAGTGGTTCCAAGGAGACGAGAGAAAAGGGGTAAGCCGGGTAGCAAGCGGAAATTATAATTGACGAAAAAAACAGGTGTCAACAAAATCCACGCTTTTGACGCTTAGGGGGACAGGCAATTCAAAGGAGCGAGGAAATGTAACGATTGACCGGATTATCCGTGCAAAAACCCGCCAATACGCTCAATTGCCCTCCCAATCGCATGGTCGCCCCGAATCAGTTCGCCGGCGGCCCTGACGTGACCCTCGCGACGCTGCGGATCCTCCGCAAACTCCCACAAAGCCTTGGCGATTGACGCCGGATCGCCTGGTTCGGCCCAAAAGCAGGTCGGGCATGACGGGTCGGCCTGCAAATCCACCGTCCCGCCCGAACGAGTCGCCACAACGGGCACACCCAGAGCAAACGCCTCGAGAACCACGTTGGGCATTCCCTCGAAATGCGACGGCAAAACCAATCCGTCCGCTCGCGCTATTTCACACACCGCCGGCGAAATCGCCCCGACAAACTCCGCCCGATGCCCGTCGACCGTCCCGTCTGCCCGGCAGATTTGTCGCCACCGTGTTTCCAACGCTCGGCGGTTCGGACCATCGCCGATGAACCGGACCACCAAACGCTCTCGCAGCCCCTCAGGCCACCCGCTCGGCAGCATCCCGATCGCCTCTACCAAGTCCGCCTGCCCTTTTTCAGGAGTCATCCGCCCGACGCAAACCAACCGAAGTTCGGCCCGCGACGGTGTCGAAACCGGCTGGTTCGCAGGTTCGCCACTCGGAGGTACTTCGCGCGGCACGCCGGCGGTTTTGCGTACCTCGTCGACGTCGACCGGGTTCGCAACGACGGCAATCTGCTCTCGCGGCAGCCCGTAGTACCGCGCCGCCGAATCGGCCGCCACGCTGCTGACCGCGATCACTTGGTCGCTGCGGCGATAAGCATCGGCCAACAGACGGCGTTTGGCACCGACGAATCGTTTCTCCACCATCGGCAAAGCCACGTGCGGCGGGCTGACAATGGTGGAGACGCGTCGGGCACGAACCAGACCGCGAATGGACGGATGCCCCGCAATCATCGTGTTGTGAAACGCACGATCGTAGATCACATCGATCCACTCGCGGTTAACAATTTCGGCGAAATCGAGTGCTTGGCGTCGCAGGATCGTTCCCGGCCATCGATCGAGCAATCGCTCGATGCCCGACCTGCCGGATGAATCCGAGCCAACCCCGTGCGACCACGAATGAATCCGCACGTCGCCGGGAATCCTTTCGAGCAAAACACCCTCGGCGTGGGTGAGATACAGATGAACGTCAAAACGGTCGCGAGGCAAATGCTCGGCGAGCAACGCAACTTGATGTTCACTGCCACCACCACGCATCGACGTCGCCATCAAGAGCACGCGGGTGCGCTGCGTTGTCGAGGGCGACATCACGCTGCGACTCAAACGCCCGCCGTCGATCCAGACTTCTCTGCGATCAACGCGTCCAACTCCGCCTTCAGTTTCGGCAGGATTTCGTCATACCCGAACGCACCGAGCGGCTCTTCACCTTTCTTCAAGTTGACTTTCGCCGGCCCACACCACAAACCCAAATCGGCGTCATCGGTTTCGCCGGGGCCGTTCACCCGGCACCCCATGACGGCGATCGTGATCGCGTGCTCCTTCGCGTACTCCGTCATTTCTTTCACGTTCGCGGCGAGATCCACAAACGCTTCGTTCTCGACACGCGAGCAACTCGGACAACTAATAATATTCAGTTTCGTGTCGTCGAAACGCACCACACTGCGAACTCGACCGGCATAGATGTCTTCGACGATTTCACGTCCCGCATCGATCTCTTCGGGTTTGCGGGGGTTGGGCAGCGTGAGTGAAACCCGAACGGTGTCGCCGATTCCCTTGCCGATCAACTGCTCAAACGCGATCCGAGTTTTGATGATACCTTCCGGCGGCATGCCGGCTTCGGTCACGCCGAGGTGCAGCGGCACGTCCGGACGCTGCTCGGCGAAGCGGCGATTCACCTCGACAACTTTCGACGGATCGCTGTCCTTGAGCGAAACGACGAAGTTGTGAAAACCGAACGAATCGACCAGTTCACAATGCTCGAGAGCCGATTCGAGCATCGGCGTGATCGAATCGTCCGACGCGTACTTCTCCTTCTTCGCCGGATCCACGCTGCCACAATTCACCCCGATGCGAACCGCACAGGAATGCTCTCCGGCGAGGTCGATGATGTACCGAACCTTCTCCTCCCACGGCGTCTCCCGGGCGTGGTGGTACAGGTGCCCCGGGTTGTACCGGATCTTGTCGACGTGAGGCGCGACGAGCTCGGCGAGCTTGAAGTTTTCCTGCAAATCGACGGCCAGATTCGCTTTCGTTTGCTTGCGAATTTCTGCCAACGCTTCCGCGTCTTTCTTGCTGTCGACCGCGATTCGGACGACGCCCGCCCCACGCTCGTGCAGTGCCTCGGCTTGCTCGACCGTGGCCGCGACATCCTGGGTCTTGGTCGCCGTCATGCTCTGCACCGCGATCGGATTGCCGTCGCCGATCGTGATTGAACCGATGGTTACGGGGCGGGTGGGGTTTCGCTGGATCGACATCGGGAGATTGCGTAGGGAAAATGAGGAGGATAGGTGCCAATCGGTGTCAGGTGCCCGCGACGTCGTCAGGACGACGGACAAACCAACCCTTGCCGATTACTGCTTTGCGAGTTCACGCTCGTAGAGGCGGCGAATCTCGTCGAGGTCCGCGTCGAGCGGAGGCAATTGCGGGTCCATATCGCGAAATGTGTCGCGAACGATCGCCGCGACACTGGCATCGCGGTACCATTTTTTATCCGCAGGGATAATGTGCCAGGGGGCGTCTTCGGAATGGCACTTCTCGAAGACGTCCTCGTAAGCTTCGCGGTAGTCGCCCCATTTCGCACGGGCCTCGTAGTCGCCTTCGTTGAGTTTCCAGTGTTTGGTCGGCTCATCGAGACGCTTCTTGAACCGCTCGAGTTGCTCTTCGGGGCTGATGTGCAGATAAAATTTAAGAATACGCGTCCCCCGATGCAGCAGCAGTTTTTCGAAGTCATTGATAATTTCATACCGCTGTTTCCAAACCGATTTGGGAACGAGATCTTCAACCCGAACCACCAAAACGTCTTCGTAGTGGGAACGATTGAAGATCGAAACCTTTCCCGCCGCGGGGGTTGCCTGGTGGATCCGCCATAAAAAGTCGTGCGCACGCTCCAAACTACTGGGCACCTTGAACGGGTACGTTCGACACCCCTGAGGATTCATTCGCCCGAGAACTTTCCGTATCAGTCCGTCTTTCCCGGCCGCGTCGGGCGCCTGCAGAACGATCAACAGAGACTGTTTCGCCTCGGTATACATCCGGTACTGCAGCTCTTGAATTTCGGCGATCGCATGAGCGGCGAACGCTCTTCCGTGCTCTTTACCGCGAAATGGGCCTTCGAATTCAGTCGGAATTTTGGCGAGCGAAACCTTTTCCCCCTCGCGCACCATGTGTTCGTCGCGAAAGTCGAACTTTGGATTCAAATCCCACTCAGTCGGCTGCATCAAATTAAATCCAGAAAAAGTGAACGTGGATCGGACTTCCGGCCGAAAACGATCGGGTCGTCACCGGAATCACCGCGGTCAGAATGCCGCAGTGTAACGTGCGGTATCCGAGCCGTCCAAAGTCCCCAAAAAGTGCCTGTGAACATGGGTTGCCAAGGGAGCGGCAATACAGCACAATTCCGCACTGACGAAAGTCCACCAGAGGAGCGGTGGCTGAGTGGTCGAAAGCGCCGGTTTGCTAAATCGGTGACCCGGGCAACTGGGTCCGCAGGTTCGAATCCTGTCCGCTCCGCTTTGTAACAACTGCCAAACGCAGTTGTCAGAATGAGATACTGGTGAGTACAAAGGTTGGCTGATCGCAATGCAGCACCGTGCTAACAGACGGTGCTGTTTTTGTTTTCAGCGACCACCCCGGAAGTGTAGCTCAGTTGGTTAGAGCATCCGACTTTTAATCGGATGGTCCTGGGTTCGAGTCCCAGCACTTCCACTTCTTTTCTTTCCCCGCGGTGTCGATCTCGCACGCCGCGTTGCCGGACCCTCGGCGGTGTCCACCGCCCCCAAAGCCGATGACCGCCACCGGCAATCTCCATGCGGGCCCTCCTCTCCGAGCCAGCCACGGGCAGACAACCTGCCATCGCCGGCCGATACCGCTTCGACCGATGCACTACGCAGAACGTTGGCGATGGATCTATGGATGCGGAGCGTTGATCGCGGTCGAGCCTGTCCACTCGACACACGCGGCGCCATCCTCACATTGCCTACAGTCGCAAATTCACTAGCGACCTTTTCACGGATCGACAAACAACTAAAACAGCATCTCTCGAGAAGAGTTATGCTGTAGGTTATCGGCAATCTGCTCAACGAGGGCTCGACCCCAGGAGCCTTCATCTACCACCACACCGGTTCATCCTTCAACACTCCGTCCTCCGACTCTTCGTCCTTCAACTCAACGCCTCTCTTTTTCATCTGCAACATGAAACGCGCACTCATCACCGGCATCACTGGGCAAGACGGATCTTACCTCGCCGAACTTCTTCTCGAGAAAGGCTATGAAGTCCACGGCATTAAACGCCGGGCGTCTTCGTTCAACACCGAGCGGATTGACCACATCTATCAATCGCCTCACGCAGAAAACAAACGCTTCCAACTGCACTACGGCGATTTGACAGACACCTCCAACCTGACGCGAATCGTCCAGGAAGTCCAACCCGACGAGATCTACAACCTGGGTGCCCAATCGCACGTCGCCGTTTCATTCGAGTCGCCCGAGTACACCGCAGACGTCGATGCGATCGGAACCCTCCGTCTGCTCGAAGCGATCCGCTTCCTCGGCCTCGAGAAGAAAACTCGCTTCTACCAAGCGTCCACTTCCGAACTGTTTGGATTGGTACAAGAGATTCCGCAGAAAGAAACCACTCCGTTCTATCCGCGATCACCATACGCGTGTGCGAAGATGTACGCCTACTGGATCACGGTGAACTACCGAGAGTCGTACGGTATCTACGCGTGCAACGGGATTCTTTTCAACCACGAATCGCCTCGACGCGGTGAAACATTTGTGACCCGTAAAATCACGCGTGGCCTCGCCAACATCGCTCAAGGACTCGAGCCATGCCTGTACCTCGGCAACATGGACGCTCTTCGAGATTGGGGACACGCAAAAGATTATGTGCGAATGCAGTGGATGATGCTGCAACAAGAATCCGCGGAAGATTTCGTCATCGCGACCGGTCAGCAAATCACGGTCCGCGAGTTCGTCAAAATGTCCGCAGCCGAAGCGGGCTTGGAAGTTGAATTCAGCGGTGAAGGCGTTGACGAGATCGCAACAGTCACCAATGTGACCGATACCGAGAAAGCCCCCGAGGTGTCGGTGGGAGATGTCATCGTCCGAGTCGACCCGCGTTACTTCCGCCCTGCGGAGGTGGAAACACTTCTCGGCGACCCATCCAAAGCCAAAGACAAACTCGGCTGGGAATGTGAGATTACCGTCGAAGAGATGTGTGCGGAAATGGTCGCCAGCGACCTCGACAAAGCCCGCCGTCACGCACTGTTGAAACTCCACGGACACGATGTGAGCGTCTCGATCGAATAACAACACCTTCCCAAAAGAGCTTAGCGGGAATGGATCGCATGGATCTATTTTCGCTTGGTGGGTCGGCAGCGATCACCCACACCCGCTCCAGTGCATCGTTTGGTTCTTTGCGCAGCCAACCATGCAAACGACTATCGAGGCGGTCTCTGGCGACCAAACCTCGAATCTGAACGCAGGTCGAGCTTGACTGGTGAACCGGATTCGGCAGACTGCGATGGCTTGTCTTCCATGGCGACTGCCCTCTCTGGAGAATCCGATTGAATCCACGTTTTCCCTGGTGGAAACATCGTTTCGCTATCAACCGACTCAACCACCACTGATAACAAATGACCGATGCCGCCAGCGTCCACCACGAGATAAACTACATGGATCTCTCAGCCAACGACATTGAGGCAGCGAAACAGTTTTAAACATCAGCCTTTGATTGGCGGTTCAATGACTATGGTCCGCAATACGTCGGCATCCGGAAACAGAGTGGTGATGGCGAATGCGGTGGAATCTGTCATTCAGAAAACGTTGATCGCTGTTTGAACGCGAGCTTATTCCTCCAACACCGTTTTCAAAACGCGATAGGCTTCGATACTTTCTTCGACCTGTTCTCGGCCACCCGCGTCTTCGACGTGCTGAAGAATCTCGAGCAGGTTTTCGCTTCCGCCTGCCGCGTCCACGGCAGCCTTGAGGCTCTCGAGTTGTTCTTCCGTGGGCAGCATTCCGGCCCCACCCTTGTTGGCCGAGTTTTTACCTGCAGCGTTTTTTCCGCCCGCCGAAGCCTTCTTTGCCCTCGCGGTCGTTTCTTTCTTTGTGCCCGCTGATTTGCCGGCAGAAGCGTTGGACTTCGGCGGAGCGGCGTCCTTGGCGGGTTTGCTTTTGGCTGAGGGCGTTTTACTTTTGTCAGCAGAAGGCGTCTTCGTGTCGTCCGTTTTCGACGCCGCGGTTTTCTCATCCACCTCACTGGGCGTCTTTTCGGACTGCTTCGGTGCCTCAGTTTGCGGATCCGACGAAGCGGCCTGAGTCTCCTCCTCAAGTGCTGCGTCGGGTGCTTGCGGAGATGCTTCGGATTGCGAGGTTTCAGTCGCCATAGTGAATCTGGCTCGATGCGAAAAAGAGAAAACCGCCTTGGCTTCATCGGCAGCCTGCGGATGAGTCGGCGACGGTGGTGATGTCGACGCGGTCTATATCAATATCGCTCCCACCGGGCAAGAGAACCTGAAAGCCCCGCAGGCCCAGGTGTCTGCTCCCGGACAGTCTCGCTGCACCGCCAAACGCACCACGTCTGCCGCGAACAACCGGTTCATCGATCCCGAGGGTTTGCGTTATGCTGCTTCCATCGTCCGCACTTCCCAATCCGATCACGTCCATGTCAGATCCTAACTACGCAAAGTCTTCAACCACCTCCGATCCGGATGCCGATTGCTTTGCCGAAGTGACCAACGGAATCTACCGCAACGTGGTTCCCGAATCCGTTTGGCGAGCGATTCGTTTCGCGGTTCGACATGAACTGCCGGCGAAGAACCCGACCATCATGATGATGTTCGTTCGCATCGCCGAAGTTTACGACAATGTTCACGCATTCCTATCGAGCAAACTGCCGGAAGCGACAGGCCCTGAACGATCCGCGATGGCACTCATCCTCGATCCGCCCACAGGAATTCGCAACGCAGAGTATCTGCCCGACGAAATCGAATCACCGGGCGAAATGGATTTGTGTTGGAGCGAGTTTCTCGTGACCGGCGAATTATCGCCCATTGAAAAAGTGGTCGCGGTGTTGGACCGAGAAGACCGATCCCGCCACACCATCGACACTTTGTTGTCCAAGGAAACCGATTCGCCGGTCACGGTTGATGACAACGCCATCGGTGAACTCGGCAAGATCGGTATCGTCTTGGGGCAAACCAACGGGCAGTGGAAGATCGTTTCTCCCGGCGATATCGATGTTCTTCTGTGGTTTGGAATCAAAGACCAAATTCCGACCTGTGTTCAGTTTTTCGAACTGATGAACGAAGAGCAACGCGTGCACATCGCGAACAAAGGTGCCGCGATGTGGTCGCTGCGTGCGAACGCGAGTCAACATGGAAAGATCCGCATGTTCTGCGAAGAACAGTCACAACTCGAAGGTGGACGCGCCCGTCTACTGATTTCCCCGGCCTCGTGATCGATTATCATTGGGGCAATCTCCCCTGGTATCGAAAATCTCCCCACCTCTCCCACCTTTCATCACGATGCGAATCCGATCCTATTCATTGGCAACCGTCTCCTGGGTTGCCATCCTCGCTCTGATCACGCTATTTCAAGCAAACGTTTCCGCGAAACCGCCGATCACCGAAGGCGAGACCTCTGAGGTGATGAAGGATCTCGATCCGTACATGATCGACGCTCTCTACGGTAGCGATCCACAAGGACAGACCGGCCGGCATGGCGCCGAGGGCGGCATGTCGGAACTGCTGTCAGAACCGGGCTTCGTTCAGCTGATCGAAAAGCACGACCTGAAACTGTTCAACGGCCCAATGGTCGGTGACCTGAAGCCGACGTCGGTGAAATTTTGGGTGCGGACAGCCGGACCGGCAACTGTCGAGATTCAAATCGACAACCTTCATTCAAACACGGTCAAAACAACCAAGGGAAACGACTTCACCGCGGTCATGACAGTCGATGGCTTGAAACCATTTACAACGTATGCATACGACGTCGTCGTTGATGGCGAGCCGATCCGACGCGACAGTTTTCAATTTCGCACCGCTCCACAATCCGGCCAGAAAGTACAGTTCGATGTGACGTTTGGGTCCGGTGCTCGTTACGTTCCCGTGAACGAGTACGCCTGGAGCAACGTGGCGAAATCGCAACCACTCGCGTACCTAGGCCTGGGTGACAACGTCTACATTGACGTGATGAACCGCCGCGGAGCTCAACGCTTGTTCTACTACCGTCGTTACCTCAGCCCTGCGTTCAGCGAACTCGCCGCCAGCACTGGGATTTATGCCGTGTGGGACGACCATGACATGGCGATGAATGATTCGTCCGGCGGTTCAGGATTGACAGCGCCATGGAAACGGCCCAATTGGAACGTGTTCAGACAGAATTGGAATAACCCGCACTACGGCGGCGGTGACAAAATGCCGGGCACGTGGCATTCGTTCTCTCTCGGCGATGTCGACTTCTTCATGACAGACGGTCGCTTCTACCGCGACAAAAAACAAAAAACGATGCTCGGCCCCGACCAAAAAGAGTGGCTTCTCGAACAACTCGCAAACGCCAAAGGCAAATTCAAAGTCCTCGCTTCCGGAACCATGTGGTCCGACGGGGCCGACAAGGACGGTAAAGACTCATGGGCGGGCACCTGGTCACGTGATGAACGCAACGAAATTTTTGACCGGATCAACGAGCACCAAATTGATGGTGTGATCCTTATCTCAGGTGACCGCCACCGCACCGACATCTGGAGAATTGACCGCCCGAACGGTTACCCGTTGTATGAGTTCGTTTCCGCGAAAGTGACCAACGAACACACACATCAAACGTTTGACAACGCCGTGTGGTCCTACAACGAAGGCAACTTTTGGGGACAACTCTCGTTCGACCTGCGACCTGAGGATCCTGTCATGACGTTCAAATGCGTCGACATCAGCGGAAAGGTTGTCAAAGAGTTCCCGTTAAAACTGAGCGAATTGAGTCATCGCTGAGATTGCTCTGTCTTTGCTTCATCTTGAAAGAAGTCTGCCAACCGCCGAGTCCCTGTGCTCGGCGCGACCATGTCCATGGTCAACACGGTCAGGAAGAACTCGATCGGACCGTGAGTCTCCACTCCGGTAAACTTTCGCATGCCAAACAATAACGCCTTCGTGATCCAAAGCGGGATATAGGTAACACGTCGCTTCTGGCCGGTCGCGGCAAACGCCAAATCGGCGATCTCATTGGCAGTCAAAACATCCGGGCCGCCGATATCGACACAGGTGTTGCGAAAGCTGAATTGGTCGATGCAGAAGTTTGCCAAATCGGTTCCGTCGATCGGGTTGGAACGATACTCGCCATCGCCGAAAAGATAAACTCGGCCACCACGCGCCATCGACAAGAACTCTTTCATGTCGGAAAAGAAGCCGTTGGGCCTCACGACAATACTGTCGATGGAACTCTCTCGAAGCTCTGATACAAAATGTTCTTTGGCGGCGAGGATCTTCACGTCAGGCAGTTTGTCGGCGTTGAGTGCCGAGACGTACAAAAACTTTTCAACTCCCGACCGGATCGCCAAATCGAGAACATTCTTGTTTGCCCCATAATCAACGTCTTGATAGGTTAGGCCATCCTTTTGGCGTGTGATTCCCAGGGAAGAAAACACAATCTCGATCCCGTCACATACCCCTATGAGCGACTCCGGCTTGGTCGCTTCCCCGACGAACACTTCATCGACCAGATCCTTCACGTCGGCGAGTCTGCTCTCGTCCCTGACCAACACACGAACCCAATAACCTCTCCGGTGCAAACATTGAATCATGTGTTTGCCGAGGTATCCGGTGGCTCCCACGACGAGTACTTTGGGACGCGATTGATTCTCTCTGTCGGGTGACACTTTCGATACTCCTGTCCGCGAAACATGACAGCGATACCATATCGTCGCAGGAAAAATTTCGAAGGGGGACACGGTGATGTTGCTCGACCATCCGATGTTCGCAGTTCAGCATGCGACGTCGCATGGACATCGGTTCTCTCTGACGTCCGCAAATGAACATTTCAAACCCATCATCAAAATGCCTTACCTCAACCATGCCGGCACAAGTTGGCCCAAACCTCCCGCGGTCGCTTGCGCGGTTGAAAAGGCGATCCACACATCCCCGGATCAATGGCCAGAATTGTTCGAACAGGCGCACGCGACGATCTGCCGTTTTTTCGGAGTCGGCTCCGTCGATCAACTCCTGATCACGCCGGGCTGTACCTCCTCATTAGCCACGGCGATCGCCAACGTCCCATTGTCACCTGGGGATCGTGTCCTGACGAGTTGCTGGGAACATCATGCATTGCACGCTCCACTGATCAAGCTGGAGAACCGTGGCATTCGGGTTGAAATGGTACGTGCGAACAATTCCTGTCCCTTTGATCTGGAGCACCTCGAAGAAAGCCTCAAAGCCGGAAACGTCAAATTGGTTGCGATCACCGCGGCGTGCAATGTGACCGGAGATTTGCTGCCTTACAAGGAAACTATCCATCTCGCCCGTCGTTACGGAAGCATGACTTTGATCGACGCGGCCCAAATTGCCGGATGGGTCGATCTAGATTTGAACAACATCGACGCCGACCTGGTTGCCTTTGGCGGTCATAAGGCGATGCAAACTCCGTGGGGCATCGGCGGCTTGTTCGTCAATTCGAACGTTCCCATGGACTGCGTTTCCTCGCAGTGCGAGTTGCCTCAACGATCGGTATCGAAATCGAACGACAACCAACGATTCTCGACCAAGCTCGAGTACTGCGACGTCGGTTCGGTTGACCAATTCTCACTCGCAGGACTCTCCGCTGCGTGCCGATGGCTTTCCGATCCTGCCCGAGAGGATCGATTGTCAATCGCTCGCCAACAAATCACACGTCTGCGACAGGCGATTGAACAACACTCAAAAGCACTTTGCTACGGCCATCCCGACGAAACCGCTCGACTGCCCTCGATCGCGTTCGGCGTTGCAGGACACTCCAGCGGCACAGTAGCCAACGTGCTTAAGCAACACCGCGTAATCACATCGGGTGGCTTTCAATGCTCACCCCAATCCCACCAATCGCTTGGCACTCAAGCAAACGGGGTCGTACGAATTTCCGTGGGTATCGATCAGCCCGAGGATGACATCGATCGCGCCATCGAGGGAATCAATGCAGCGTTGAAAGAAGTTGAACGCTAGCCGCGATCGATCGCTTCAGCCTCGCTCGCTGAGATCCGGACTGGAACTGGCGCACTGTTTGCAATGAGTTGGGTAGTCGGCGTGTCGTACGTCGCATGATGCATCCAACTCTTATACGTTCTCGATTTGGCTTGAATTCTGGCCCGAGGCTGCTTGGTTATCGGGTGGGCGGTAGCGGATCTTGTTAAAGATCCTGCTGCATGAGGATTTTTAACAGGATCCATTCCCCGGAAAGAGGGATGTCACCTGACGTCAGCGTCTGAATTGTAGCGAGCCCGGATACAAGGGTTGGACTTTTCAAAACATTAAACTGCTCCAACACAACGGAAAACAAACGATGGCACAAAAATTTCAAGTCAATCAATACGTCAAATGGAACTATGGCAACGGAACCGCAGAAGGTCAGATCAAAGAATCCTACAAGGAAAAAGTGACCAAGACGATCAAAGGAAACGAGGTTACCCGCAACGCGAGCGATGATGAACCGGCGTACTTGGTTGAGCAGGAAGATGGCGATCAAGCACTCAAAAGCGAAAGCGAACTGAGCGACGCGTAGAGGTCATCAGGGCCGCTCGCTATGGACCGGAAACACTTCATTCTCGGCGATCGCCCACGCGAGATCGCCGGAGTTAATTTTAACGACGTGCGTGCCGGTGAATTGCCCGATCGCTGGCAACATCAACATGCGATTACGGTAGAAGAAACAGGGCAGCTTTCCGATCGCATCGCCTACCTTGACCGCCGGGTGGACATGCCCGCATAGCAGAACGCGTGCGTCCTCGGGCACCTCTTCCGGATGATGCGTCATAACCAAGTCGTCAATTCGTTCAAACGGATCGACGATCTCAATCGGCCAGGACGATGGCAACTGTCCGACGTGAGCATCATGGTTGCCTCGCACGAGAACCGTTGATAGGTCGATGAACGCAGAGAAGAAATCCTCGATCGATTCAACAACATCTCGCGATAACGATGACCGGGCATGAAACATGTCGCCCAAGATGACCAACCGGGACACGCCTGTTTCACAGACGCGACGTTGAATCTTCTGCAGCGTTCCTTGCGTGCTGCCCATCGGCACGGGGATTCCGTGCCTTCGAAACGTTGCTTCTTTCCCGAAATGCGGGTCGGCAATGAAGAGGGTTTGGCGATCTGGCCACTCGACCGAACCGTCGCTATGCAAGCACACTTCAATCCCATTGAGTTTGATGCTTATCCGGTTCGCCATATTCGCTCCTTCTCAAGGTGTGTCCGCCGACGGCAATTTCCTCTCTAACCCGCCGTCTGATCAGCGGCTTTCTCTAGCTGTTGTTGCATGCGAGCGATACGCTCAGAGAGGGATTCACTGCTGACACGCTCTCGCAGTTTGTCGACCAACAGAGGAAACGCCAGAGGAGTGACCTTCGCCGGCTTTCTTGACAACAGTTCGCTGTTTTCGATCCGCAAAAAAGCGGTGGCGAGACGGGTTGATTCGAGTTGAAATTCCAACACCTCACGGCGAGCCTGTTCCAGCAAGAGATTCCCTGCGTCGTATTCTTGGAACACGTCAAAGAACAGATTGCTGCTCGCTTGCACGTGGCTGGTGCTTTTTCGTTGGCCAGGATAGCCGGGATGGATCAGGCCGGCGACGCGTGCGATTTGTCGAAATTGTCGCTTCGCCATTTCTGTCGAGTTCATACTGCTGAGGATGTCCCCCACGAGGTCTCCGGTTGCAAACACGCCTTCGTCAACCATTCGGTTTACTTCAACAGGATGGGGAGATTGCAGCACAACGCCATAGTCGTTGCACGCCATGCTGAACGTTGTCTTCTGCAGTTGCGAAATCCGATAGGCGAGCACCGCTGCCATTCCTTCATGCACGAGACGTCCCTCAAAAGGGAACACAAAGAGTTGATGACCGTTGCGAGTCTTGATTTGTTCGATCAACACCTGGTTCGTCAGCGGGAGAGCACTCCAGCGTTCCTGGATCTCAAACAATGGTTTCAACGCCCGCATCTCACGCCCGACTAATTTCCCTTCGGCCGCCTCCTGTAACTTCAGTCGCAACTCCGCACTCAGTTCGCTCGACAACGGCATTCTGCCGCCCATCCAGCGTGGAACCGAATCGGGTTGTCCCTTGGCTCGTTTGACGTAGGCCACGTTGTCTTTGACCCGCACCAAGGAAACCAGTTTGCCTGCGAAAAGAAACCGCTCGCCTTCGTTCAGTTTGGAGAGGAAACTCTCTTCAACACTGCCGAGCGTGGCACCTTTGAGATACTTCACTTTCATCGATGCGTCCGAAACAATCGTTCCAATATTCATCCGGTGCATCGTCATCGTGCGACGTTGTTTGACAACATAAAGATCGCCGTCACGTTCAACCCGGTGAAAATCGGGATACGCCGAGAGCGAACTGCCTCCGTGAACCACAAAGTCCAAAACCCACCGCCATTCGGCATCGGTGAGAGATTCGTAGGCTAGGCAAGAACGAACCTCCTCGAGCAACTCCTCCGAATCGAATCCGCCCCCGATCGCAACCGTGACAAGGTGCTGGGCAAGGACATCGAGTGGCTTGTTCATGAGCGGACGTGATTCGAGATGCCCTTTTCGAATTGCATCCTGTGCCGCGGCGAGTTCGATCAGTTCGATCGCGTTGGTCGGCACGAACGCCAAACGGCTTTCGGCGCCGGGTCGGTGCCCGCTGCGTCCGGCGCGTTGCAACAACCTCGCGGCCCCCTTGGGACTCCCGATTTGCAACACCAAATCAACAGCGGTGAAGTCGACACCGAGATCCAGACTGCTCGTACAAACAACCGCGTGCAACGTCCCGTCTTTCAACCCGTCTTCCACCCATCGTCGAACCGACGTGTCGAGCGATCCGTGATGCAACGCGATCTTGCCGGCCCAGTCGGGACGTTGCTTGAGTAGGTGTTGATACCAAATCTCCGTCTGGGAACGCGTGTTCGCGAACACCAGAGCACTCGTTACCTGTTCCAAACGCTCCGCAACCTGAGGAACCATCTTGGTCCCGATATGTCCCGACCACGGAAACCGATCGACCCGCGGCGGGATGATCGACTCCAACTTCATGCGTTTCTTTTTGTATCCTTCCACGATTCGTGCCGGAGTCGTCGGGGTCACGCCCAATAACGAATCGCGTGCCTCCTCGAGATTGCCCAGCGTGGCGGATAGTCCCCAGGTTCGCAAATGCGGATTCAGGCGACGCAGTCGAGCTAACGCCAACTCGGTTTGGATCCCTCGTTTTGTCCCGAGCAACTCGTGCCACTCGTCAACGATCACGGCTTCGACGCCCGCCAACTGAGGCAATAACCGCTCGTGAGTCAGCATCAACGAGAGGCTTTCGGGCGTCGTGACCAATGCCGTCGGCAACCGCTTGAGCTGACGCGCCTTCGCACCTGCTTTGCTGTCCCCGGTCCGCGATTCCAAACTCCACGGCAATCCTAAACCGTCGAGCGGGCCACGCAGCGATGACTCCGTATCACCAGCGAGCGCACGCAAAGGGGTCACCCACAACACACGAACCGATGGTGGACGTTTGGGGTTCCAACGGGATTGGTCCGAGTTTTGTTTTAGCCACGAGAGAATCGGCCCCATCCAGGCAGCGAGCGTCTTCCCGGTTCCGGTCGCGGAGTGAATCAATCCGCTTTCGCCCTTCTGGTACGATCGCCAAACCGAACGTTGAAAACGAAAGGGCTTCCATCCGATCGATTCGAAATAGGAATCAACTTGTTTGGATGGCGTGAGTGTTGGTGTGGAGTGCATGTTGCGACGAAATCCTATTCCTGATCGCCGAGCATCTCGAGCAACTCGCTGAGCCGGTTGGCGTCCTCAGGTTGCTTGTCATGCCGCCAACGCAGGATGCGAGGGAACCGTGTCGCAACGCCACTCTTATGCCGTTTGGAACGCTGCAGTCCCTCGAACGCCAACTCCATCACCAACTTCGGCGTGACGCTGCGAACCGGGCCGAACGTGTCATGTGTGTTTTGCCTGACAAAGCGATCCACTTTTCGGATTTCCTGATCGTCCAATCCGCTGTACGCCTTCGCAAAGGGCACCAATTGATCTCCGTCCCACAAGGCAAACGTGTAGTCCGTAAACAAACTCGCTCGCCTGCCGTGGCCTTTCTGCGCGTAAATCAACACGGCATCAATCGTGAACGGTTTGACTTTCCATTTCCACCATGTTCCGCGAACGCGTCCGACATCGTACGTGGCGTCTTTGTGTTTGAGCATTAACCCTTCGGCGTTCATCTCTCGGCTTTTCTCACGAACTTTTGCGAGTTCGTCCCACGACATACCGCTGATCAATTCGGTCACACGCAGGTGCGGATGATCGCAATCGGACAACAGTTTTTCGAGACGTCCCCGACGCTCGGCGAAAGGCTCTTCGCGCACGTCTTCCGCAGCACACTCGAGAATGTCAAATGCGTGAAAGACAACGGGAACCTCAGTTAACAACTTCTTGCCCACCGTCTTACGGCCGATCCGCCGCTGCAACTGAGCGAACGGTAGCACCGTGCCGTCACTTTGGGAGGCCAAGATTTCGCCGTCCAGGACCGTGCCATCGGGCAGAGACTCAGCGGCGGATTCGATCTCCGGCCATCGGTTTTCCATCAACTCCTCGCCCCGCGACCAGATAAACGTCTGCCCGGATCGGCGAATGACTTGCCCGCGGATTCCGTCCCATTTCCATTCTGCCTCGTAATTGCAGACGTCACCGATCGCCTGCGGTCCGTCCTCGACGTTGATCGGATGGGCTAAACAAAACGGATACGGTTGGCTCGCGAGCGTGTCTTGGACATTGGGGTCAACGAGACTTTCGAAAAAGCTCGGCGTCGGTTTCCAATTTCCCATCAAGCGGTGCGAAACCACGTCAGCCGAAACACCGGACTGCTGCGCGATCGCGCGAGTCACGAGCCGTTTGCTGACACCGACACGGAACGCGCCGGTGATCAATTTCATTACGACAAAACGGAGTTGTGCCGGCGTTTGATTCCAAATCTCAACGACATGTTGCCGTTGGGCTTCTTCATCCATTTTGCGCAGGGGCTCCAACCGCTCGTTCACCCAAAACGCCAATGAGTCGTCGTCCTTGATGTCTCCCGGTGGAACGACCAACGACAAAGTCTCAGCCAAGTCGCCGACGGCATGGTATGACTCGTCAAACAACCACGAGGGAATGCCTGCTTCCTCGGCCGCCCATATCCTGAGAAGCTTCGTTGGAACGATCCGCCGCAGTTTGTTGCCACACAGAAAGTAGGTCGCCCACGCGGCATCACTCGACGAAGCGGATTCGAAGTACTTTGCCATCGCGGCAATTTTGACGTTCGTTTTCGTTGTCGAATCGAGGGCGTGATACAAATCGGCAAATCGGATCATGAATCGTCCGCCCCATCTTCGCTCGGTGCGTCGTCGGAATCCTGCGAACGATCCTCGTCGCTTTCACTGCGGGACCGTGAATCGATCGCCACTGCGTCTCGACCATTTTCCTGCAGGTAACGCGCCACCGCTGCGGTATAACCGTGGGTCACCCACACCGTATCCGGATCACACGAGCGAACCGCCTCGAGCAGTGACGGCCAATCGACGTGGTCGCTGACAATGAATCCGCGGTCGACCGCACGTCGGCGACGGGCACCCCGCACCGCCATCCATCCGCTCGCCATCGCGGTGCTGACCTTTCCGAACCGACGCAACCACGGCGTTCCGTTCGCACTCGGCACGGCGACCACCATGCCTCCGGTGAAGTTGTGCTTTCGGTCGAGGTCACCGACGAACACCGTTTCAGGAAGTTTGACTCCGGTGCGCCGGTAAGCCTCGTTCCCTTTTTCGACCGCGCCGTGCGTGTAGATCGTGCCGATCGACGGATCGAGACCGGCGAGCAGTCGTTGACTCTTCCCAACGGCATAACCATAGAGAACACAACACAGCCCAGCGTCGCGACTCTCTCGCCACCACTGATTGATTTGCCCAGAGGTGACTTCATCGGGTTCCCATCGATAAACAGGCAAACCGAACGTCGATTCAGTCACCAATAAATGACACGGAATTGGCTGCCACGATTCACAGGTTGGATCCGCACCGAGTTTGTAGTCGCCGGTTACGACAACAACCTCGCCACGATACTCGAGCCGAACCTGCGCCGAACCGAGCATGTGGCCGGCGGGATGAAAACTAACGTCCACTCCACCGACGGTCACCGATTCCCCGTAGGGCATGAATTCAAACTCGGCGTCATCGTTCATTCGCATTCGCAGTAAATGCTCACTCGGCGAGGCCGCTAGATAGTGGCGACATCCCCAACGCGCGTGGTCGGTATGCGCATGCGTGACCACCGCCCGATTAACGGCAACGCGAGGGTCGACGTAGAAGTCGCCGACCGGACAGTACAGCCCGCGTTGAGTGGATTGAAGCAGCGAAACCATGAACCGAGATAAAAGAGAGGACGGAGGAAACAGCGTCTGCGATCGTTTGGACCCAACGCCGAACGGAAAACAACAAAACCATCCTTGGCACTTTTTTGATACTCAGGTGACCGCGGTCACGAGATCACTCACGAGATTTTCCGTCATCTGCGACTTCCGCGTCGGATCCGGCATTCTCAAAATCGCTGCCGGGTGCCAGGTGGCGATCGTCCGTTGACACCATTCGGTCGGCTGCACGGATCCGCGTCCGGTCGTGATTCGAAAGTCGCGTCCGAAGAGGGCCTGAGCGGGAGTTGCCCCCAAACAAACCAACATCGTGGGCCCGATCGCCGCTAGCTCCGCTTCCAACCAAGGTCGACAAGCGAATATTTCTCTCGAGTCTGGCTTTTTGTGCAAACGACGTTTTCCTCGTTCAGTGAATTTGAAATGCTTGACCACGTTGGTGATGTAAATCTCGTCGCGCCGGATCCCAGCGATAGCGAGGCACTCGTCGAGCAATTGTCCGGCAGGCCCCATAAACGGCCTACCTTCTAAATCCTCACGATCGCCAGGCTGTTCCCCGACCAAAACAATCTTCGCGTCGCGTGGACCTTCGCCGAAAACCATTTGGTTTGCGAAGCGATGCAAATCACATGCCTGGCAGCATTCGGCTGCCACTTTCAGTGAAGCCAAGTCTGATTCAGCGGGCATGTAGTTCGTCGCGGTCTCGGCGAATCCTTCGTTCTTCTCAATCATTTCCGAAACACGTTGGGGTGCCTCGTCGAGCAGATCTTGAATCACGGATGCTTCGGGAAGCGTCTTCCAATGACGCACCGGCATCTCGCGTTTCATTGCGTTGACTTTGACGCGAGCGGGATTGAAGATCGACGCGTAATAGGTCTTCCAGAGTTCTTCAAGAGAGTCTTCGTCCGACACCTCGCTCGCCGGAACTCCCGCGCCATATCGCAACTGCTTTTGATCCCAGACGACCGATTCCCAGGGCGTGAAGATCGACCAGTTCATCGCCTTGAAACGCCGGGCAAAGAACGGTGCCGCGAGCCGGACGATACGATGATCGGGGCGATGCCATGCCACATAAGTTTCTTCCGCGGCGGATCCGACGAGACGGAAACGCACGAACGCCTTCATTTTATGAACATCGCGAGTGACCGCTTTGCTCATCTGCTGCAACCGATGCACGTCATCATCGGTTGCGATCTCGAGCAACGACGACTCGCCGTGCGTTAGCCGCCATAGCGTTCGATAGAGAAGTTCCCACCGGGCAGGACGTTGGTGACAGGCAACAATTTTCGCCAGCTCTAAAAAAGACTTTGGCACCTTCGCGACTGCGTTTCGGACGTGGCTTTGATCCGTTGGGCTAGCCTGTGCGTCGTCACTGCCAAAGAGCGAAGGTTGATCGCTACGGGTCTCAAAATGCACATCCGTCGGAGGAACTTCGCGAGAGAGCAACTCTCTCGCTTGATCACGCCATTGGTCAAACGTTTCGATCGATAGAAATTGGTCCATGTTCGCAGGATCTATGTTCGCAGTGCCATCGGGTCGTTCCCGATAGGCTAGACCTCACCCGTTACGGCTGAACCAGCGGCATCGAATAACATCAGTTGCTCGTTCTTGGTGGTCACTTTTGATTTTAAATCCAATCGATCCAGGTCGTGAACGCTCGGGTTGTGGTCCGCGGTCAAAACGAATGCCTTGGTGCGATTCCACGCGACACGCAACTTTCGCAAATCGGCGGCCCGCAGGTTCCGGTGCTTTCGAATCGAAAGGATCCGTTTGACGCTGCGAACACCAACGCCGGGGATTCGCAGCAACTCTTCGTAGCTAGCTCGATTGACATCGACAGGAAAGAAATGCCGATTCGCCAACGCCCACGCGAGTTTCGGGTCAATGTCGAGCGATAGGTTTCGGTCCTTTTCGGCGACAATCTCGTCCGCCTGGAAACCATAGAACCTCATCAACCAGTCAGCCTGGTACAACCGATGTTCGCGAATCAACGGAGGAGACTGTCCCGGCAGGCGGGCGTCCGCATGCGGGATCGGACTGTATGCGGAGTAGTACACCCGGCGGAGTTTCTGCTGCGAATACAAATCCGATGCCGTCTTAAGCACATCCACATCGGGCGTCTCGGTCGCCCCGACGATCATTTGCGTACTCTGTCCAGCGGGCGCGAAACCGCGGGTCTTCAAACCGGCTTTCTTGTCGGCCGTGGTTTCCTCGATCTTCTCGCGAATACCGCCCATCGCGGCCACGATTTGAGGCTTTTTCTCTCCGGGGCCAGACGCACCAGATCGCGGTCGGTTGGCAATTCGATGTTCACGCTCAACCGATCCGCCCACCGTCCGGCCTCATCGATCAGGTCCTGCGACGCGTTCGGAATCGTCTTGAGATGGATGTAGCCGCCGTAGTGCTCGTCGGTGCGGAGACGTTTGGCGACCGCTATCATTTGCTCCATCGTGTAGTCGGAATTTTGAATGATTCCGGAACTCAGAAAGAGCCCTTCGATGTAGTTGCGTTTGTAGAACTGCATCGTCAACGAGACCACCTCGTCAACGGTGAATCTCGCCCGTGGCGTGTCGCTCGAAACGCGATTCACGCAGTACTGGCAATCGTAAATGCAGTAGTTCGTCAGCAGGATTTTCAGCAACGACACGCACCGACCATCGGGCGTGTAGCTGTGACAGATCCCCATCCCCTCGGTACTGCCGATCTGGCTACCTTCGCGGGTTTTCTTTGATCCGCTGCTGGCGCACGAAGCGTCGTATTTGGCGGCGTCGGCTAAAACGGCTAGTTTTTCTTGAACGTTCATGCATCCATGTGGTGAGGGTCATCGGAACCCGTCTTAACCGCCACCACGGCAACGTTCATAACCGGCAATTTCAAAATATTCGCGACGGCACCAAAGGCTCGTGTTGCGACCACCTACCTCGCCAAGACACAGCAAACGGAGCCATGGCATACCGCGTCAAAACGCGAATTCATTCAGCCAATTTTGATCGGCAGGCAATCAACTCGAAATCGCCGTTCTAGAAATCGCCGAGGTCCAGATCCACCCGGCCGAGTTCCTGGGTCAGTTCGCTGAGCACGTCGCACTGACTCCGCACTTCCTCATCACAGCGGCCGCACCGAATGAACCCGAGAGGGCCATTGGAACAGTCGTGGGAGATCAACCAGTCGACGTCAAATTCCGCGGACACGGCGCACAGGATTTTGACGAGATCGTTCAGCGTTCCGTTGTGGCGATCGGATACTTTGGCCGACTCGGGTTGGTCCAGTTGCCCCGAGAAATTGGGTTTGCTGGCTCCGGCGAGAATCCCGTCACGGTTGCTCAAACGAGGCGGTTCACAACTCAACCAATCCCTCTGACTCGATAATTCTTCCGCGAACGCAATCATCTCTTGCTGAAGCAACGGGGAGATGAGTTCCGTGGTTTCGTACGCTACCGAAAAATGCATGGTTCCATCCTTGTGTGTGATGTCATCAAAACAACAGGCTGGCTCGAGTTCTCAAAAGTCGAGGCCGCAAAAATCAAGGCCGCAAAATTCGAGGCCGCAAAATTCGAGGCCGCAGTGGCCAACTCGCGGGAGCACCAACGCAACTCGCGGGAGCACCTCGACAGTGAGCGCACAGACCGCGGAGGTCGACCGACGTTGAAACCGTTGAAAAGCCTCACGCTGACACGAACTCTGAGTGGATACGCTCATTCAATTATAAAGCGTCGATGAATTCTGCAAAGCCGCAAATGCATCTTGTCGCAGCAACTTCTCGGCGTGACCGGCAAAACAGACCGGTTTTGCGGAGCACACGTGTTCGTCCTTGAAGTCGTTGCACGCATGAAACGCATTTCGCCCACAATGATCACCCACATCGAACGGATCACCCGCATCGAACGGATCCCCCGCATCGAACGCCCCCCGCGATCACACGACGACCGCCGTGAAACACGTCGTCACCTACCACTCGGTGTGGGTAGCTATTGATCCCGACTCGATTGGTTAGGTAGTGGTTAGTTCGCAAGAATCCGCCCCTTTCCTACCGGACAGT